>CBEUNK010000143.1:0-5812 GCA_965544455.1 uncultured Thiogranum sp.
GCTCGGCGGAGACAATTTTGCCCAGAGGATTCGCGGATCTCGGGCCGGTGACATTAACTGCGATGGTTGCCCCGCTAAGTAACTGTGCAGCGGGAGTGACAGGTACCGGGTTCAGTAAACCACCATCGACCATCCAGCGACCGGCAATCTTATGAGGTGTAAAAACACCCGGGATCGCGATTGAAGCACGAATGGCTTCAAACAGATTGCCTTCGGTGAGCCAGGCCTCCTTTCTTGTTGCCAGGTCTGTGGCTACGGCGATAAAAGGTACCGGGAGGTTCTCGATTGAAATGTCTCCAACAAGTTCCCTCAGGACTTCTATTATCAGGTCGCCTTTAAGAATTCCGGATTTGGCCCGAAAAGAAACATCCAGGTATCTGAGAACATCCCTTTTCGTCAGGGACAGGACCCAATCCGTATACTCGTTCAATTTTCCGGCAGCGTAGACGCCGGCGATCAGTGCCCCTATGGAAGTGCCCGTCAGCGCTGATACCTTGTAGCCCGCTTCGTCGAGGACACGAATGACACCGATATGAGCCAGGCCGCGGGCTGCCCCGCCACCAAGAACCAGGGTGACTTGTTTTTCCATGAAATGAATCCTCAAATACGACAGGCTTTTTTATTGTACAGATAAGGACGGCTGGTACGGTCCGCTGGTCGACCTGGGTGATATACCGCCACGGTGCGGTCCTGCGTCCCGGGTGAGGCCCCGCCTCCAGATGCTGCAACCTATTGAAAATGAATTCATTATTTTTATTGGGTTTTCTGCCGGGCCGCCGATAAAAACAGGGTGACAAGTAAAAAGCGAAATCATCCCGATGTTCCTGGCACTCCGCAATAAACTGGCACTGTTCGACAGCTACGTTAATCCCTTCAATCGCCGGGGCGCCTTGCGCCTGTCGCGCTACCACCCCAACGCCTACCTGCTGCTGACGTTGCTGGCGGCGGCCGGTGGTTACCTGTTTCTGTTCCTGTTTCCGGCACTGGCCGTGACCATGCCGGTGGCCCTGTATTTCTCCATACCCACCGCTGAAACACCCTTGCAATGGTTCGATGCCGCCATCCAGCTGATGCTGATGTTGCTGGGTGGTGCCGGCACTATCAAGATTGCGACCATGCGTTTTTCGCCGCCCTCGGGGGTCGAGCTGGACAAGCGCCGTTGTCCCCGCCTGTTCGAACTTTTGGAAGAGCTCGGGGAAACCTACGGCCATCCGCGTATCGACAGGGTGGTGCTGCGTGACCGCTTCGACGTGCGTATTGTCAAAACACCCCGCAGCGGATTTTCCTTTACCACCAGCCACACGCTGGTTATCGGCCTGCCGGTGCTGCTGACCCTGTCACCCATCGATGTGCATGTGCTGATCGCGCGCCGTATCGGCCAGCTGGCGGGCCGGCAAAGCCGTATCAACAGCTGGCTGTACTACCTGAGGGATCTGTGGGTCCAGTATCAGAGTCATTGCAGTCAACGCCGCTCCTGGCTGGTGCGGCCGCTGTGTTCGTTTTTCAACTGGTATGTCCCGCGTTATCGTGCGCTGTCGCTGGGTGCAGCCCGCCGCAGCGAACTGCGGGCCGACCTTTACGCCATGCAGGCCATCAATGACCGCGACGTGGCACGGGCCGTCTGCGGCCAGGTGATGATCGATGACTACCTGACACGCACCTTCTGGCCGGGTATTGTCGAGAGCGTGCGCTCATCCATGAAGCCCGAGAAAATGCCGCACGCGCGCATGGCGGAACTTTTCCAGGGTGGCCTGTCTGCCGCCGAAATGGATGCGCTGTTGAAACGCGTGGCCAACAGGCGCAGTAATCCACAGAGCACCATGCCGTCGTTGTCCGAACGACTGGATAACATGGGGCATCGTAAACCGCTGCCACTCAAACCCATGGCAGTGTCAGCCGCCCGGTTTTACCTGGGCAATGCCTGCGAGTCGTGCCTGCAACTGGTCGACAAGCGTTCCTGCCGGAAAGTCCGCGCCAAGGTTATCCGGCAGGCCAACCGGCACTAATCCGGCAGTAACGGCCGCAGTTGCGGCCAGACGTTGTCCAGGATGCGCCCCTGGGCGGCGGCGACCGGGTGGATGCCGTCGGCCTGCATAAGTCCGGGGTGGTCGGCAACACCGTCCAGCAGGCGCGGGACCAGGGCTGCCCGGTGCTTGTCGGCCAGCTGCCGGAACAGGGTGGCAAAGCGGCTGTTGTAATAGGCGCCGTAATTCGGCGGCAGGCGCACCCCGGCCAGCAGCACTTTCGCGCCCTGTTGCTGACTAAGGGTGATAATACCGTCGAGGCTGGTTTCGATTTCACTGAAAGGCAGGCCGCGCAGCCCGTCATTCCCTCCCAGGGCAACAATCACGATGGCCGGGTGATACCGGAGCAGGGCGTCGTCGAGCCGGTTCAGGCCGGTGCGGGTGGTATCACCGCTGACGCTGGCATTGACTACGCGGTAACTAAAGTCGTTTTCGTTCAGGCGCCGCTGCAACAGCGCAACCCAGCCCTGGCCGGTATCAATACCATAGGCCGCACTGATACTATCACCCAGTACCAGCACAGTCTGCGGGGCCGCCGCCACGGTGGCGGCCCAGAGTAAACACACAAGCGTCAGGAGTCGTCGCAACATGGATCTGCCGTCATCGGATGTTTTCCTCCAGGCTGTCAACCTGGGTAAACAGGTCAGCACCGCCGAAGGGTCGTTAACCATACTCGATGATATCAACTTTAGTGTTGCCGCGGGTGACTCGGTGGCGGTACTGGGGGCATCCGGTTCCGGCAAGACCACGTTGCTGGGACTGCTCGCCGGCCTGGACGTCGCCAGCAGTGGCCAGGTGATTATCGACGGCCGGGACCTCGGTGCGCTGGACGAGGACGGCCGCGCCCTGGTACGCGCCGACACCATCGGCTTCGTGTTCCAGAACTTTCAACTGTTGAACGGGCTCACGGCGCTGGAAAACGTCATGTTGCCGCTGGAGCTGGCCGCGGTAGATGACCCGCGTGCTCAGGCCGGTGACTACCTGGCGCGTGTCGGCCTGGGTGACCGTCTGCAGCATTATCCCAACCAGTTGTCCGGCGGCGAACAGCAACGCTGTGCCATTGCCCGCGCGTTTGCCGCGCGTCCCCGCCTGCTGTTTGCCGATGAGCCCACCGGTAATCTCGACCAGGTCACGGGCGGGCGCATTATCGACCTGCTGTTTGCCCTCAACCAGGCGCAGGGAACGACATTGCTGATGGCGACGCACGACGAGGCGCTGGCCGCGCACTGTCAACGGCGGCTGCAGTTGCAGGCCGGGCGCCTGGTGTAGGGCGGTATGGTGCGCCATACACAACCGGCGACGCTGGCCTTCTCCTGGCGCCAGTTGTGGCGTGACTGGCGCGGTGGCGAACTGCACATCCTGGCGGCGGCGCTGCTGATCGCCGTGACCAGTGTTACCGCTGTCGGATTTTTCATTGACCGTGTCGAGCGCGGTCTCGAGCAGCAGGCGGCCGGTCTGATCGGTGCCGACCTGGTGATCAGCTCGGCGCGTCCCGTCACATCCGGACTGGAAACGCTGGCGCAGCGTTTCGGGTTGCGCACCACGCGAGTCATGCAGTTTCGCAGCGTGGTGCTGGCCGGCGAGCGGCCGCAGCTGGTGGAGGTCAAGGCAGTCGGCGACGGTTACCCGTTTCGCGGCGAGCTGCGCATCGCCGACGCGCCTTATGGTGCGGACCGTCCGGTCGACCGCGTACCCGCCAGCGGTGACGCCTGGGTCGACGCACGCCTGTTGCAGTTACTGGGTGTGGAGCCCGGTGAGCAATTACAGCTGGGTGAAAAAAGTTTCACCCTGCGCCACGTTCTGAGTGTCGAACCGGACCGGGGAGGTGACCTGTTCAGCGTGGCGCCGCGGGTATTGATCAACGCAGAGGATGTCGCCGCCACGCGCCTGGTCCAGGCCGGCGCCCTGGTCGATTACCGGCTGCTGATTGCCGGTGAACAGGACCGCCTGCGGGATTACCGTAATGAACTCGACGAGCGATTGCAGAGCGGTGAACAGATTCTCACGGTCAGGGAAGGCCGGCCGGAGTTGCGCAGCGCGCTGGAGCGGGCACAGCGCTTCCTGGGGCTGGCGGCGCTGATCAGCGTGTTGCTCGCCGGCGTGGCCGTGGCGATGGCGGCGCGGCGCTTCGCACAGCGTCACCTCGATACCAGCGCCATCCTGCGTTGCCTGGGGGCCACGCAGACGACCATTGTCCGCATCTTCGGCCTGGAAATGCTGTGGCTGGCACTTTTGACCAGCAGTGCCGGCCTGCTGCTGGGTCTGCTCACACAGACGGTCATTTCCGGCATCCTCGACCAGTTGCTGTTGACCACCTTGCCCGCACCCTCGTTGCGCCCGCTGGTGCTGGGCTATGCCACCGGCGTGATCCTGTTGCTCGGGTTCGCCTTGCCGCCGTTGATGGCGTTGCGCCACGTGCCGCCGCTGCGGGTCCTGCGCCGCGACCGGGTCGGCAGGGGGGCACGTACCTGGCAGGTGTATGCGGCGGTCGTACTCAGCATGGGTATACTGGTTTACTGGCAGCTCGACGAGCCGCGCCTGGTGCTGTACGTGCTGGGGGGGATGCTCACCACCCTGGCGCTGCTGGCCGTGGCCGCGCGCGGCCTGGTCGCCGTGCTCGGCGGCCTGCGTGGCCGGGTGGGTGTCGCCTGGCGTTTCGGCCTGGCCAATATCGCGCGGCGGCCCGGCAGCAGCGTGATCCAGATCGTCGCCTTCGGGCTGGGTATCATGGTGTTGCTGCTCCTGTCGACGGTGCGTAACGACCTGTTGCGCGATTGGCGCCGGAGCCTGCCGCCCGAGGCGCCCAATCATTTCATTATCAACGTGCAGCCGGACCAGGTCGCCGGCATCCAGGGCTTCTTCGACCGGCAGGGCGTGAACCGGCCGGCCCTGTATCCCATGGTGCGGGCGCGCCTGGTGCGCATCAACGGCCGTACCGTGAGCCGCGACGACTACCAGGGTGAGCGCGCCAGGCACCTGGTGACGCGCGAATTCAACCTGTCCTGGGCCGACAAGCCACAGGTCGACAATACGCTGGTGGCCGGCCGCTGGTGGCGGCCGGCCGATCGCGGCCGGCCGTGGCTGTCGCTGGAGGCGGGCATCGCCGAAACGCTGGGTATCGAGCTGGAAGACAATGTCAGTTTCGACGTCAACGGCCGTACGCGGACCTTCCGCGTCAGCAGTCTGCGCGCCGTGGATTGGGACACCTTCAATATCAATTTCTTCACCGTGGTGCCGCCGGGGTTACTGGAGGAGGAACCGGCCAGCTGGGTGACCAGCCTGTACCTGGACGACCGGCAGAAACGCCGCCTGGGCGACCTGGTGAAACAGTTTCCCAATGTCACCATTATCGATATCGAGGCCATCATGGCGCGGGTACGCGACATCATGGACCGCGTCATTCTGGCCGTGGAGTTTATTTTCCTGTTCAGCCTGCTGGCCGGACTGGCGGTATTGTATGCCGCCATTCAGGCCAGCCAGGACGAGCGCCGCCGGGAAAGCGCCGTGCTGCGCACCCTGGGGGCGCGCAAGGCGGTGTTGTGGCGTGGCCTGGTCGCGGAGTTCGTCACGCTCGGCGGCCTCGCCGGCCTGCTGGCCGGGCTGGCGGCGACGGTCCTGACCTGGCTGCTGGCCGAACGCGTGTTTCACTTCCCCTACATTATCGATCCGCGCGTCGGCCTGGCCGGTATCGCGATCGGCATGGCCTTCGTCGGCCTGGCCGGCCTGTTCGGCGCGCGCCGTGTCCTGACCCAACCCCCGGCCCGGACGCTGCGGCAGGGATAATCGAC
>CBEUNK010000144.1:0-5623 GCA_965544455.1 uncultured Thiogranum sp.
CGCTGGACCTCGTCGGGACCGAAAGGCACCTGGCGGAGAAAAGCCGGCACCTCGTCGGACTGGATGCCGAGGTTGCGCATCCGGGTCTGACAGATACTGATCGTTACGCCACCCAACGCGGCCAGCTTGGCGGCCCGGTCGACAAGCGACTTGTACTGGTTATAGTTCTTCAGGGCAAAAAACTCGACCTCGGGACCGTGCAGCACCAATGATATCAGTGGCTGCTCGCCGTCACGGCGCGGCCGGTCCATTACCTTTTCGACGTGGGAAAACAGCCGTTCCAGTTCGTCAACCGTGTGCACACTGATATCGGCGACGAGGTTTTGCGCGTCCTGTTCGGGTACCGGCACGATCGGCTCAAGATGCCGCTCGGTACTGACCGGCGCCTGAACGGCCTGCTGCTGGTCACGCTGCAAGCGGTCGACAAGCAACCAGAAAACCGCTGCCATCAATATCAATATGATGAGATTACGCATGCAAAAAACCTCCTCCGGGCAGCATAGCACAGGCACATCGGCTACAATGACCGACTTTCACAGCCTGCAGCAACCACGATGAGTACATACCCGCTACAACTGGATCAATCCGCACGCCGGCAGGTCGCCGCCTGGTTGCTGGTGTGCTGCATTATGATATTCGCCATGGTCATTCTCGGTGGCGTTACCCGGCTGACCGGCTCCGGTCTGTCGATGGTGGAGTGGGACCCGATTTTCGGTGTCGTGCCGCCACTCGACGAGCAAGCCTGGGAGGACGTATTCACCAAGTACCGCGAGTCACCCGAGTATCAGAAGATCAACCTGGGCATGGACCTGCACGGCTTCAAGGCCATCTACTGGTTCGAGTTCAGCCACCGTCTGCTGGGACGCTCCATCGGCACGGTGTTCCTGTTGCCATTCCTGTATTTTCTGTGGCGCCGCAAGCTTACGCCCCGGTTGATTCCCCGGCTGGCATTCGCCTTTGTACTCGGCGGACTGCAGGGACTGCTGGGGTGGTACATGGTCAAGAGCGGGCTGGTGGACAACCCGCATGTCAGCCAGTACCGGTTGACCGCGCACCTGGGTCTGGCCCTGCTGATATATGCCTACCTGCTCTGGCTGCTCTACGATCTTCTGTTCACGCCGACCGACAGACCACACAAGCCGGCGGGACTGAAAAAAATGGCCAACGTGGTGCTCGGCCTGGCAGCCGTCACGATTGCCTCGGGCGGCTTCGTTGCCGGGCTCAAAGCCGGGCACGCCTACAACACCTTTCCGAAGATGGGCGACCAGTGGCTGCCGCCGGCGGGCTGGTCGCTGCAACCGGGCTGGCGCAACCTGTTCGAAAACATCGCCACCGTCCAGTTCGACCATCGTCTGCTGGCAACCCTGACCTTCATGGCGATCCTGCTGTTCTGGCTGAAGGGGCTCGGACAACAACTGGATACGTCGGCACGGGCCGCGCTGCACCTGCTCATGCTGATGGCCGTTGTACAGGTCGGGCTGGGGATCAGCACACTGCTGCTGCATGTGCCCGTGGCCCTGGCGGCCACTCACCAGGCCGGTGCACTGCTGTTACTGACGCTCGCGCTGCTGGTCAGCCACCGGATGCACAAGGCCTGAAACAAAAAAGCCCGGCGCAAGGCCGGGCTTTCTTCTGGCAAGCGACCTGGATTATTTCAGGCTGGAAAAATAGGCTGCCAGGTTGTCGATGTCGGCATCGCTCAGCGGCTTGGCCATCGGTGCCATGGTCGGGTCGGTACGGGTACCGTCACGGAAAGCCTTCAGCTGCTTGGCGAGGTAGGCATCCTTCTGGCCGGCCAGGTTGGGCCACAGAGGATTGGCGCTGATACCCGCGGCACCGTGGCAACCGGCACAAACGGCGGCCTTGGCTTTACCGGCGGCTGCATCACCGGCGGCCATGCTGACACTGGCGCCGACCAGCAGCAGGCTCGAGAAACTGGCAACTAAAAATTTCTTCATGGCGTTGTCTCCACACGAATCAATAGGGAAAATTTGGGTGCTTATTCTCTCAGACCGGCGACACCCTGTAAATTTAATACCCATCAGTAATTATTATTGTGAGATCAGATCTTTATGCGTACCATTGGACACTGGTACAGACGCCCGGAAACCCGCGTCTGCCGCCTGACAGGCCACCCCCGGACAGACCGGCCCGCCGGTTTGTAATAGCCTGTTGATTTGCGGGTACTTTACTGGATTGCCAGGACAGCAGTGTGGATATTGATATCACCCGGACACGGACAGGGCCACTCTCACGCCAATCCGGCGATCATCGCCTAAACTTAAGCACAGGATGCCGGGGTAACAGCATCGACCCCTCCAGGACCGGGGGATACACCGGATGACACTTGCTGCCAGAGACCTGATTAACGACACCCTTGAGCTCGCTTCACTGCCGAGCGTGGTCATGCGCGCCATGGAGCAACTCAACCACCCCAATACCTCGGCCTCGGACATCGGTGAAATCATCGCCGAAGACCCGGCACTGACAGCCCGCCTGCTGAAAATCGTCAACAGCGCCTTTTACGGCTTCCCCTCGCGTATCGATACCATATCACGCGCGATTACGATTATCGGCACCCTGGAATTAACCGACCTGATCCTGGGTTCGAGCACCATTCAGGTTTTTTCCAAGCTGCCCAATCGGCTTGTCAACATGGAGAAGTTCTGGGAGCACAGCCTCTACACCGGCGTCGTGGCGCGCATCCTCGCACGTTACCTGCGCGCACCCAACACCGAACGCTGTTTCGTCATGGGCCTGCTGCACGATATCGGCTCCCTGGTACTGTACCGCCAGCAGCCGGAGGGCTCACGACGGGCACTGGAAATGGCGGTAGAAAAATCCATACCGCTGGACATGGCCGAGCGCGAGGTTTTCGGTTTCGACCATGGCGAGGTCGGCGCCGAGCTGATGCAGGCCTGGAACCTGCCGGAAACTTTCGTGGAAGTCGCCCGGCACCATCATCATCCCTCGGCAGCCGAACGTTACCGGCTGGAAACCGCCACCATTCATCTCTCCGATGTCATCACCGGCATGGCGCACAGCACGGCCAGCGATAGCCAACAGGTAGCCAGCCTGGAAGCGGGTGCCTGGGAACTCACCGGGCTGTCGGTGGACATTATGGAACCGGTGATCGCCGAAGCGGATGCCCAGTTCCGGGAAGCCTGCGCGGCAATACTGCCGGGCAACCTGGCCGCCTAGTACTAGCCCAACAGGTCGCGCACCTTTTCCAGCTTGCCACGTACTTCACCGGCCAGTGCCTCCACCCCGCTTCGCTCCACCAGCCCGAGCACCGCGGCTGGGTCCATGAAGGCGACGGTAATGGCGCCGTCTTCCTCCTCACGTACCACCACGTTGCAGGGCAGCAGCAGGCCGATATCGGGATCGGCATTCAACGCCTGGTTGGCCAGCCCGGGATTGCAGGCCCCGAGAATCTTGTAGGGTTTGCGATCGACATCGATTTTCTTCTTCAATGTCGCCTTGACATCGATCTCGGTCAACACACCGAAACCCTCGGTTTTCAGTGCCTCCGTGACCCTGTCCACCGCTTCGTCAAAACCGCAATTCATCTGCACACTGAATCCGTACATGCCGCACGCTCCGCTCGGTTAAAATCAGAGGCGTTATTGTACTACCAGGGAATAACGATGTGTTGAATGCACCATCCTGCAGGATGCCACGTTTTTCCGTTTCACGTACGATAGCGACATGACCCGATTGCACAGCCGCTTCTGGCAGGATCCGTTGTTCTACGCCGCCATCGCCGCAGCGCTGTGCTACTGGTTGGCGCTCTACCTGCTGGTACATCCACACCTGGATCCCGGCTGGCCACTGCGCGCACCCTGGCGTTTTGTGTACCCCGCCCTGCTCTACCCGGTGGTGGAAGAACTCGTGTTTCGCGGCCTGATCCAGGACCTGGCTCACCGTTACCTCAGGCCCTGGCGGCTCGGCCCGCTGACGCACGCGAATATCCTGACCAGCCTGTTATTTACCGCCTTGCACTTTATCAACCACCCGCCCCTGTGGGCGGCGGCGGTCATGTTGCCGTCACTGCTGTTCGGCTTCTTCAAGGACCGCACCGGGGCACTGACCGTCCCCATTCTGCTGCACGTTTTCTATAACGCCGGGTATTTCTGGCTGTTTGCCGTCGTCTGACCGGCAAACAAAAAACCCTCTCCCGGACCGGGAGAGGGTTCGCTGGCCGGACGCAACCGTTTTTTTACAGCTCGCCCAACGGGCGGGTGAAGGTATAGGCCGCGGGTTCCGCTACCAGCTTCCGGGCTGATTCGCCGACATTGCCGCCCAGGGCACTGAACGGCAGCATGACGACAAAGGTTGCCGTGGTGACCACGGTGCTGACCAGCATGAAGGGCCGCATCAGAAAGGCGTCCGCCATCATGGTACCGCCGGTAGGTCCGGTATCATCGGCCATGTAATCAGTGGCGCCGGCGCTCATCGGCAGCGTCAGGGATGTCACGGCAAGTGTGCCTGCCATCAGGTAACTGGCCAGCTTTTTGGAAACGGTGCGCATGGTTGTTGCCTCCTTATTTAAACACTGTCGACAGGGTTATAGCGAAGTATAGGCTATCCGGGCGAATCCGTACCTGGCATGGATGCCCGATCCAGGGACATTATCGACAACCGGGACGAAATATTAATGACCGGGCACACAACCCGGGGGAAACACCACCGATCCGGCCGTTACAGGGCCAGTCCTTGATCTGAAGCAAACACGAAAAGATCTATACTTGGTTACTATTCACCCCTGGAATCACCCATTGCGTCATCAATTCCGTCCGGCGAGGAGGTAATTTATGTCGGCACCCGCTGTTGGTCTGCGCCGCGAACCCGGCGTGGTCATTCCAGCGCTGCTTGGCGTTTCGGCCCTGGCGCTGCTGGTCAATCATGATGTCTCCGGCCGTCAGGCTCTGTTGCTGCTGATTGGTATCGGCCTGGGCCTCAGCCTGTTCCACGCGGCTTTCGGGTTTGCCGGCGGCTGGCGGCTGTTTGTGCGCGAGCGGCGCGGCGCCGCGATCCGCGCCCAGCTGTTGCTCGCGGCACTGGTATCGCTGGCATTTTTTCCCTTACTGGCCGGCGTGATCCCCGGGATATCACTGCACGGCGCCTACGCGCCCGTGGGGATATCCGTTCTGGCGGGTGCCTTCCTGTTCGGTATCGGCATGCAACTTGGGGGCGGTTGCGGTTCGGGGACCCTGTTCACGGTCGGCGGTGGTCATGTAAAAATGCTGATCACCCTGGCCTTCTTCGTGGTCGGTTCGGTCATCGGTTCGATTCACCTGCCCTGGTGGACGGAGTTGCCATCGCTGGGAAAAATATCGTTGCTCGACACACTGGGATGGCCGCTGGCCCTGGGCCTGCAGCTGATTGTTCTTGGCAGCATCTATCTACTCGTTCGTCGCCTGGAGTACCGGCGTTTCGGCCGCTATGAACCCCTGACGCACCGTAAAGAACAGCGTACCGCCCTGCAAAGACTGCTGTACGGCCCCTGGCCGGTCCTGTGGGGTGCACTGGGGCTGGCCCTGCTCAGCCTGGCAACCCTGCTGGTGGCGCGACACCCCTGGTCGATCACCTTCGCCTTCGGTCTGTGGGGCACCAAGTTGTG
>CBEUNK010000145.1:0-5479 GCA_965544455.1 uncultured Thiogranum sp.
GCATCTGATAATTCTGCCGCGACTGTTACTCCGCCCAAGAAATACAGGCAAACTAACAGAGTCGTTATCATTTTTTTCATTCGTGTCTCCTTACTATTTTATTTCTGTCTATTGTTTTTGACACATAACGAGCCTGTAGAAAAAGTCGTTTCGAAAAATGCGGCATGACCGTTTCTGCTCTCATTATGCTTAATTCGTAAAGTGCGGGTTATTGATGAACGCCGAGCGCGTTGTCCCGCAGTTTTGCGCATTGATTAACTCATCTGTCGCTGTTTTGACCTTCACGTGATCGCCAACTCTCCGTATCGGTGGATCTTCAGCAGATTATGCACCATACAGTAGAGTTTCCACTGGATATCCACCTTGCGCTTGGTGCGCAGACTGAACCGGTTCAGCCCCAGGGTGCTGCATATGTTGGCAAACACCGGCTCGATGATACCCATGCGCCGGCTGTACTGGTAACGGCCTTCCCGGGTGTCGATCTTCTGTTTCATCAGGTCCAGATAACTCGGCGGCGCCTGTGTTGACCGTCCGATGAAGATGGCCACCTGGCGTGTCTGGGTTTTGTCAGGATCTTTAAAACACTTCTCGCGATGTGTGCAGGGCAGACAGTCACGCTTGGCGCCGCGGAACTTCAGCGCTTCATAGCCGCCCGTGTTGTTGGCCCGCCCGTTGGAATAGAGTCGCTTGCCTGCCGGGCACACACAGGTGTGTGTCGCCGCATCATAATGAAAGTCCGGCGAGGTGTAGTGGCGCCGTGTTTTACCGTAATAGTCTTCCTTATCCTTCTTCGCCCGCGCCCGGTAGCGTTCAACGTCGGCAAAACGCGGATCGCGCTTCCTGAAGCCCAGGTCCGGCAGATACCCATCGATGCCGTTCTGGTAAAGGTGAGTCACGTTGGCGGTGTTGTAAAAACCTGAGTCCGCCGTCAGCTTGGTGGTCTTGAAGATATCCCCGCGACCGAGCACCTGAAAGTGCTGCTGCGTCTGTTCGACCATCGGCTGCAGCAGGTCGTGTTCCTGAGCTTCACCAAAAGCCTCCCCGTGCACAATGACCTGGTGTTTGGCATCCACGCACGCCACCCCGTCATAGCCCTGGATCACGCCCTTACTGGTCTTCATCTTGGCGCTTTCATTGTCGGTGATATTGCTCTTCTTCGGCTTGCCGCTTTTGCCCGGCTTGTCGTCGTTGTCATCCAGCCACCGCTGGATCTTTTTAGCCTTCGCTTTGATAACCTGCGCCGCCTGGATTTCCCGCTCGGCCTGTTCCGCGTCCAGCGGCGTCGCATCGCTGTCGCGATGCCGCTTGAGCATGGCGCGGGCCGCCTTTTCCAGCTTCTTCTTTTTCTGTTTGAGCTCCCACTTGGTGCCGCTCCAGCTCTTCGAGGCGTTGCCCGGCAGTTTGCACCCGTCGATGGCGAACATGTCGCCGCCGATCAGCTTCAGCTCATCGCAGATCATCAGCACATTGCGAAACAGCGGCACGATCTGTTCGTCCATCGTCGAGATAAAGTCCGCGATAGTGGTGAAGTGCGGTTGTGTATCCGCCGACAGCGCCATGAAAATAATGTTCTCCCGGCAGGCCTGCTCGATCTTGCGCGAGGACGTAATGCCGCGCGAATAGGCGTAGAGAATGATTTTCAGTAATACCGCCGGGTCAAACGCTGGCGCGCCGGTTTCGTCATTGCGATAGCGCGCATCGAACACGCTCAGATCCAGTTCGTGGTCGATCAGATAACTCAGGGTGTATTCGAAGGTGCCGGGAAGGATTTGCTTGTGGAACGAGACCGGGATGAACTTGTCCTGGTCGTAGTGAACATCTTTGTACCGGGCCATCACGTGTTCCTTTCTACATGAGGGGTCAAGACTTCAACAACAGGGGCATTTTATCAGTATTTCCTGCATGCCGAGAGCTTTTTCTACAGCTTCAACGTCTTGCACCAGGGGCGCGGCGCTGTTTGCCGCGTCCCAGCCCCGACAGGGGCGAACTGGGTGCATTGGTTAGGCGCATTTCAGTTGGCCTGGCCTGCTAGCGCCTGATTTGCCAGAGCCCCAAGCACCGCCAACAAAAACAGACGGATCATTATTGCCCCATAATCGGGTCCATAACTCCTTGTGAAATCGCTATACAGCACAATCAATGTTACTAACAATGCGACTGAATATAGTGCCAATGCGAAAAAACGAATATTCGTTGAGTATGTCTTTTTGCTACAAAGCACGCCGGTAAGCAAAGCCACAGAAGTGACAAACGCATCTACATGCATTAATGCACCTAGCGTGCTGGAAAACCATAACCATCCGAGCAACGTTACCAACAGCATCAATAATGATGTGATTCTTAACCCACTTAGAGCTGATTCTTCCATTTCTCTTTTTTGCGCCTAACTATAATTGTACGGCCTTTGCATATCTGCAAAGGGTTTCTGCATCTATGTTTCTAATTTCCAGATATACAAACTATATAACTACATCTGTAAATTAGAAAGGTAACTCCTTATCCAGCATGCGCCGCTCCAGGCCCAGCTCGACGACCTGGCGGTAGGTGACATGCCAGGCTTTTTTATCCGGGTTCCAGTAGGCGCCGCGGCTTTTCAGCAGTTCCCGGAGTTCGGTTTCGTTGTAGCCGACCTGCACGAAGACGCGCTCGCCGGGGCGGGTGAGGGTGCCGGGGGTCCAGTCTTTTTCTTCGACGATAAGCTCGACGGTCTTGTAGCGCTTGTGCTTTCGCTTGTCGTAACGGTAACGCACGCACACCAGCTGGTCGCCGTATTGTCTGAGCAGGGTTTTGGTGCCGTTGGCACCGGGTGGCAGTGTGGCTTTCACGTCCATGCGCAGCCCTCCGTGGTGGTCATGGCAGCGGGCCGTCGTGGCCCGCGCGCGGGTTGATCCTAGCCGACCCGGGTGCACACTGACAAGCCGGCAGGTGCCGCTTGATTGTAAACGCCGCCGGCCCCACGTATGGTCAGCAGCGTCACGGGATAAAGGGGGTATCGGGATGCGATTTTTGCCAGGACTCGTTTTCGCCACGTTGTGCGGCGGCATGAACACGCTCGCGCTGGCCGGGCCGGTGTCGGTCGAGGCCGTTACCTTCCATAAAAGCGCTGATGGCCGCTTCCGCTTCGACGTCACGCTGCGCCACGCCGATGCCGGCTGGGACCATTACGCCGACCGCTGGGAGGTGCTGGCGCCGAATGGCGATATTCTCGCCACCCGCACGCTGTACCATCCCCATGTCGACGAGCAGCCGTTCACCCGCAGCCTGTCGGGCGTGACCATTCCGGACGGCATCACCATCGTTATCGTACGCGGGCATGACTCGGTGCACGGTTACGGCAGCCAGGAAAAACGCGTCAATCTGACCAGCCCGGCACAATAAAAAAGCCCGACCGCAGGGCGCGGCCGGGCCCGGCATATCCGGGAAAGGGAGGCTGTACTACGGGGTGAACTGCTCGATCACGAAGTTGCCGTTGGCATCGACGGAATAACGCTCGGCCAGTTCGCTGCCGGTCAGCGGGGTAAAGCCGCCGTCGACATAGATCTGCTGGGCGTCGGTCAGCATGAACTCGAAAAAGTCCCGCGCGAGCTTGCGGTGCTTCTTGTCCATGGTTGCCAGGAAGGCGATGGAGTACACCACCGGCAGGTTGACGCTGTCGGGCATCTGCGAACCGCTGACCGCATCACCGTTGTTCACGGCCAGTTGCAGTTCCGACACCCATACCGGCCCGACGTCCGAATCACCCGACAGGATGCGGCTCGGTGTTTCGACGTGGTGGACGCGGGTTTCGTGCGTGTTCGCCTTGTTCAGTACCGCGAATTCGCAGAAGCGCAGGGTGCCGTCCGGGATACTGGCGTGGCCGCTGTAGTGACAGGCCGCATTGGTCGCCAGGTTGAAGTCGGTGGTGATGCCCTCCTCGATAGTGCGGGTCTCCGCCGGTGAGCCCGGCTGCGGTACGCTCACCGCCGCCAGCGCCGCATCGAGGGCCGCCACGTCGGCGGGCGAACCATTCAGGCGGGTGTACTCGTCCATGCGCTGGTACATGGCGTTGATGCCGCGGTGCACGCCTTCGTTGATGTGGTCGACTTCGGATACGCGGATGGCGGGGCTCAGCAGGTCCAGGGTCGCATCGACGATGTCATCCTTCGTCGGGCCGCCGATACCGGCGCTGTTGGCGGCGTCCGTCATCAGGGTGAGCTGGTTGCGGATGTAGGGGATCGCTTCCTTGACGAAGCCGTTCTGGCCCAGGTCGCGCATCAGGTTGAAGTTGGTGGAGGTGAAGACGTCGAAGTCCACCTGGATGCTGGTCGGCAGGAAGTTACGCTCGTCCTCGTTGCCCAGCAGCATGCAGCCGCTCTTGATCTGGTTGCGCTCCTGGCCCGGCGGGATCAGTTCGATGAAATAATCCGCCCCCTTGTTCTGCAGACCGGCCAGGGTGCGCGGCTGGTTGCCGATGGCGGTCAGGTCGATGTTTTTTTCCTTCTGCGCACGCCGCTCGTTAAAGGCCTGCATGACCTTGTTGAACACCACCCACTGGTTGCCGGCCATGGCCAGGTTGAGGTTGCTGGTTGCCGGGTTGCCATGAAACTCCGTGGTACGGTCGGCCGACAGCTGGGCACAGTTACCGGTCAGGACGAAGCCTTTTTTGTCATCATCGTCGTCATCATCGTGATCGGCAAGCACGGTCGCCGGCAGCACCGCCAGGCCGGCCAGCAGTGTAAGGACGGTAGTTAGTCTGTTTCGCTTGAACATACGTGTTCTCCTCCATTGATTCGTTGTTTGGGTCACAGCGCGGGCCAGTCTAGGTGCGGGCGGCGGCCGGCGTAACTGGGTCACACCCGACCGGCTGACGGGTTCTACCCGATGAGCACACGGGCGGCACCCGATAAATACCTGGGGCTGACCCTGGCCTGGCGGGCGCCAGGTGAGCCTTTTGTCACATAAAGGACCAGCCGGCCTGATCGGGTGAAATAGAATGGCGCGCAATCACATCTAGTAAGAGATACCCCCGATACGAATAAACCCGAAACCATGCCAAAACAGCAATATCCGGGCATCACAGTGCTCCTTGTCATCCTGCTGGCGATAGCGGTGCAGTCCGGCCGCAGTTTCGCGGCCGCGGATGAAACCACGGTGCATATCGGGGTGCTGGCCCACCGCGGCCATACGCAGGCGCTGCGCCGCTGGTCGGCGACAGCCGATTACCTGTCGTCGCACATCGCCGGCCACCGGTTCGATATTGTGCCGCTCGACCTGACTGGCATACGTGATGCCACGCGCAATGGTGATATCCAGTTCACCCTGACGAACCCCGGCAACTACGCCGACCTGGAAGCGCGCTTCGGTGTGTCGCGGATTGCCACGCTGCAGACCCGCGAGGGCGACCGGATCCGGGTGCGTTACGGAGCGGTCATCATCACCCGCGCGGACAATGCCGCCATAAAGGGCCTGGAAGACCTGAAAGGTCGAAGCTTCATGGCCG
>CBEUNK010000146.1:0-5431 GCA_965544455.1 uncultured Thiogranum sp.
TTATACCAGTGACGGAAATCCACCCGTGCAAAAGTAGCAAGAATATCGACACAGCCGCAGTTCAGGTCAGCACCATTATTTTGAATGAATTTAACAGGTTACATCGATATTAAGCAAAACACCCTCGTGTTAAATTAACCGACACCATTAAGCCCTTCGGTGGCCCCGTTATACCCCTTGGGCTGTTGGCCCCTAACCAGCGCAGCTGGACTTGAAGCGCAAAAACGTTTAATCAGGCAGCCATGAAACGCAACGCCCTGTTACTGCTCATCTTCGGCCTGCTGGCCTACGGGTTCTGGAACAGCGCTGATTTCAAGACCATTGCCGCCGGGGTGGCGATCTTCCTGCTGGGCATGTTCGCCCTGGAGCAGGGTTTCAAGGCGTTCAGTGGCGGCGTGCTGGAAACCTTTCTTAAAAAGACCACCGACACCACCTGGAAGAGCCTGACGTTCGGCATTGTCTCCACCACGTTGATGCAATCGAGTTCGCTGGTATCGGTGCTGACCATTTCCTTTTTAAGTGCCGGGCTGATCGCCCTGGCCCAGGGTATCGGTATTATTTTCGGCGCCAACCTCGGTACCACCACCGGCGCCTGGCTGGTTGCCGGCCTGGGCCTCAAGGTCGACATTGCCGCCTACGCCATGCCGATGCTGGTGTTCGGTGTCATCATGATCTTCCAGAAGAGCAATGCCCGTTTGCAGGGTGCGGGCTGGGCACTGGTCGGGCTGGGCTTCCTGTTTCTGGGCATCGCCTATATGAAAGAGGGATTTGAGGCGGCTGGCGGCCAGATCGACCTGTCACAGTTTGCCGTACCCGGTTTCAGGGGGCTATTGATCTACACGGCCATCGGTATTGCTGCGACGGTGATCATGCAGTCCAGCCACGCTACGTTGATCCTCACCATCACGGCACTCGCCGCCGGCCAGGTTAGCTATGACAACGCCCTGGCACTGGCTATCGGTTCCAATGTCGGCACCACGGTCACCGCCATGCTGGGCGCCATCAGCGCCAGCGTGGCCGGGCGCCGGTTGGCGCTCGCCCACCTGATTTTCAACCTGGTGACAGGCAGTATCGCCATCGCGCTGATCAGGGAGTTCGCCGCCACCGTCGATCTGATCAGTAACCTGGTGGGTATCGATGCGCAGGACTACACCCTGAAGTTCGCGGTCTTCCATACGCTGTTCAACCTGGTGGGCGTCGTCATCATGCTGCCGTTGATCGGGGTACTGGTTACCTTCCTGGAGAAACTGCTGCACGAGAAGGTCGAACCGGAAAAAACGACCCGTGTATTGTTCCTGAACAAGTCGGCGCTGGAGTTTCCGGACACCGCCCTGGAAGTTATCACCCGGGAAACCATTCACCTGGCCTTCAACGCCTTTGAAATACTGGCACACGCGCTGAACCTGAACCGCGCCGATATCACCTCGAGCGAAGACATCAATGCCACGCTGGCGCGCTGTGGCGAGATTTTCGACACGGATATCACCGACCTGTACCAACGCAAGGTCAAACCGCTTTACAGCGCCATCATCGACTTCTCGGCGCAGGCCGAGAAGCACATGAATACGGAGCAACTCGAACAGCTCAACCGGCTGAAACGCGCTAACTGGCAGATCGTCAACGCCATCAAGGCCATGAAGGAAATGCAGGGCAATATCGACCGCTACATGTGCGCCGACAACGAGTACATACGCAGCGAGTACAATGGCATACGCCTGCACATCGCGCTGGTCCTGCGCTTTCTGTTCCGTATCGAGGACACCGTGGGACCTACGTTGAAGATCGAGCGCCTGGAACAATTGAAGCGTTCACTTGAGGAGCAGGATATCGTCAGCAACGGCACCCTGGACAAGCTGATCCGCGAACAGCGGATAAGCTCCGACATGGCCACGTCGCTGATGAACGACAGCACCTACGCCTATGACATCCAGCGCAACCTGATCGCCGCCGCGCAAACCATCCAGCAAGCCATCCTCGGTACCGGGCATGACGCCGAACGGTCCGAAGCCGAACTGGAATCGGCAGTGATTATCAAACGCGCCGAAATCCTCGATCGGCTGAGAAAGGAAGAGGCGCGCATCGACGCGATAACCGGACGCCAGTCCCGGCCGCACGGAGATTGAGCGATGGTGTATACTCGCGCTGCATTGAATCCCTCGCTACGTTACCGGAGAAAACCATGCCCGCTTTTCGTGCTTCACAGAATCTGAATATGAAGGTAGTCGCGGTCGCCGCGGCCATTACCCTGGCACTGGCCGGCTGCCAGACCGTCGACCCTTACACCGGTGAACAGAAAACCAGCAACGCGGCCAAGGGCACCGGCATCGGCGCCATTGGCGGCGCCATTGCGGGTGCCATTATCGGCGGCGGTAAACGCAAAGGGGTGCTCATCGGTGCCGGCATCGGCGCCCTGACCGGCGCGGCCGTCGGCAATTATATGGACCAGCAGGAAGCCAAATTGCGGGCCCGCCTGGAGGGTACCGGCGTCAGCGTTACCCGTGTCGGCGACTCGATTGTTCTGAACATGCCCGGCAACATCACCTTCGCCACCGACTCCAGCAACATCTCCGCGGATTTCTACCCGGTGCTGGATTCCGTCGCCCTGGTGATCAATGAATTCGAAAAAACCTACGTGGACGTCATCGGCCACACCGACAGCACCGGCGCGGCCGACTACAACCAGCGCCTGTCGGTGGCCCGCGCCAGCAGCGTGTCACGTTACCTGGAAAGCCAGCAGGTTCTGCCGCAACGCATTTTCACCCAGGGGATGGGCGAAAATGCGCCAATTGCCTCGAACGATACACCCGAGGGGCGCGCGCTGAACCGGCGGGTCGAGATCCGGCTTACGCCACTGACCTGATGGCTCCGTCATCCCGGCCCCGCGCCGGGATGACGCTGTCCGATTCAATCCTCGCCGTACATTGCCTCGATCTGATCGGCGAACTGCTCGATCACCATGGCGCGTTTCAGTTTCAGGGTCGGCGTAATCAGTCCGTTTTCCACCGTCCAGGGCTCCAGCGTCAGGATGATGCGCCGCACCCTGGCGTAACCGGGAAATTCGTGCAATTGCGCCTGTACGCGTGAAATGATTTTTTTGTGCAGCCGTTCGTCCAGCAGGCTGTCCCGCGCGAACGGATCCAGCCCCAGCTCCTTGGCGAAGCCGAACCACAGGTCGGCGTTCACGA
Source organism: uncultured Thiogranum sp. (assembly GCA_965544455.1). Taxonomy (GTDB): domain Bacteria; phylum Pseudomonadota; class Gammaproteobacteria; order DSM-19610; family DSM-19610; genus Thiogranum. The sequence continues at coordinate 3,186 of CBEUNK010000146.1, forward strand.
CCAGCACGGCACCCAGGTAGGATTTGCCTTCGCCGACCACCAGCGCCTGGTCGATCAGGCTGTCGCAGCAGATGGCCGCCTCCATGTCCGCCGGCGGCACCTTCTCACCGTTGGACATCACCAGAATATCCTTGATACGGCCGGTGATATAAATCCGCCGGTCTTCGATACGCGCCTGGTCACCGGTGTGCAGCCAGCCATCCGGGTCGACCATCTCCGCGGTGGCGGCGTGGTTGTTCCAGTACCCCAGCATGATGCCGGGTGATTTGACCAGCAGTTCGTCATTTTCGCCGATATCCGCTTCCATGCCACGCAGCGGCTCGCCGACGCTGGCGGGATCGTTGTGATCCGGCCGGTTGACGCTGATCACCGGGCTGGTCTCGGTCAACCCGTAACCCTGCAGGATTTCCAGCCCCAGACCGATGAAGGTTTTCGCCACCTTGAGGGGTAACGCAGCGCCGCCGCTGACCGCGTAGCGCATGTTGCCACCCAGTTTGGCGGTGACCTTGCTGCCGACCAGTTTTCGCAACAGGGGGTTGAGCAGCACCCCGGGCGACCAGTGCGCGCCACCCTGCCGCCATTGGAAATGCCGCCAGCCGATGCGCACCGCGGCATGAAACAGACTGCGCTTGAACGCCGACTGTTTGTCGAGCTGGTCGCTGATACGCCCGTAGACCCGCTCGAAGATGCGCGGTACCGCGATCAGCACGGTGGGACGAACCTGCAGCAGGTCTTCGGCCAGCTGCGCCACCGAGCGCGCATGCGCCACCGTCGATCCCGACATCATCGGCAGGTAATAGCCGGCGGTACGCTCCAGCGTATGCGACAGCGGCAGAAACGACAGAAACAGGTCCTGCTGGTAACAGTCCATGGAAGCCAGCGCCGCGTGGGCCACCGACAACATGTTGTAGTGGCTCAGCATCACCCCCTTGGGGCGCCCGGTGGTGCCCGAGGTGTAAACTATCGAGGCCAGCGCCTGGTTATCGCCACTGCGACGCCGCAACGGCGGCGCACTGGCCGGCAGCCAGTCACCGACAAATCGCAGGCGCTCGTCATTGGCCGTGGCAGCCGCCTTCTCCGCGCCGCTTTTTTTTGGCGATTCCAGGATCAGGACGCGCTTGAGCGTTTCATTGCCTTCCAGTGCGGGCACCAGTTTGTTCCACTGGGCAAGGTTCTGCAGCAGCAATACACGGACGGCGGCATCTGCGAGAATGTAGGCAATATTGTCCGGACGGTCCTCGGTATACAGCGGCACCGAAACCAGCCCCTCGCCCAGCACCGCCTGATCGAAACACACCCAGTCGACACCGTTGCGCAGGCGGATGGCGGCACGTTCGCCGGGTTCAAGATCTTCCGCCTGCAGGGCGGCGCGCCAACGCGCCACCTGGTTGCCGACCTCGCGCCAGCTGATATCCCGCCAGGCATGCGCGGCCTTGTCAAAATACTCGTAGGCCGCGTTATCCGGGCTGCGGCGGACACGCTCGTAGAACAAGCCGTCCAGCGTCCCGGCGGTCTCGACATTGATGAGGTCTTCCTGGAGCTCGCTCATAACCTGTTATTTGTGCATGGAATCTCCGCTAATGCAACTTTTCGGGTAAAATGCAGCGCCATGGAACTGATCATTAACGGTAAATCCGAGCAGCTGCCGGACGATATCAACGCCGCCGGCCTGATCGAACACCTGGGCCTGCAGAACGAACGCCTGGCCATCGAGGTCAACCGCGAGATCGTGCCGCGCAGCACCTTTGACAACCACCGGTTCAAGGCCGGCGACCGCATCGAAATCGTCCGCGCCATTGGCGGCGGCGCCTATTAAACAGGAGCAAGACATGTCCACAGTGATGAAATCAGCCAGTCCGGTCACCGCCGACCCGTTGATGATCGACGGTATCACCTACCAGTCGCGCCTGCTGGTCGGAACGGGAAAATACCGGGACATGGAAGAAACCCGACTGGCGATCGAGGCCAGCGGTGCGGAAATTATCACCGTGGCCATCCGCCGTACCAACATCGGCCAGAGCCAGGACGAACCCAGCCTGCTGGACGTGCTGCCACCGGATCAATACACCTACCTGCCCAACACCGCCGGCTGTTATACCGCCGATGACGCGATCCGCACCTGCCGGCTGGCGCGCGAACTGCTGGACGGCCACAACCTGGTGAAACTGGAAGTCCTGGGCGACGAAAAGACACTGTTCCCCGATATTGTCCAGACGCTGAGCGCGGCCGAAACCCTGATCGCGGAC
>CBEUNK010000147.1:0-5400 GCA_965544455.1 uncultured Thiogranum sp.
ATCCTCGCCGGCGATGCGCTGCAGGCACTGGCGTTCTACCTGCTGGCGCATGCCGACATGGGTGGCATATCCCCGGAAAAGCGCCTGCAGATGGTCGAACAGCTGGCCCGGGCCGCGGGCTCGCGCGGCATGGCCGGCGGCCAGTCGATTGACCTGTCCGCCGTCGGCCGACAGCTGGATATCGCCGAACTGGAAGACATGCACATCCACAAAACGGGTGCGCTGATCCGGACCTCGGTGCTGCTGGGCGCCCTGTGCGCCGACCGGATCGACGACGACCGGTACCAGGCCCTGGACCATTACGGCAAGTGCATCGGCCTGGCCTTCCAGGTCCAGGACGACATCCTCGATGTCACCGCCAGCACCGAGGAACTGGGTAAACAGGCCGGCGCCGACCGCGCCCTGGAGAAACCCACCTACCCGGCCCTGCTGGGCCTGGCCGGTGCGCGGGAACGCGCCCGGGAACTGCACCAGGCGGCCGCCGACAGCCTGACAGGGTTCGGCCCCGAGGCTGACCCGCTGCGCTGGTTGTCGGCCTATATCGTCGCCCGTACCCACTGATTTACCCACACCACGACAGCGCTATCCACTTGCCAGACAGGCTTCCAGGCAGGATAATTCGCCCCTGCCTGCAGTAAGTATTCTCCATGACAAACAACCGCGAATTTCCCCTGCTGAGCCGTATCAATACGCCGGATGAGCTGCGCACCCTCCCGGCCGGCGACCTGCCACAACTGGCCCGGGAAGCGCGCCGTTTTCTGATCGAGACCGTCGCCACGACCGGCGGCCACCTGGCGGCCAACCTGGGCACCGTCGAGCTGACGCTGGCACTGCACTACGTGTTCAACACGCCCGACGACCGGCTGATCTGGGATGTCGGCCACCAGAGCTACCTGCACAAAATCATCACCGGCCGCCGCGAGCGGATGGGCAGCCTGCGCCAGAAAGGCGGTCTCGCCGGCTTCCCGCGGCGTGACGAAAGCCCTTACGACAGCTTCGGCGTCGGTCATTCCAGCACGTCCATCAGCGCCGCGCTGGGTATGGCAATTGCCGCGGCGCAGACCGCCAGCCCGCGCCGCGTCGCGGCCGTGATCGGCGACGGCGCCATGAGCGCCGGGCAGGCGTTCGAGGCGCTCAATCACGCCGGTACCCTCGACGCCAACCTGCTGGTGGTGCTGAACGACAATGACATGTCGATCTCGCCGAATGTCGGCGGCCTGTCGAACTACCTGGCGCGCGTGCTGTCCGGCCGCACCTATTCCACCGTACGCGAAGGCAGCAAGAAAGTTCTGCAGGGCATGCCCAGCATGTGGGAGCTGGCGCGCCGTGCCGAGGAACACATGAAAGGCATGGTGGTACCGGGCACGCTGTTCGAGGAACTGGGATTCAACTACATCGGCCCGATCGACGGCCACGATACCGACGCACTGGTCAAGACGCTGCGCAACCTGCGCGCACTCAGCGGTCCGCAACTGCTGCACGTGGTAACGCGCAAGGGCAAGGGCTATGCGCCGGCGGAAGCCAATCCCTGTAAATTCCACGGCGTTGGCAAGTTCGACCCGGATACCGGGCAGAGTGCCGGTGGCACCGCCGCCAGGACCTACACCGGGGTATTCGGTGACTGGGTGTGCGACATGGCCGAAGCCGACAGGCAACTGGTCGCGATCACACCGGCGATGCGGGAAGGTTCCGGCCTGGTGGCATTTTCCGAACGTTTTCCCCGGCGCTATTTCGACGTCGGGATTGCCGAACAGCACAGCGTGACGCTGGCCGCCGGCATGGCCTGCGACGGTCTCCGGCCGGTCGTGGCGATTTACTCGACGTTTCTGCAACGCGGTTACGACCAGCTTATCCACGACGTTGCCCTGCAGAACCTGCCGGTACTGTTCGCCATCGACCGCGGCGGCCTGGTGGGCAACGACGGCCCCACCCACTCGGGCAACTTCGACCTGAGTTTCCTGCGCTGCATCCCCAACCTGACGATCATGGCACCGGCCGACGAGAACGAGTGCCGGCAAATGCTGTCGACCGGTTTCCACCTGGATGGTCCGGCGGCCGTACGTTACCCGCGTGGCACCGGGCCGGGTGTCGAAGTCGGTGATGATCTCGCCACGTTGCCGGTCGGCAAGGCCGAGATCCGTCGCGAAGGCCGCGACGCGGCCCTGCTGGTGTTCGGCAGTCCGTTGCCGGCGGCGCTCGAGGCCGCCGAACGCCTGGACGCCACGGTGGTCAACATGCGCTTTGTCAAACCGCTGGACGAGGACTGCCTGGTCGACCTTGCCGCCCGCCACCGCCTGCTGGTTACCATCGAAGACAATGCCGTCGCCGGTGGTGCCGGCAGCGCCGTGGCGGAAGCCCTGGCGGCCCACGGTATCGCCGTGCCGCTGGCCCAGCTGGGTATTCCCGACCATTTCGTCGAACACGCCAGCCGCGAACAGCAGCTGGCGGAATGCGGCCTGGACGCCGAGAGCATTTACCAGCGCGTTCAAAGGGAAATCGCCAGCGTAATTGCAACCCTGCGCGTGGTCGATTAATATTTGACTGTTTCAGTCAGGAATTATTGTGGCCGCTCGTTACACTCTGAAAATCGTGACGGATTTTGCATCCGCACACACGCTGCGCGACTACCCCGGGGCCTGCGCGCGTATGCACGGTCATAACTGGAAAGTCGAAGCCGAAGTCGTGGCCACCCGCCTGGACGACATCGGCATGGGGGTAGACTTCAAGGTCATCAAGCAGGCCACGCGGGGCATCGCCGAACAGCTGGACCACCGCTACCTGAATGACCTGGAACCGTTTACCGGGGTCAACCCGACGGCGGAAAACATCGCCGCCTATTTTTACCAACAGCTCTCGGCGCAGCTGAACAACGAGCATGTCAAGGTACACGCCGTTACGCTCTGGGAGACCGAACGCGCCTGTGTGCGTTACGCTGAGGACGAGTCATGAGCAAACACCAAGCCAGGGCATCGGTAACACCCGCCATCGCCGACGTGCAGAGCAGCGCGGATACCCGTCACATCGCCATCGACAAGGTGGGCATCAAGGACATCCGTCACCCGGTGCGCGTCAAGGACCGCACCGGGGGCGAGCAGCACACTATCGCCAACTTCAACATGTACGTGAACCTGCCGCACAACTTCAAGGGCACGCACATGTCGCGCTTCGTGGAAATCCTCAACCTCCACGAGCGCGAAATCAGCGTCGAGTCGTTCAAGGAAATGCTCGGCGAAATGACCGAACGCCTGGAAGCCGAGGCCGGTCATATCGAGATGACCTTTGATTATTTCATCAACAAGACGGCACCGGTATCGGGCGTGCAGAGCCTGCTGGACTACCAGGTTTCATTCATCGGCGAGATACGCGACAACGAGCCGGAAATGAAAATCAAGGTCGTGGTACCCGTCACCAGCCTGTGCCCCTGCTCGAAGAAAATCTCCGACCGTGGTGCGCACAACCAGCGTTCGCACGTCACCGTTACCGCCACCACCTGTGATTTTGTCTGGATCGAGGAACTGATCGAGATGGTCGAAGCGCAGGCGTCCAGCGAACTCTACGGCCTGCTGAAGCGCCCGGATGAAAAATATGTCACTGAAAGAGCCTACGACAACCCCAAGTTCGTCGAAGACATGGTGCGTGACATCGCCGCCGCCATGAACGCCGACGAGCGCATCTGTGCCTACATCGTGGAATCGGAAAACTTCGAGTCCATCCACAACCACTCGGCGTATGCGCTGATTGAACGCGACAAGCGCAACGGCAGGAAGCTGACGGACTGAGCACGGCCGGCACGGCTCACGCCCGCAAAAGCCCTAGCGGGGCAGTCTGGGCTCGGGTCTTTTATCCGGTGTGTTACCGACCTGCGGCATCACAATAACGGTCTTGCCCTGACCATAGCCCGGGTAACCACCCCAGCCATAGCCACCCCGGTAGCCGTAACCCGGGTAACCACCCCAGCCGTAACCGGGGTAGGCGCCGTACCAGGGCCCGCCGTGCCAGCGATCGTAATAGTAATCATCGTCGCTGTTCCACCACGAGGCATTGGCGCTCATCGAGCAGAATAAAAAGGCGCCCGCAACAAGCAGGGCTGCCTCGAATCTTATTATCGCATTCATTTTCCGTATCCCCGATAGTCCGAGATTATTTGCGATACCGATTAAAAGCATAGCCGATTTTCATCGCAACGGAAGACCCGCCGCATTGAAAACCGTTAGCAAAATCTGCAGGCACGCCTAAGATGTTGTCTGGCGTATAAAAAAACGGGGGTACCGGCACACCGCCGCTGGACTTACTGCCGCGCCACCTCCCAGGCGTACATCGCCTGCTTGCGCGTCTCGCCCCAGTGGTAACCGCCGAGTTCGCCGGACTGGCGGATAACGCGATGACAGGGGATCAGAAAAGGCACGGGGTTGGCGCCATTGGCCAGACCCACCGCCCGGGCCGACGCCGGTCGGCCGATGGCCTGTGCCACCTGCCGGTAGCTCGCGACGGTCCCCGGCGGAATCTGCAACAGGGCGCGCCACACGCTGACCTGGAAATTGGTACCGCTCACGTACAGGGACAGCGGACCATCCGGCCGCTTTTCAGCGGCGAACATCGCCTGCACGACCGCGCGCGTCCGCCGCGGGTTTTCCTGTAACACGGCACACGGCCATTTTGCGGACAGGCCGGCCAGCTGTTTCGCAACACCCGATCCATCGGGGAAGGCAAGATTGCAGATGCCCCGTTGGGTAACCGCGATAAACGCGTTTCCGAACGGCGTGTCATGCACGCCGTACTCGATGGTCAGACCGGCACCCTGCTGTTTGAATTCACCCGGTGTCACGGCTTCCAGCTGCACGAAATGATCATACAGGCGGGAACCACTGCTCAGTCCCACCGCCGCGGTTACATCGAGAACCGGCCGGGCATCGTGCAACAGGCGCTTGGCGCGCTCCAGCGTCAGCACCTGCAGGAAACGTTTCGGTGTAACGCCGGCCCAGCGGCAGAACAGCCGTTGGAAATGGGCGGGACTCATGTGCAGATGCGCCGCGACTTCCTGCAGCGACGGCTGGCTGCCCGCCTGCCCGGCGATAAACTCGATCGCCCGGGCGATTCGCTCATAGTCCGACATTCATGCTAACCATTGGGTGCAAGTACCGGCAAACGGGATTCGTGGTTCATTATGGCGTGCCGTCCGACCGGGGACGACCCGGATCCTGCGCTTTTACGCCGCCGTTCAGAATTTTTTTCGCAGCGTGAGGTGGTCGCCCTGGTTGCGCATTTCGAGGCGGCCGAGAAAGGACATGCCCAGCAGGGTTTCCTGCGGCAAGGCACCATCGATGACCACGGCGACAACGTTGTGCAACTCAATGTTGCCGACCTTGACCCGGTCGAGGGTCACGCGGAAAGCCTGGGTAA
>CBEUNK010000148.1:0-5338 GCA_965544455.1 uncultured Thiogranum sp.
ACATCGATTTCACCTCCGCGCCCAAGGCGGACGTCGAGGTTGACGGTTATGCCGGCTTTGGCGGTGACATCGGTGACAGCGGTGCGAGCTACGACCTCAGTGCCCTGTATTACTGGTCCCCGGGTGCCGGTGGCGATGCCCAGAGCGGCGAGCTGGATTATGCCGAGGTCAGTGGCAGCCTCGGTTTCGGTCCGGTGACCGGCAATATTGCCTACACCTTCTATGCCGAGCAGGACAGCAATAACATTGCGCCCTTCCAGGAAGGTGACATCTACTACAACCTGTCCGCCGATCTTCCCTTCGAGTACGAGGGTTTCACTTCCTCGGTGTTCATCGGCTACTACGACTTCGACAAGGACGGTGATAGCGGGGTCGACCTGAATTACACCCACTGGGGCCTCGGCGTCAGCAAGGATGCCGGAGACTTCGGCTCGTTCAGCGTCAACTACGAACAGGTCGACGATGAAGACAGCGCCGCCGGCGACGAAAACCCCAACTTCTGGCTCGGCTGGGCAAAAGACTTCTAAGTCTTGGTTTACCGGTTCAGAACGCAATGTAAAACAAGGCCCGCCCGGCAAGGGCGGGCATAACCCAGGAGAGACCATCTGATGAAGCTTGTAACTGCAATCATCAAGCCCTTCAAGCTCGACGACGTGCGCGAGGCGTTGTCCGAGATTGGCGTGCAGGGCATCACGGTCACTGAAGTGAAAGGATTTGGACGCCAGAAAGGTCATACGGAACTGTACCGCGGCGCGGAATACGTGGTGGATTTTCTGCCCAAGGTCAAGCTCGAAGTCGCAGTCGCGGCCGATCTGACCGAGCGGGTGATCGAAGCGATTTCCAAGGCCGCCAATACTGGCAAGATCGGTGACGGCAAAATCTTTGTATATCCCTTGGAGCAGGCAGTTCGTATCCGTACCGGTGAAGCCGGTCCCGATGCGCTCTGATTGCGGAGGATCAAACAGTGGAAGCAATTCTAGAAACTAAATATGCGCTGGATACGTTTTACTTTCTCGTAACCGGCGCGCTGGTAATGTGGATGGCAGCCGGTTTCGCCATGCTCGAAGCGGGGCTGGTGCGTTCCAAAAACACCGCCGAAATACTCACCAAGAACATTGTCCTGTTTGGTGTTGCCTGCATTATGTACATGCTTGTCGGCTACGGAATCATGTATCCCGGTGATGGCGCCGTGAACAGCTGGTGGCCGGGTATTCACGGTATTCTGGGCAAGGCAGACAACGAAGCAGCTGCAGTCATCGCCGGTGGCGATGGCGCGCCGTACTACTCCAACCTGTCGGATTTCTTCTTCCAGGTGGTGTTTGTGGCGACCGCCATGTCTATCGTTTCCGGTGCTGTTGCAGAGCGCATGAAACTCTGGGCGTTTTTTGTCTTTTCCATAGTGATGACCGGTTTTATCTACCCGATGCAGGGTTACTGGAAGTGGGGTGGTGGATTTCTCGACGGCCTCGGCTTCAACGACTTCGCCGGTTCCGGTGTTGTCCACCTGTGCGGTGCGACGGCGGCCCTGGCGGGTGTATTGCTGCTCGGTGCGCGTAAAGGCAAGTACGGTCCCAACGGCGAGGTTAATCCGATTCCGGGCGCCAATCTGCCGCTGGCTACACTGGGTACATTCATCCTGTGGCTGGGCTGGTTCGGGTTCAACGGTGGTTCTGAGCTGAAGGTTTCTGATGTCGGTGAGGCCAACGCTGTTGCCCTGGTGTTCGTCAACACCAACATGGCTGCTGCCGGTGGCCTGATTGCTGCGATGGTCACTGCCCGTCTGATGTTCGGCAAGACTGATCTCACCATGGTGTTGAACGGCGCCCTGGCCGGGTTGGTGGCGATCACGGCGGAACCGCTGGCGGGTTCACCGCTGCTGTCGACAGTGATCGGTGCCGTTGGCGGTGTGCTGGTGGTGTTCTCCATCCTGTTCATGGACAAGTTGAAGATCGATGACCCGGTCGGTGCGATCTCGGTGCACGGTGTGGTCGGTATGTGGGGCCTGATCGCTGTAGCGATCACCAACCCCGACGCCACCATGAAGGCACAGTTGATCGGCCTGGTGACCATCTTTGCCTGGACCTTTGTGGCCAGCTTTATCACCTGGCTGGTGATCAAGGTGGTAATGGGTATTCGCGTCAGCGAGGAAGAGGAGTTCGAAGGCGTCGACCTCGGCGAATGCGGCCTGGAAGCTTACCCCGAGTTTACAGGATCCCGGGGTTCCGGCCTGTAAGTGTATCCTCGCCGGGGACAGGCTCAGGCCTGTCCCCGAACAGGGTAGTCGTTACGACGGGCGCTTCGGCGCCCGTTTTTTTATGTGTCGGGCAGGTTCTTGTGGCTGCCGTCGCAGAACGGCTGGTCCTGCGTATGCTTGCAGCCACATAACCACACCCTGGTTTTTTCGCTGATCTCGAATTTGACCGGCGTAAAGTCGCTGCCTTTGTGCGAGCCGTCGCAGAATGGCTGATCGGCCGACTTGCCGCAGGCGCACCACCAGTAGGTGCCGGGTTCCAGCTCAACGGCGTAAGGGGTCTTTTGGGCGATAACAGGTTCGGACATGATGCTCTCCGTGGCGTGTGCGATGAACGAAGGTTGAATCGGACATTACCTGCCGCGCTGTTTCAGGTAAAGTGCGCCGATGAGTGCGGGTACGGAAGTTATCCATGTTTGAGGTGCGCGACGTTGTACGAAACGACCTGCCGCCGGTGTCGTTCGACCTCAAGCCGGGTGAGCTGGTCTGCCTGTCGGGTCCGAGTGGCAGTGGCAAAACCTTGCTGTTGCGTGCGCTGGTTGATCTCGACCTGAACCACGGCAGCATTACCCTGGGTGGCGAAGCGCGGGAGTCCATGCCCGCCCCCCAATGGCGCCGGCGCGTGGCACTGCTACCCGCGGAAAGCAGCTGGTGGGCGGTTACGGTTGGTGAACACTTCACGCAGCTCGACATACAGCAGTTGCAGCAACTGGGGTTTGAGACCGGCGTTGCCGACTGGCGCGTCGAGCGCCTGTCCAGCGGCGAGAAGCAGCGCCTGGCCCTGCTGCGCCTGTTGGCCAATCAGCCGGAAGTCCTGTTGCTTGACGAGCCGACGGCGAACCTGGATGCGGACAGTCGCCAACGGGTGGAGCACCTGGTCCGGGACTACCTGGCGTCGCAGCGGGCCTGTTGTTTATGGGTCAGCCACGACCGGGAGCAGATGGCGCGTTTGTGCGCGCGGCAGCTGGTCATGGATGCAGGGGGCCTGCAGGAGGCGGCATGATCGAGCTCAGCAGCCTGGACCTGTCCCTGGCGGCGTTACTGGTCGTGGCGCTGGCGGCGGTATCGCACCGGGTCTACCCCGACCTCGCCGGACAACTGCTGGTAGCGGGTCTGCGTACCGCGATCCAGTTGACCCTGATCGGGCTGGTACTGAAAACCCTGTTTGCCAATGCCAGCCTGCTGTGGGTTGCGCTGCTGTCACTGCTGATGCTGATTGTCGCCGGTCGCGAGGTGATGGTGCGCCAGCACCGGCGTTTCAGCGGCAGCTGGGGATACGTGATCGGCGTGGTGTCGATGTTTATTTCCTCGTTCACCATTGCATTGTTTGCCCTGGTTGTCGTGGTCGGTAACCAGCCCTGGTACGAGCCCCAATATGCCATACCCCTGCTGGGCATGTTACTGGGCAATACCATGAACGGGATCGCGCTGGCGCTGGACCGCCTGACACAGAGTGCCTGGGAACAGCGCCAGGTGATCGAGGCGCGCCTGTTGCTGGGGCAGAGCGCTGCCGAGGCGGTGTCGGGTATCCGCCGGCAGGTGTTCCGTACCGGCCTGATTCCCATTATCAATGCCATGGCCGCTGCCGGCATCGTCAGCCTGCCGGGCATGATGACCGGCCAGATCCTTGCCGGCGCGCCCCCGGTGGAAGCGGTCAAATACCAGATAATGATCATGTTTCTGATCACCGGCGGGGCGGGTTTCGGGACCCTGGCCGCGGTGCGCCTGGGGGTGCAGCGGCTGTTCGACGAACGCCAGCGCTTAAGGCTGGACCGCTTGAAACGATAACAGCGGTATGTACAGATTAATGCACAAGGCTGGCCTGGCGCTGTGGCTGCTTCTGCTGGCCGCGCCGGCTGTGGCGGAAGTGTATCGCTGGGTCGATGTACAGGGCCAGGTACACTATGAAGACCGCAGCCAGTCGCAGAGCGCCGGCGGCATGCACAGCTACACACCGCCGGCGGCCGCCACTGAAAATCCGCAACAGCGGATGGACAGGACACGCAAATTGCTTAATGCCTACGAGGTCGAGCGGCAGCAGGCGCGGGAGCAGCGGGAAAAACAGCAAGAGGCGCGGGAAAAACGCCGGCGTAACTGTGCCATTGCCCGGGACAACCTGCGCCAGTACCAGAGTTACGGCAGCATTTACCGGCTCGACCAGGACGGTAACCGCGTTTACCTGGACGAACAGGAACGCAACAAGCTGCTGCAGAAGTCGCGCGACGATATCGAGAAGTGGTGCAGCTAGACCCTGTTTCTATGGCGACAGCATGAATTCCGGCTGTGCCAGCGCCGCAGCGTGAATTGCCGCATTGTAGTAACGCGTGGCAAACGCTTTCGACCCGGCATCCTGTTCACGGAAATCGCGCACTGATTGTTTGCCGGCCAGCGTCGCTGTCCACCAGCCTGAGGGATAGACCGGCTGCGGGAATTGCAGGGAGATGCTGTCGGCAAAACCGGCTGCGCGCATGGCCTGGTGCATCGGTCGTATAATGCGTTCATAGTGCAGCAACGGTGATTCGCTCTGCTGTACAATCAGGCCGCCTTCCCCCAGCACACGGTGGCAGTCGCGGTAAAAGACCTCGGTAAAAAGTCCCTCGGCCGGGCCTATCGGGTCGGTGCTGTCGACGATCACCAGGTCGACGCTGCCTGCTTCCGCCCGCTTCATCCACTGGATGCCGTCACCAAAATAGAAGGCCGCGCGCGGATCATTATTGGACATGCACAGCTCCGGGAAATACTGCTCTGACAGGCGCGTCACCTGTTCATCGATATCTACCTGCAGCACGTGCTCAACACCCGGGTGTTTCAGCACCTCGCGCAGTGTGCCGCAGTCGCCGCCGCCGATGATGACCACGTGCTTCGGGTCCGGGTGGGTGAACAGCGCCGGGTGTGACATCATCTCGTGGTAGAGAAAGTTGTCGCGGCCGGTCAGCATCACGAACCCGTCGATGGTCATGAGATTGCCGAATTCGGTGGTCTCCCAGATTTCGATCAGCTGGTAGGGTGTCTGCTCGCTGTGCAGTTTGCGGCGAACCCGCAATGAAAAAGCGGAGCCGGCTTCCTGGCAGACCTCGGTAAACCAGT
>CBEUNK010000149.1:0-5295 GCA_965544455.1 uncultured Thiogranum sp.
GCCACTGCGATAGGGTTGAACGGTCAGCGCCGGGGGCAGCGGTGGGTGGGTATCGCGATAGTTCACCAGCAGGTAACCCTGCGGATGCTGCGCCAGCCAGTCGTGCAGCGACTGCCGGTCGGCCAGCGGCTCAATGCGCTGACGCAGACGGCCGAGGAAGTGAAACTGGCCGTGATAGCTGCCAAGCCAGGCGATGTCGTGTCCACTTTGCTGCAGCGTCGCCAGCTGCCCGGCCAGTGCCTGCAGGCGATACGCCGGCGACAGGGGGTCGACGACGGCCAGGTACAGGGTGGCCGACCCCATCCACACGGCCAGCGCCAGGGCGCGTACCGCTGCCAGGGGCGTCAGCCGCAGGCGAAAGAAAACCAGCGCCCAGAGCACCAGGGCCGGCCCCCACATGACCTGCACCTGTGCCAGCCACTCCGGTCCCTGCGGCCACCAGGGTAACACCGTCAATACCAGGCCGGGAACCACCAGCAAGGCACCGGCCAGCCACGGGCGTTGCCTGTCACGGGACGCCATCGCCGCCGTTAAGCCACGCGCAAGCAGCAGCGCGATGAGCGGAAACAGGGGTAACAGGTACTTGCCCTGCTTGCCGCTGACCAGGCTGAACAGCAGCAGTGCCGGCAACAGCGCCGCCAGGCAGAAACGCACGCCGCGATCGTCCGGTGACAACCGCCGGATACCCCGCCAGACGGGTGACCACAGTACCCAGGGCAGCCACATCAGCGGCAGCCACAGCAGGTAACTCCACCAGCCGGCCCGGTGGGCGAACGACGCCACCACCCGCCCGGCGGACTGCCCCCAGAAAATTGCCTCCCGATAGGCTTCCCCGCCCGCCAGGCCGGCGGGAACAGCCCAGGCCAGGGCGATCATGCTGCCCAGCAACAGGGCCGCCAGCGCCCCGAGGTACCAGTGCAGCCAGTGGCCGGGCCGCTCATCGCCCATCCACCATGGCGCCAGCAACGCGGCCGGCAGCACCGGCAACAGGATCACCGGCCCCTTGGCCAGTACTCCCAGGCCAATGGCCAGCGCCACCATAGCCCAGCCCCGCACCGGCTGATGCAGGGCACGCAACAACCCCAGCCAGGCTCCCAGTGCGGCCAGCACCAGTAACAGGTCGAATTGCACCAGCGTATAGAAATTCATCCAGAACACGCCGCCGAACAGCAGCCAGGGTACCGTGGCCTGCAGCGCCGGCGGCTGCGCCGGCCACAGGCGCGCAGCCAGACGCGCCGCGCCCCACAGGGCCAGCAGACTGAGTCCCACCGGCACCAGGCGCGCCGCTGTTTCTGACACACCGAACAGTGCCCACAGGCCGTGAATCAGCCAGAACAGTAACGGGGGTTTGTGGCTGTAGGCTTCGCCATTCAGATAAGGCACCAGGAAATCGCCGCGCGACCACATTTCCCAGGCAACACTGAGATAACGGGTTTCGTCGACGGGTAACAGCGGCCGCAACCAGAGTTGCAGAGCTGCGAGCAGGACAATGCCGGAAAACAGGAACGGCCAGCCTGTGCGGTCGGCGGTCATGGTTACGGCGCCGAAGACAGCCGCCGCTCTTTATGGATGAAATACAGGTTACGGCTGTAGATCAACACACCCACCGATTGCCCGAGGATGAACACCGGGTCACCGATATGCAGTGCGTAAGCAAACAGCGTGGCGCCGCCGGCCAGACTGAAATACCAGAACGCCACGGGGATCAGCGACTGCCTGTGCCGCTCGCTGTACACCCACTGCACCAGGAAGCGCGCCGAAAACAGGGCCTGGCCGGCGAACCCCAACGCCAGCCAGCCGACCGGTTGATCAAACATGCTGCGACTCCTCCTGCACGCTGGCATGGCACGGCCGCCGCTGCAGCCAGGCCACTCCCAGACTGTCACCAAGATGCGTCAACCAGTTATCTGCCGCGGGCATAGTGGCAAGCTGCCGGCGCTGCAGCCACATGACACCGGCCATATCAACCAGTCCGACCCACAGACGGTTGTTGATACCGTATTTCGACCGGCCGTGCCGGCGGGCACGGTGACGCACGGGTACGGAAATGACATGGACGCCCTGGCGCTGCATCAGCGCGGGCAGGAAGCGGTGCATGTGATCAAACGCCGGCAGGGCCAGAAACGCTTCACGGGGAAACAGTTTCAGCCCGCATCCGGTATCCGGCGTGGCGTCTTTAAGCAGGCGCCGGCGCACGGCATTGGCGATACGCGACGACAGGCGCCTGACCAGGTTGTCGTGACGACGCGTGCGGTGACCGGCCAGCATCAACGACCCGGTGCCGGCGTTCTCGATCGTCAGCCGCTCCAGTAAACCCGGAATATCCACCGGATCGTTCTGGCCGTCACCATCCAGGGTGATGATCCAGGGTGCGCGCGCCGCGCGCACGCCGGTCAACAGGGCGCTGCTCTGCCCGCCACGCCGGGCATGGCGCAACACGCGCAGGCGGGGTTCCTGCGCCTGCATTGCCCGCAACTCATCAACGGTAGTGTCAAGACTGCCATCGTCGACATAGATCACTTCCCAGGCCGCCTGCCCCGCCAGCGCCGCCGCGATCTCCTGCAGCTGCGGCCGCACATTGCCGGCTTCGTTGCAGACCGGCACGACAATGGAAAACTCCATGAAAACCCTCAACTTTTTCCGGATAAGCCAACAGACAGGGCACACCGATTCAGCTATAGTGATGCACCACTCCAAACCGTCGGCAGACTTATGACAAACGCCAGCCACTATACCAACCACCTCGGCCAGGAAACCAGCCCGTACCTGCTGCAGCACGCCGGCAATCCCGTGGACTGGTACCCCTGGGGAGCCGAGGCGCTGGAAAAAGCCCGCCGGGAAAACAAGCCCGTACTGTTGTCCATAGGCTACTCGGCCTGCCACTGGTGCCACGTCATGGCCCACGAGTCGTTCGAGGACCCCGCCACGGCCGAGGTGATGAACGCATTGTTCGTCAACATCAAGGTCGACCGCGAGGAACGGCCGGACCTGGACAAGATCTACCAGACTGCGCACTCGCTCCTTACCCAGCGGACCGGCGGCTGGCCGCTGACCATGTTCCTCACACCGGACAGCCAGGTGCCGTTTTTCGGTGGCACCTATTTTCCCGACCGCCCGCGCCACGGCATGCCGGCGTTTACCGATATCTGTCGCCGGGTGGCCGAATTCTACCGGGACCAGCGCGATGAGCTGGACCAGCAGAACCAGTCATTGCTCAATTTCATGCGCGACATGAACCGCGCCGAAACACACGCCGGCGCGCAACTGTCCGCCATGCCGCTGGACGTTGCCCGCCAGCAGCTCGAACAGCAGTTCGACCCCGCGCATGGCGGCTTCGGCAAGGCGCCCAAGTTCCCGCACCCCACCAGCATCGAACGCCTGCTGCGCCACTGGGCCGCGACGCGTGACGACGAGCAACCCGACCAGCGCGCCCTGCACATGGCCCTGTTCAGCCTCGACCGCATGGCGCTGGGCGGCATGTACGACCAGGTCGGCGGCGGTTTCTGCCGTTACTCCGTCGACGACCAGTGGATGATTCCGCACTTCGAGAAAATGCTCTACGACAACGGACCGCTGCTGTCCCTGTACAGCGAAGCCTGGGCCGCTACCGACAAACCGCTGTACCAGCGCATCGTCGAGGAAACGGCCGACTGGGTCATGCGGGAAATGCAGTCAGCGGAAGGTGGCTATTACTCCAGCCTGGACGCCGACAGCGAGGGCGAGGAAGGCAGGTTCTACGTGTGGACCACGGACGAAGTCAGGTCGCTGCTCAGCGACGACGAATACGCGGTGGTAGCGCCGCGCTTCGGCTTTGACCGCGGGCCGAACTTCGAGGGCCGCTGGAACCCGCACGTGTATGAAGACACCGACAGTCTGGCCGGGCGCCTGGGTTTGAGCCCGGATGATATCGCGGCCCGCCTGAGCAGTGCCCGCGGCAAGCTGTTTGCGGCGCGCGAACAGCGTGTCCGGCCGGGGCGGGACGACAAGGTTCTGACCTCCTGGAACGCCCTGATGATCAAGGGCCTGGCGCAGGCCGCGCACATTTTCAACGAACCCCGTTACCTCGATTCCGCCGAACGCGCCCTGGCCTTTATCCGCAAAACCCTGTGGCGCGACAACCGCCTGTGTGCCACATACAAGGACGGCCGCGCCCACCTGGCCGCCTACCTGGATGACTACGTATTCCTGATCGATGCGATCCTGGCCTGCCTGCAGACATGCTGGAACAGCGACAACCTGGCCTTTGCCCTGCAACTGGCCGACGTCGTGCTGGACCACTTCGCGGACCCGGACGGTGGCTTCTTTTTCACCGCCGACGACCACGAAACCCTGATCCAGCGGCCCAAGCCGCTGACCGACGATTCGCTGCCCGCGGGCAATGCCGTTGCCGCCAGGGTGTTCGGCCGGCTGGGTCACCTGCTGGGCGAGACGCGTTACCTGGACGCTGCGGAAAATACCCTCAAGGCGGCCTGGAACCCGATGCAGCAGGGCCCCTATGGGCATACCGGCCTGCTGCTGGCACTGGAAGAATACCTGTACCCGGTAGAAACGCTGGTGATTCGCGGCAACCCGGACGAGCTGGAAAACTGGAACACCGCCCTGCCCCGGGGCTATACACCCCGCCGCCTCCTGTTCGTCATCCCGGACGATGCCACCGGGCTGCCCGGGCTGCTCGCCGAACGCAAACCGGCAGCCGGCGGTATCGCCTACCTCTGCGAGGGCATGCACTGCCGACCGCCGATCACCGCCGTCGAAGCACTGCCACGCGAAACAGGCTAGCGCCGGCAATCGTTCCGGCGTTTAAGCGCAGCCGGATCCGGTCTATAGTGAGCGCATGAAACACTGGTTGTCGATCGCGCTGCGCCGGGACATCGTCACCCGGGCCCGCAAGGTTTCCCTGCTGGTGGGCACGATACTGGTCGCCATCAACCAGGGCGATGCGTTGCTGGCCGGCGCGCTGTCCGTGCCACTGCTGGCAAAAATCATGCTGACCTATTGTGTGCCCTATGCCGTCTCCACCTACGCCAGCGTCGAATCAATACGCCACCAGCGGCAACAACATTGAATGACAGCCGACCCGGCATCTGGCACACTGCCGGTCGCCCGATCCACACCTGAAAAAGGCCGACACGCCATGAGCATCGGACGTCTTCTGCTAGCCCTGCTGGTATTACTTACCGCGCAAACTGTAGCCACGGCCGACGACGCCATCCCCGCGACACTGCGCATCGGCACTTCCGCCGGCTACCCGCCGCTGACCTTCAAACAGGACGGTAAGCTGAACGGCATGGAAAT
>CBEUNK010000150.1:0-5243 GCA_965544455.1 uncultured Thiogranum sp.
CACCAGGAATGGCCAGGGCCGCAGCGGCAGCCGCCGGGGCCGTCGCGGTGGTCGCCGCCGTTCCGGTCAGCGTCGCGACACCGCCCAGGCACAAACCAAACCCGAGGCTGCAGGCAATACCGGTGACAGCCAACCCGGCGCTAAACCGGACAAGGCAGAGGCAGCGCCCGCTGAAGCCAAGGTGACCCCCATCCAGCCGCCGGCAGCGGAGGCGCCCAAACCGGCTGCAGAAAAACCGGTGCCACAGACTGCTGAAAAGCCGAAACCGGCGGCGGCCGAAGCGGCAAAACCCGCGCAAGCCGAAAAACCGGAACCAAAGGCGCCGTCATCCGGTGACAGCAAGCCCGCGGCCATCGGTGACGAGTAAGCCGGTCGCGGCAGAATGTCTCCCCGCCTGATTCGGTGGACACTCGCGGCGCTGCTGGTTCTGGGCCAGTCAGCGCTGCTGCTTCACCTGTCGGATATCGATGCCCACGCCAGTGACAGCGGTTCCTGTAACGTCTGTCTGCTGGCACATGGTCTGAACACCGCGATACCATCCGATCCCGTCTCTGTTTATTTCCCGGACCAGGCCGCCACGCCGGTAACCGGCATGCAACAGGCCCGCTGTTGCCAGCCGGTGGCAGGCCTTTACCGGACACGCGCCCCACCGCAACACACCTCTGCCAGCTAAATTTTTTTCCAGCTGAGTGCCCGGGGTGGTTTGCCTCGTGCCCCTACCAGGGAGTGTGTCATGACCAAACGAGTAATCGTATTGTTTGCGATCCTGTGGCTGTACCCGCCACTGGCGGCGAACGCCGCAAACAGCGACGATCTTGCCGAGATCCGTCAGCAGATCGACCAGTTGAAACGCAGCTATGAAACCCGCATCCGGGCGCTGGAGCAGCGCCTGCAGGAGGCCGAAGCACGCGTAGAGGAAAACCAGGTGCGGATCGAACAGGAATCGCCCCGGGCGGCTGTTGAACCGGTGCCGCAGCAGGTGCACAACAATGCGTTCAATCCGGCGTTGTCGTTCATCCTGCAGGGATCGGTCAACAGTTATTCGCAGGACCCCGACAGCTATGCCTTACCCGGTTTTCAGCTGGGTGAGGAAGCCGGACTGGCTGCTGAAGGCCTGACACTGGATGAAACCGAAATCACCGCTTCGGCCAGTGTCGATCAGTTGTTTTATGCAGAAA
Organism: uncultured Thiogranum sp.; assembly: GCA_965544455.1. Lineage (GTDB taxonomy): Bacteria > Pseudomonadota > Gammaproteobacteria > DSM-19610 > DSM-19610 > Thiogranum. The sequence continues at coordinate 1,179 of CBEUNK010000150.1, forward strand.
CTACGCTGTCACTCAGTGACGACAGCAGCGGTACCGAAATCGAGATAGAAGAAGCCTATGTTGATCCAACCGCCTTGCCGGCGGGTTTTGGTGGCCGTTTCGGACGGTTCTATTCCGGTATCGGTTACCTCAACCAGAAGCATACCCATGCCTGGGACTTTCACGATGCGCCACTGGTCTACCGGGCTTTTCTAGGTACGCAGTACGGAGACGACGGTGTGCGTCTCACCTGGACAGCACCCACCGACCTGTACCTGATGCTCGGTGGCGAAACCCTGGCCGGAAATAACTTCCCCGGTGGTGAATCACAGTCGGTGAAAGGTGACGTGCAGACCCTGTTTGCCAAACTGGGTGGCGATGTCAGCAGCAGCTGGGCCTGGCAGGCCGGTGTTTCCGCCCTGTTGGCCGATGCCAACGATCGCGCCGGCAATGACGATACCACCTGGTTCAATGGGGACTCTGACCTGTACGGTGTCGACATGGTGTGGAAATGGGCCCCCAACGGCAACCCGCAACAGCGCAATCTGATTCTGCAGGGCGAGTTTTTCTATCGTGACGAGTCCGGGAAAGTCAACGTTACGGACGGTATCAACAACGGCCTGCTGTCCTATAACGGCGACCAGACGGGCTGGTATGCCCAGGCGATTTACCAGTTCATGCCGCAGTGGCGGTTCGGTGCCCGTTACGACCGGTTGACCTCGGACAACAACCTGGATGTTATCAATCTGGGAGGCTTTACCGACGCCGGCGCTCTGGAACAGGCCTCCGGACTCGCTGACAACAGTCATGACCCCCATCGCTGGAGCGCCATGTTCGACTGGAGTCCCAGCGAATTCAGCCGCCTGCGCGCCCAGTATGACCGCGATAATTCCCGCCGGAAAGGCACGGACAACCAATGGTCACTGCAATACATCATGAGCATCGGCAGTCACGGCGCTCACTTGTTCTGAGGCAATCAACATGACGATTAAACAGATTTCAGGTGGCACACTGTTGCTGCTCATCATTCTATCCCCGGCCGTTCAGGCTTCGCTGAATATCTTTGCCTGCGAACCCGAGTGGGGCGCCCTGGCCAAAGAGCTGACCGGTAATGACAGCCGGGTTTATACAGCCACCACGGCCCTGCAGGATGTTCACCATATCCAGGCCAGGCCCAGCCTGATTGCCCGGGCCCGCCGGGCCGATCTGGTCGTGTGTACCGGTGCCGGACTGGAAACCGGCTGGTTACCCCTGGTATTGCGCCGGGCGGGTAATCCGAAAGTGCAGCCTGGTAGCCGCGGCTACTTCGCGGCTACTGACTACGTGCCGTTACTGGAAAAACCCCAAAGGCTTGATCGTGCCGAGGGTGATATCCATGCCGCCGGCAATCCCCACATCCAGCTCGACCCCCACAATATCGCGCGCGTGGCCGAGGCACTTGGGCAGCTCCTGGCCGAACTGGACACCGCGCACACCGAGGAGTACCGGCAGAAGCTGGCTAATTTCCAGCAACGCTGGCAGGCGGCGATAAAGCGCTGGGAGCAGCGGGGCGCATCGCTGAAAGGTATGCCGATCGTCGTCTATCATCGCTCATGGACGTATTTCAATCACTGGCTGGGCCTGAAGCAGGTGGCGGAACTGGAACCCAAACCGGGTGTACCCCCGACCAGTGGCCACCTGGCCAGCCTGCTGGAAAAAATGAAAAGCGAACCGGCCAGGGTCATTATCCGCGCCCCTTACCAGGAACAGCGCCCGGTCCAGTGGTTACATGATCATACCGGCATAGCCATGCTGGTCATGCCATTTACCGTCGGTGGTAATGCCAAGGCCAAAGACCTGTTTGGTCTGTTTGATTCGAGCATCGATCTGCTGACAGGGATCCAACCATGAACCTGGACACCCTCGATCCGGTCATATTGGCGCCGGCCCTCGCGGCCGGCCTGCTGGTGATTTCGACCCACGTGCCGCTCGGGCAGCAGGTGCTCAGGCGGGGAATTATCTTTATCGACCTGGCAATTGCGCAGATTGCCGGGCTGGGCGTGTTGCTGGCCCACACACTGGGTTTCGAGGACAGTGGCTGGGCGCTGCAATTCACCGCGTTCCTCGCCGCCCTGCTGGGTGCCATCGGCCTGTACCAATGTGAACGCCACTGGCCGGAAACACTGGAAGCCGTTATCGGCAGTGCCTTCATACTGGCGGCGACCGCCGGCATCCTGCTGCTGGCTAACAACCCGCAGGGCGGTGAACACCTCAAGGACCTGCTGGTCGGCCAGATACTCTGGGTGGGCTTCGACCAGCTGCTCCCGGTACTCGGTCTCTATGCCCTGATACTCGCGGCGTGGTTCGGATTGCGTGCCGAGCGGCACCCCGCCCTGTTCTATATTCTGTTCTCCCTCGCCGTGACGGCATCGGTACAACTGGTGGGTGTCTACCTGGTGTTCGCCAGCCTGATTATCCCCGCACTGGCGTCACGACGATTCACGCTGCGTTGCCAGTCGCTGTTTTCGGGCTACGTGACCGGCATCCTGGGTTATACGACGGGACTTGTCCTGTCGGCACTGTTTGACCTGCCGGCCGGTGCCGTGGTGGTGTGGACCCTGGCGGCGTTCGGTCTGCTGATATCCGTTAGCGCGAAACACCTGTGCCGTCCAGCCTAGCACGACGCCGGGAACTGCCTGCAAAAGCGAACAAGGTTGTGGCGGCCTTCCCGGCCGCCCACCTATCTCTGTATTAACGGCACCTCGTTATACAGGATTACCGCAACTCCCTTTCCAGCTGCCGGATGCGGGCTTTCAGCTGCTGGATTTCTGCATTGCTGGAGCTGTTCCCCGGCACAACGACCGTAGGCGCGACACCATAGCCAGGATAGCCGCCGTAACCCGGGTAACCGCCATAGCCATAACCGGGGCCGCCGTAGCCGGGATAACCGCCGTAACCATAACCGGGGTAGCCACCGTAATAACCATAACCGGGACCACCGCGATAGTCATCGTAACGGTCGTTATTACCGCCCATCCACTTCGATGGATTCATCATATTGCCCATGTCCAACGCATACGCCGTGTTGGCAAGTAATAAGCTGATTGCTACACATGCCATATTGGCCGTAATTTTCCTGATATGCATTTTTCTGTTCCTCCGAATATTCAAATCACTCACCTCAAGCCAATCCCGGTCGCTTACCAGTTGAAAGGCATCATCCCTACGGGCGAGAACTTGTCTCCCATGCGGTCCATTTCGCCGGTCATTGCCCCCATGCGCTGTTCGATAACCCAGTTCATGCGGTTCATGGTATAGGTCATTTCCTTCACGTTGGGGTTGATTTCCTCGATGCTTTCCATGGACAGCTGCATCGCACTCATTGTGTTTCGCATTTCATCCATTTCTCCCAGCATCAACGGCGCCATTTCGGCGACCGGCTTGGCCGTTCTGTCCAGCCTTGTGATCGCCTTGGAGATATCCCCGAAATTCTCGAAGCCCTCAGTCCACAGCGGTTGCCACACAACCACGACCAGGTAAAGGAATACAGACACGGTCAGCGTGGATACGAAATAAAACATCCCTTTCCAGAATTCCGTGAATGTCTTCATGTTCATTTTGCCACCTCTCTTTCGGTACTGCTGTCACCGCTCGCTGAACATGACGCCGTCTGTGGCACCAGCCGGCAATTACTCTATGTTCACTGTTGTTCCTCCCCCGTGGTGGCTGAATTGGCGATTCTGCCTTTGTATAACTCCGCCAGGGGAAGCCAGACTTCCTGAAACAGCAATTGCTCCTTATCGATATCCGCATCGGTGGATTCGATAATGTCAATCGCGCGCCGGTATAAAAATTCCTCAAGTTCCAATTTTGTCGCCATCTGAACTGGCCTCGCTCAGTGTTCGATCAGGAATGCTGCCTTGTTTATTGACCTGGTCCGCGGTCGCTGCGGTTACCCATGCCAAACCCGGGGCCGCCCCGGTCTGCCGGGCCACGCCCGTAACCCGGTCCGGGGCCATAACCCCGGTCGCCCCGGTTGCCCATGCCGAATCCGGAGCCGCCCCGGTCTTCCGGACCACGGCCATAACCCGGTCCGGGTCCATAGCC
>CBEUNK010000151.1:0-5200 GCA_965544455.1 uncultured Thiogranum sp.
TGGAAAATGGTGACCACCTGGCCGAAAAATTTTCCCGGCCTGGGTACCGGCGCCAATTACCTGGCCGAGTTGATCACCCGTATGAGCGGTGGACGCATCGAGGTGAAAGTCTACGGTGCCAAGGAACTGGTGCCCGCGTTCGAGGTGTTTGGCGCCGTCTCGCAGGGTACGGCGCAGATGGGGCACGGGTCGGCCTACTACTGGAAAGGTAAAAGCGAGGCCGCCCAGTTCTTCTCCGCGGTGCCGTTTGGCCTGACCGCCGACGAAATGAACGCCTGGCTGTACCACGGCGGCGGCATGGAACTGTGGCAGGAAACCTACGCCCCCTTTGGCCTGGTGCCGCTGGCGTCCGGGAACACCGGCGTGCAGATGGCCGGCTGGTTCAACCGCGAAATCAATTCGCTGGAAGACCTCAAGGGCCTGAAAATGCGGATACCGGGTCTGGGCGGGGAAGTGCTGGCGCGCGCCGGCGGTATCCCGGTCAGCCTGCCGGGCGGCGAATTGTTCACCTCCCTGCAGTCCGGCGCCATCGACGCCACCGAGTGGGTGGGGCCGTATAACGATCTGGCTTTTGGCCTGTACAAGGCGGCGAAGTACTATTACTACCCGGGCTGGCACGAACCGGGCACCACCCTGGAGTGCATGGTCAACAAGCAGGCGTTCGAGGCGTTGCCGGAAGACCTGCAGGCCATTGTCACCAGTGCCGCGCGCGTGGCCAACCAGGACATGTTCACCGAATATGTCGCCCGTAACAACCAGGCCCTGCAGACACTGCTCAATGAACACCACGTGGATATGCGCCCGTTGCCGGATGATGTCCTGCAGCACCTGAAGCGTCTGTCGGACGAGGTGGTGGCCGAAGTTGCCGCCAAGGATGCGTTGTCACAACGCGTTTTCGACTCCTTCCAGGCGTTCCGTCAACAGGTCATCGCCTGGGGCGATATTTCCGAGCGCGCCTACCTGAATGCCCGGGCGGGCCAGGCGATCAGCGGTTAGGAAGGAGCCTGGGCGGCCGGCGGGGGGACGTTGCGCAGGGTCCAGTATTCTTCCACACACTGGATGGCGTCGAAAAAATTGTCGGTGTCGACCGGCTTGCGGATATAGCTGTTGGCACCTCCCTGGTAGCTGTCGACAATATCGCGTTGCTCGTCGGACGTGGTCAGCACCACCACCGGTACCGCGCGGGTGCGTGCGTCGGCACGCAGGCGTTGCAACAGTTCCAGGCCATTGATGCGTGGCATGTTCAGGTCGAGCAGGATGACATCGGGTAACGGGTCGGCGGGAGGTTGCGTGTCTGTGCCAAACAGGTAGTCGAGCGCCTCCTGGCCGTCCCGCTTTACGATGACGCGGTTGTCCAGGCGGCTGCGCTTGAAGGCGCGCTGCGTCAGTTCAGCATCATCCGGATTATCTTCCACCAGAAGAATAATGCCCTGTTGGTGTTTTTTGTTCACGACGGGCTCCCGGCAGCACTTTTAATGGTTGTTCCAGCTGCTTGCCATAAGGCTTTTATTTAGATGGCTTACTTTTACTAAGACTGATTCTAACCAGTATAGACCTGCCGTGGCAACCAGGTGGCCAGTGCCGGCCACAGCGCCAGCAGGCCCAGGGCGACCAGCTGGATGGCGATAAACGGCATGACGCCGCGGTAAATATCGGCGGTGGTGACTTCCTTCGGGGCCACGCCGCGCAGGTAGAACAGGGCGAACCCGAACGGCGGCGTGAGGAAAGAGGTCTGCAGGTTGATGGCGATCATGATGCCCAGCCACACCGGATCGAGCCCCATGGCGAGCAGGATCGGACCGACAATCGGCACCACCACGAAGGTGATTTCGATAAAGTCCAGGACGAAGCCCAGCAGGAACATCACCAGCATGACCACCAGCATGGCGCCGACCACACCGCCCGGCAGCTGCGTCAACAGGTCCTCGATCAGGATGTCGCCGCCGAATCCCCGGAATACCAGCGAGAACACCGAGGCGCCGATAAGGATCAGAAACACCATGCTGGACACTTCCAGCGTGCCGCGCACCACCTCGCGCAGCACGGACAGCCTCAGCTGGCGCCGGCTGGCAGCCAGCAGCATGGCCCCGACGGCACCTACCGAGGCCGCCTCCGTGGGCGTGGCCAGGCCACCGAGGATCGAACCCAGCACGGCGAGGATCAGCAGCAGCGGCGCCAGCAGGGCGTGCAGGGCGGCCAGGCCGCTGGTGGCCGGCCGCTGGTCATCCTCGGGCAAGGGCATGGCATGGGGGCGCAGTACCGACACCAGCAGCAGGTAAACCAGGTACAGCACCACCAGCAGAATCCCGGGCAGCAGCGCGCCGGCGAACAGGTCGCCGACCGACACGGTTTTGGGCGAGAAGATGCCCTGGGCGAGCTGGGCCTGCTGGTAGGCTGAAGACAGGACATCGCCCAGCAGCACCAGCACGATCGACGGCGGGATGATCTGCCCGAGGGTGCCCGAGGCACAGATGGTACCGGTGGCCACGCGCGGGTCATAGCCACGCTTGAGCATGGTCGGCAGCGACAGCAGGCCCATGGTCACCACGGTGGCGCCGACAATGCCGGTGCTGGCCGCCAGCAGCATGCCGACCAGCGTCACCGAAATGCCGAGTCCGCCGCGCAGGCGGCCGAACAGGGCCGACATGGTTTCCAGCAGATTCTCGGCGATGCGCGAGCGTTCCAGCATGACGCCCATGAACACGAACAGGGGCACGGCGACCAGCGTTTCATTGGTCATGATGCCGAACAGGCGGTTGGGCAGGGCCTGCAGGAAGGCGGCGTCGAAACTGCCCAGCCATTCACCGACCAGGGCAAAGCCCAGTGCCGTACCGGCCAGCGAAAAGGCGACCGGGTAACCGGCCAGCAGGACCAGGAACACCGCGCCAAACATGAACAGCGCGATCTCGCCATTCATGCCGCTTCATTCCCGGATCGACTGAGAACGGCGAGGCTGGCCAGCATCTGGCTGATACCCTGCAGGATCAGCAGGAAGGCGGCCAGCGGGATCAGGGTTTTCAGCAGGTAGACGTAGGGCAGGCCGCCGGTTTCGCGCGACCCTTCGCGCAGCGACCAGGCGGTGGCGGCATAGTCCCAGCTGATCCACAGCAGGAAACCGCACACCGGTAACAGCAGCAGGAGGGCGCCCAGCAGATTCACCACGGCCTGTCCCCGTGCCGACAGGTGGCGGTAGAAAATATCGACGCGGACGTGGCCGTCGACCCTCAGCGTGTAGGCGGCGCCCAGCAGAAACACGCTGGCGTGCAGGTACAGGATGGATTCCTGCAGGGCGATGGAGCCGACCTCGAACAGGTAGCGCAGAACGACCACGCTGAACGTGACCAGCACCAGCGCCAGCGCCAGCCAGGCCACCGTCTGGCCGGTTCGTTCTGCAACGCGATCGAGCTGTTTGTTAAATCGGCTTACCAGCGGAACAACACCCACTGCGGAATCAGGATGTCGGGCTCCAGCTGGCTGCCGGTGCGGCGGGTCTCGAACGAGCCGTCGCCGTCATTGTCTATCAGGTAATAGGCCGGGCCGACCTTGGGGGTGATCTTGATCTTGTAGAGCCTGCCGTTGACCCGGTATTCCTCGATGGTCTTGTCCTCGCGCTGGATGATGTTCACTTCCGGCTGCAGGGTTTCCTGTTCATTTTCGCTGGGTGCGGCGGGCGGTGACGTAACGGTCGGCTGATCCGCGGCGTAAACAACCGTACTGGCCAGCAGTAACAAACAGGCAGAAGCGAACGATTTCATAAAGCAGTCCATCCGGAATTCACAGTTCGAGCAGGATTTCCTGTTCGGTGGGCGACGGCTCAAAGCCGCGTTTGTCATAATGGTCGAAAATAGCATCAACCACTTCCCGGGGCTTGTCCAGTACCCTGAACAGGTTCAGGTCCTCGGGGTCGATGGTGCCTGCCTCGACCAGCGTCTGTTTGAACCAGTCGATCAGGCCTTCCCAGAAGGGACGGTGCACCAGGATGATGGGAATGCGGCGCGTCTTGCCGGTCTGCACCAGGGTCAGGATTTCGGCCAGCTCGTCGAGCGTGCCGAAACCACCGGGTAAAACCACGTAGGCCGAGGCATATTTCACGAACATGACCTTGCGCGAAAAGAAGTGACGGAAGTTAAGGCCGATGTCCTGGTAGGGGTTGCCGGCCTGCTCGTGCGGCAGCATGATGTTCAGGCCGATACTGGGTGACGGGCCGGCGTAGGCCCCCTTGTTGGCCGCCTCCATGATGCCCGGGCCACCGCCGCTGACCACGGAAAAGCCGGCGTCCGACAGGGCGTGCGAGATGTCCTCGGCGAGCTGGTACCAGGGATGGTCGGGCGCGGTGCGCGCCGAGCCGAAAATGCTGACCGAGGGCTTGATCTGCGCCAGCCGTTCAAAACCTTCGACAAACTCGGCCATGATCTGGAAGATCTTCCACGACTCCCGGGTCAGCTGGGTGTCGTTGACCTGGCCCAGGTCGGGGCGCGGCTGGCGGGTTTCCTGTTCCATGCAGTTGTGTCCTGATTTGGTGGTGGACGAATGATACCATCGCACCCTGTCAGTATCAGTAGACCGGTTATAACGGAAAATATTCAATGTCCGCAGAAGCGCAAAGGCCATTTGTACTGGTCGATGGTTCTTCCTACCTGTACCGCGCCTTTCATGCCCTGCCACCCCTGACCAATTCTCAGGGGCAGGCGACCGGTGCGATCTACGGCGTGCTCAACATGCTGCGCAAGCTGGTTGAAACCTACCGGCCCGAGCACATGGCAGTGGTGTTCGACGCCCGCGGCAAGACCTTCCGCGACGAGCTGTACGCCGAGTACAAGGCGCACCGGCCGCCGATGCCCGATGAGCTGTCGTCGCAGGTCGAACCCCTGCTGGACATCATCCGGGCCATGGGCCTGCCGCTGCTGCAGGTGCCCGGTGTCGAGGCCGACGATGTCATCGGTACGCTGGCCGGCCAGGCGGCGGCCGCCGGTGTACCGACCATCATATCGACCGGCGACAAGGACCTGGCGCAGCTGGTCAACGACCACGTAACCCTGATCAATACCATGAGCGATACGCGGCTGGATGAGCGTGGCGTGGTAGACAAGTTCGGCGTGACGCCGGAACAGATTATCGACTTCCTCGCCCTGGTGGGTGACACCTCGGATAACATCCCGGGTATTCCCAAGGTGGGGCCGAAAACGGCGGCGAAGTGGCT
>CBEUNK010000152.1:0-5197 GCA_965544455.1 uncultured Thiogranum sp.
ACACCTTCGCCAGCATCACATAGCGCGTGTGGCGCTCAACCAGCGTGGCGATCTGACTGTTGTTCGTGCCGATGATCAGGTCGCCTTCCCAGTGACCCGGTACCGCACGGTCTTCAACAGCCGCTGGTCGCTCACGGATGGACACCATATCCTTGATCTGTCCCTTCCCATTTCCTTTCTGGCTGGTATGCCTTGAGTAGCGCATGGCGCGCTGGGTTCTCAAGTGCTGCTGCAGCTCCTTTTTCAGTGCACCACGCGCCTGAATGAACAGGCTTCTGTAGATGGTCTCGTGGGACACCTGGCTGCTCTCGTCATTAGGGTAAGTACACTTCAGCCAGCCAGCGATCTGCTCAGGTGACCAGAGTCGTCTGAGCTTCTTCGCCACCAGGCGGGCCAATGCACGGTTGATGAGCAGTTTACAGGGCTTGGGACGGTGCGCTCTATCCCAGGCTGCCTGGTCAGCCCGGTTAGCCCGGTAGTGCTGTGTCCCACCGTTGCGGTTGACTTCCCGACTGATCGTCGAGGGCGCGCGACCCAATCGGGCTGCTATCGCCCGTAACGAGAGATCACGGGCAATACCTCGGGAAATCTCTTCGCGTTCCGCCAGTGTCAGCGCAAGACGTGAACGACGACGCTCGGGTGGTCGTATCCCGCCGGTCGCAGCGATGATGCCCCGTACCGACGTGTGATACCGATCAAATAAACGGGCGATCGAGTGAAAGGTCTCGCCCCGCTGCCAACGATCCCACATCTCCGCCTTCTGGGCGTCCGTGTAGTAGATCCGTGTTCTATAAGCCATTGCACACACTCCATCTTTTGATGAAAAGATAAAGTGTTGCGCTCACCGGTTGAACCCACCCAGCCAATCCAGACATACGACCTGACACTACCCGCTAGACGAGGCGGTGCTGGATATCAGCCGGCCGCCGGTGCAGCGCGAACTGGACCGCCCCGACCTGTTCCTGCAGTTCGGGGATTACGTCATTCGGCCCCTGGCAACTTTCCAGGGCAAGGCGCGCGTGCTCGGCGCCGAGAGTTACCACCTGGGTCGTGAATCGGAACTGTCACCGGTGGACCTGGCGCTGGGATGGGGGCCGATGGCGAAGGACGAGGTGCTGGCCACTATCGATATCCGCCAGTCCGGACGTTTTTATTTCTGGCGCGCCGAACAACTGGTTATTCCCCGCCGCAACATCGAGACCAGCAGTGCCGACATGCACATGATCCCCGGCAACAGCGAGGTCGAGAAACAGCTGCGCCGTGTCAGGGAAGGGGACGTCATCAAGTTCAGGGGTTACCTGGTACGTGTCGAAGCTTCCGATGGCTGGAACTGGACCAGTTCCCTGACGCGTGACGACACCGGTGGCCTGCGAGCTGATCCTGCTTGAGTCGCTCGTCTGAGCCTACTCTGAATAATTCTCCAACCGTCCTGTCAGGACTGGTCTGCCAGCAGCAGGGCCGTCATGGCTGGCCTTTGCGGTCGGCAGATAAAATACTGGCTGCCGACGCGCGACAACGTGCTGAAAATCTTCATTAACCGTAATCGCTGATACACAGGAGATACGGCAATCATTCTGTAGTCAAACCTTCATCAATCCGTCACACCACCTCGGTAGATTTGCGCGTGTCTGCACAAGGTGAACAAGCGATTTATGTCCGTCCCAAGTCATGCCGGGCGTCTGCACGAATATATCGAACGGCAGTTGCAGCAGGGCAGCCCGGCGGCCGGCCGCCATACCGGAGAGACGATGGATTTCGCTGCCTGATCGCGGGTATGACTGGAACCCGGATTCAGCAACTCAAGTTTCATCTCTTGCGCAGGGGCAAGCGCCTGAGCAGGCATCCCGCCTTTGACCGTTTTCGCCACCTGATCGATCACCCCGACCTCTGGCACATGACGCAGCACTCGGTCTCCGGTGCGGTTGCGCTCGGCCTGTTCGCAGCCATGCTGCCGATTCCTTTTCAAATGCTGGTGGGTTTTGTCCTTGCGCTGGCCCTGCGCGTCAATATTGCACTGACCATGGCCATGATTTTCATAACCAACCCGTTAACAATGGGACCGATCTTTTACGCCGCCTACGAGCTTGGCAGCTGGTTACTGGGTACACCGCCGGCCTTCAGTACGCCACCCACAAACTATGAAGCGGTCGTGAATATTCTGACGCTCGTCTGGAAACCGTTGCTGGTCGGCAGCCTGGTTGCCGGTGCCTGCGCGTCGCTCGTCGGATATTTGGTCGTGCGTTTGAGCTGGTCATACCTGTCCGGACAGCGGAAGGGCGGGGAGTGATTACCGGACGCGGACGGTGTTTGTCTCGTCGACCGTAACTTCGTCGATAATGCTCTGATAAAAGTCGACCAGCCGTGCGGTCGTTTCCTGCGTGGACCAGGTGCGTGCATAGTGCTTGCCCTTTTCGGCCAATGCCGCGCGCCGTTCCCCGTCCCGCAGCAGGGTCAGTACCTGTTCGCTGAATGCGTCAGCGCCACCTTCCACAATCGCGGCGCCTGATTCGATCGTCAGTACCTCGGTTGCGCCCATGGCTGCATAGCCCACCACCGGTACGCCGAGAGCCATGGCTTCCAGCAGGACCAGTCCCTGGGTTTCTGTCTTCGACGCAAAAGCAAACAGGTCTCCCGCGGCAAAGCAGTCCCAGAGGGGTTGCCCGCGTTTGAGATAACCCACGAAGACCACGTTGTCCCCGAGACCCCTTGCCTTGCACTGGCGTTGCAGCGAGCCCAGTGCGGGACCCTCCCCGGCAATGATCAGTAAAACCTCCGGCACCTGTTGCCGTACCCGATCAACCACATCCAGCAGCAGGCCGATGTTTTTTTCATGGGCCACGCGCCCGACGTAGACCATGGAAGGCCGCGCTGGATCCAGGGCGAACCGCCTGCAGAAGGCATGGCGGTCTCCCGGGGCGAACTCGTTCAGGTCCAGACCGGTGGGTATCACACGCATGGTGGTATCGACGCCATAGTCATGCAATGACCGGGCGATGGCGGAGGAGGGCATGACCAGTCCGTCGACACCCGCTGCCAGTCGCCGTGCCACCCAGCGGGCGAGTGCGCGGCCCGCCGCCCTGGGCAGCGTCGGAATATAGTGGTGCGCATACTCTTCGAAGTGCGTGTGATAGGTCTCCACGACGGGAATGCGCCAATGCCTGGACAGGGCCACGCCAAAACGGTGGGCCATGAACGGCGTGTGGATATGAATAATGTCGAACGCTTCGCGATCCAGACGCTCCATGACTTTCCGGAGCGGGCGCCGCTTCATCAGGTAGTCTTCGGGATCAAACGGTACTCTGCGCGCGTCGATGCGCAGGATGGTGTCATCCGTTTCGGTGTGTCCTGGGTAGGCCGGCGCAACCAGCGTGGTCTGATGCCCCAGCTGATGGAGTGTCGTTCGCGTGGTGTTGATGGACGTCGACACCCCGTTGACCCGCGGGAAGTAGACGTCGGAGACTTTCAGAATATTCAAGGAGCGGTGTCCGCAGGTCTGTGCGTGGATTTATTCGATGGAGGTGGCGACAATATCGGGGGCAGGCACATCGTCGCTCTCATCCTCTTCCAGGTCATGCGGCTCACCGAGAATGTAGCCCCACTGTACCAGTTTGAGTTCGCCTTCCAGAGTCTCGACGAGTGCGGTGCAGCTCTCGACCCAGTCACCGTCGTTGCAGTACTGGATACCGTTGATGTCGCGGATCTCGGCCTTGTGGATATGCCCGCAAATAACGCCATCAACGTCCTGGTTCATCGCCTCGGCACTGACCGCTTCTTCGTAGTTCTCGATGAACTTGACCGCGTTCTTGACCTTCTGCTTGAGATAGGCGGACAGTGACCAGTAGGGATAACCCAGGTGGCGGCGGGCAGCATTGAACCAGCGATTGAGTGTCAGTGCGCATTCGTACGAGTGACTACCCAGCACGGCCAGCCATTTCACGCAGGCTATGATACCGTCGAACTCGTCGCCGTGCAGTACCAGAAAGCGCCTGCCGGTTACCGTGGTATGGATGGCCTGGGATTCGACACGAATGCCACCAAACAGGTGTTCCACGTAGTTCCTGGCGAATTCATCATGGTTGCCGGGCACGTAGGTGACTTTAGTGCCCTTGCGCGCCTTGCGCAGGACTTTCTGGATGACATCATTGTGATGCTGCGTCCAGTACCAGGAACGTTTCAGGCTCCAGCCGTCGATAATGTCGCCGACGAGATAGAGATACTCGGAGTCGTTGTGACGGAAGAAATCGAGGAGGAACTCGGCTTTGCAGCCTTTCGTTCCGAGATGAACATCGGATATCCAGATGGACCGATACCGATTGATAGCCGCCATAGGCAATACACACCTTACCGTTTTGGTATTTTAAACAAGCGTAGATGGCGGCCGTGTTAAAGGCCGGTTAAGGTTTTATGACGATCACGGGCGTCCGAGGTCGGCAAGTGGTGGAATGGAGGAAAGCTCGATAATCGTCTTCGGCGTCCCCCGTGGTCCGTTGACACCTTCGTAGCGTACAAACCTGACTTGCCGGGTGTCGAACCAGTAATAGGCTTTCCACAGGTACTTCATCATACCGGTCAGGCCGATCCTCAACCGCTGTGCCTCGATGTCGCCCTGTGCGGTCTGCAAGGTTTCAACACCCAGTTTCTCGACCGTCATGCGCAGAGGTTTCAGAGTATCGGGCCGGATGGTCCACAACTCGGCACGCGCCGGCTTGCCCGTGACGAAGCTCCGCAGCGAGTAGCTCAGCGGCTGGAACCAGGGCGTATCGCCGACTTCATACGTCTCTTTCAGCTGTTTACCCTTGTAGAGACCCACTACAGTGATGCTGGCACCCTGCCGGATTGCCGAGATTTCCTTCCCCGTGTCGTCACCGACCAGGCGAGAGTACGGCCCTCAAGGTCGCAAACGTTCTCGTAGCGGGTATCACCCTCGACAGAGATCACCCAAAAACGGGTGTCACCGGACTGTACCAGCGACCAGTCCGAGACCGCGGTTTCATTCCCGGTCAGGCGCTGGAACTGATAGCGTTCCAGTACCTTTTCGTTTGCCGGGGAAACAGGCATTGATGTCTTCGTGCAGGCTGACCAGCAGCATGGAATCAGCGCCCAGTTCAAACAGGGAGTATAGAAGATATAGACGCCCCCCTTTTTGCCCGGGTCCAGAAGCAGCTTACCGTCAACGGTCCGCCACTTCACCGTCCGA
>CBEUNK010000153.1:0-5021 GCA_965544455.1 uncultured Thiogranum sp.
CGACGAAATCGGGTTGCACGTTTTCCGGTTTACGGTCGTGGAGTTTTTCCACCAGTACGGCACTGTAAACCGCACGCGCCTGCTGATCGCGGCAGTATCGCAGAATCGCCGCCAGGGTCAGGCCCTCGTCGAGGATGTCATCGACTACCAGCACGGTGCGTCCCACCAGCGGTTTGGAGGGCGGTGTGATCCACTTGAGCTCGTCGCCGCCCCGGGTACCCTGGTAGCGGGTCGCGTGCAGGTAGTCGAGTTGTAGCGGGAAGTTCAGCCGGGTGAAGAGTTCGCTGCTGGCGACCAGGCCACCGGTCATGACACACAGCAGCAACGGGTCCCGGTCACCGATCGCCATGCCGATCTCACCTGCCATTCGGTCCAGTGCCTGCTCAACCTCGGCCCTGGAATATAATTGATCGGCGCTGTCACGCACCGCCAGCAAGTGCTCGCTGTCCATAATACCCAATCGATGAAATTCACCGGGATTATAGAGAGAGTGCGACCGGGAAACCACCGGCAGCAGCCGCTGCCGGGCGCCTATTTCAGGCAGGGCGGGACGTGAAATTCCTCGTCGATCCGGTAGCGTTCGTCGAACGTGCCATTGCAGTCACTGTCGCGGATCACGTAATTCCTGTCGAGGTCGCCCGGATCGGCGCCCCAGGTGCTCAGGCTCCACGCCCACAGTGTTCCGTGCGTGGTCATGTTGAAGATGCTGTCGCCGTCCAGGTCACGGAAACGCTCGATGTGCGTTTCGTTGACGCCGTCACCATCACCGTCGCCTTCCGACTTGCCCTGCAGAACATAGTGTTCCAGTGAAGGCGCCTGGAATTCACCGCTGTCCATGGCTGGTGCCTGCGCAGCCATCAGCAGCATGCCGGTGGACACAACAAGCACCGTCGCCAGCCGACACAGTGGTTTCACACCGGCGTGACGCCGATCGGTCTGACCACGATCAAAGCGTTTATCGTCATCCCGGCACAAGCCGGAATCCAGGGCATTGAAACCACTGGATCCCGGCTTGCGCCGGGATGACGGACTAATCAATGGACCGGGATAATGGTGTGTGTCGCTTGTCACTATTGCTGCATGAACTTCTTCAGTTCTTCCTCGCGTTCGCGGGTCATGGAATGGGGTTGGCTGGCTTTTTGTTCCAGGTCGTTCACCCAGTCAGCTTCCGCCTTGAACAGACGATCGAGCTGGTCGGCATATACGGTCACCCGGGTCTGGTGCTTCCGCAGGTCGACCACGTAGTCAGCCAGCCGCTGGTGCAGCAGGCGGCGGCGGGTGACATTGCGCGTATTTTCATCCTCGATATTGTCATACTGGCTGTCGCGCAGGTCGACCACCTTGAGCAGGTGCCAGCCCGCGGGTGACTCGACCGGCCCGCCGAGTTCATCCGGCAGCAAGGCAAACGTCGCGGCGTCGAGATCAGGAAAGCCCGTGCCTTTCTTTACCCAGCCCATGTCACCCAGCGTGGTTTTCGCATTGGGATCGATGGAGAAATCGCGGGCCGCCTCGAACAGGGTCATCTCCCCCGCTTCGATGCGCTGTTTGAGCTGCTCCGCTTCCTCGCGCGTCTTCAACACCACCATCTGCAGTTTGCGGCTTTCCGGCACCCGGATGGCGTCCCGGTTGGCAGCATAGTAGGCCTGAAGCTCCTCGTCGGTGGGTTCGAGGCCGGCAATGATACTGGCCCGGTGCAGGTTGATCAGCCGGGTCTTGCGGAACTCGCCCATGCGACCCACGTACACCTGGTCTTTCTCCAGGCCGGCTTTACGCGCCTTGGCCGCCATGATCTGGTTATCGACAATGCGGTTGAACGCCTCGAAACGGTCCTTGGTGGTGTCGATACCCAAACCATCATCCATCAGGGCTCCTTTCTCTTCGACCGCCAGCAGCGCCGGGCGGACCTGACCCCAGGTCAGTTCCTCGCCGTCGATCATCGCCATGACATCGGAGTTCTGGCGCTGCGCGTCGAGTTCAGCATCCATGATGCCGTCGCTGATCTGCAGGTCGACCTGTTCACGCAATCGTCCGCGTAAACTGGCCATCAGCCCTTTGAGTTTTTCCTTGCGGATCGACGCCTCGATAGCCAGTTTCACGTCATCGGTCAGTTCCGTACCCTCGTTGATACGCTCCTTGTAGAAATCCTGGACTTCCGCATCGCTGACCTCGATGTCACCAATCAGGTACTTGCCGCGGTACAGTGCCGCCAGCAGGGCATCGGCAAAGCGGCCGATATCGGCAAGGTAGACGGGGTCACGGTCGGCGCCCTGCTTAATCGCATCCAGGTACACCAGGTTGGCGCTGATCATTTTGTCGAGCAGCGCGATTCTCACGGTATTGCGTTCCGTGGTGCCCACCGCCGGCACCGACAGGCCGACGATCGCCGAACTGTTGAGCATGGTATTGAGCTGGCTGAAGGTAATGATTTCACCACCGACGTCGGCGACGACATCGTCGGGCTGACCCGCGGGTACGCCACTTGATGGCTGGCTGCTGCCCGCGCCGGCGCCTTGTTCGGTCGCCGCGTTGTCGGCCTGTTTTGAACAACCCAGTAACAGTAATGAAACGCCAAGGGCAATGGCAACTTTACGCAAGTTTCCGCTCACATCTGTTTGCATAACGTGTATCCAGTGAAAAATAAAAGACGGGTATCGGTGCCAACAGGCGGTACGGTCCCGCCCGCCGCTGCGGGCGGGACCGCTGTTCTGTTACCAGCCGCAGGTGGAACCGGTCAGGCTGACCGAGACCTGTTCCCAGACGCTGTCGGCAACACGACCCTCGAGCAGGTGCTCTTTCCACTCTTTCTCGTTACAGGCCACTTCGTCGCTCTCGTCGGAATGGCAACCCCGGCAGACCGTGTTCAGCGGGTCGGTACTGCCGGCCACAGCGCCGAGCAGCGAGACTTCCACCTGGTCCATGATCTTGCGGGTCACGCGTTTCTTCATGGAATGCTCCAGCCATTCCTCCTCGTTAGCCGACACCTTGTGGGTTTCATCTTCGTGGCAGTTCAGGCACATATCCTGCGTAGGATCGGCTTCATCCGTGAAGGTATGCGCCCAGGAAACGGCCGCGTCGAAGTTGTTGTAGATCGGCGTGCCGTTGAAGTGCAGTCCATCACCACCGTCACACTCACCCGACTCGTCACCCGGTGCGCAGACAATGCTCGGCACACCGTGCGAGTTGACATCGTGGCAGGTGGCGCACTTCAGCGGCCCGTGTGAGCCGTCCGCGTTCAGCGCCGCGGCCTGCTTGTAGGTCGTGGTGTCGATGTCCGGCGTGACCGGGTAGAGGCCATGGATGGACTCGTGACAGCCCTGGCAGCTGATATCCCGGTGACCGCGCGAATAGCGCATCAGCGAGGCCTTGCGCGGGTAGTTGAACGGCGGGAACGGGTTGTTGTTGCCGCTCTGCTCAACATAGGGGGCCGCGTGGCAGTCCGCGCAGTGCGGTTCGCCCGGCGCCAGCCAGTGGTCGCGGCCGTCGGTGGCGGCCGAGAACGGTACCGCGACGGCCGTACCGCCGTTACCCTCGCTGTCCAGCAGCGCCTGGGCATCGGCTACGCATGCGGGCGTAGTGCAGAAGTCCAGGATGCGCACGCTGAAGTCCCCGTCGGCATCCGTGGTGCCATAGGGCGCACCACCGCGAACCTCGATGGTAGCGACGTCGGCGTCGGTGTTGGCGGGGTTCCAGATGGCGTGTGTCCGGTCAACACCGTCCGGTGTCAGGCCCAGGACATTATCCTTCGGATCCAGCCAGGAGATGGCTTTGTCCTCGGTCACGCCGATGGCGGCCGCCACGGCAGCCAGCGTGGGCTCGGCACGCGGATTGGTGATGCAATTACCGGTGATCAGGTCCTCGCAGTCTTCCGTGCGCCACAGTTCCTGGCTGAGCTGGGTGTGGCAGTTGGTGCACCAGATACCGCGGTCTTCACCGCTGTCACTGGCGACATTGTCCACCAGCCACTGGCCGACGGCATTCAGGTGACTGGGTGTCTCGGCACCGTCGGTGTTGCGGCCCGGGTTGGAATGCACGTCGCGGCCGACGAAACAGCCACCGGAAGCCACGCGGTTGTCGCTGTTGGCGTAGAAGTTATTACCGCCCAGCGTGATCGGGTAACCGGTCAGGTCACCGTTGGAGCGGTGTGCCGGGTGACAACCCTGGCAGGCGCCGCTGCGTCCAAAGCTGTCCGAAAAGGCGATCGGTCCGCCTTCCTCGGTACTACGGTGATTCCAGTGAATGGCCTCGGTCACCGGCGGGATCAGCTCGGTCTTGCTGACGTCGGTGTAGGCCGACTTCACTACAGCGATCACGTTATCCGCATGGCACTTCTGGCAGATAATGCTCTCGTGTCCCAGGCGGGTATTCTGCGGCAGTGCGCCACAGTCACCCCCGGCGATGCTGCAGCCGGGGTAATTGACGGTGAAACTGGTGCCGTGCTGCTCGTCATGCAGCGCCAGCATGCTGACCGCCGCGCCCTTCAGCCGCGTGTACCAGTCGGAGTCGCCCGCCCCGGTGTCGATGGAATAGAACGCGTTCCAGAAGCTCTCTTCCTCCTGCACCATGGTATAGATCGAATCACCGATGGAGGTGTGCGGGCTGTTCGGGGTGTCCACCGCCGCGTGGCAGCGCTCGCAGTTGGGGATGTCGATCGGCGCCGTGCCGAAACCGATGACCGGGTTGCCGGCATTATCCAGTACCGCGGTACCGGCCGAGCAGTTGCCGGCACCGTCGCAGTTGGCTTCGTGCAGTTGCGCCTTCATGGCGACGAACGGCCGGATGGAGTCCTCGTCCACCAGGCCGGGATCGCCGTAGAAGTCGATGCTGTCCTCGAACGGCGTCAAAGGCAGGCCGAGGGCCTCCCAGATACGCGGCGAGGTCAGCATCACCGGCAGATTTTCCAGCACTTTCATCTGGGTGAAGACGACCGTACCCGACTCACCCGAGAAGGTCAGGACATTGTCCGTCGGTCCATTGTTACCGTCCGGCCCCACAGGATGGAACGCCGGCCCGCTGTTCACCGG
>CBEUNK010000154.1:0-4933 GCA_965544455.1 uncultured Thiogranum sp.
ATCGGTGTCTTGGTACATGAGCAGGCCTTTACGCTATGATTTTGATTGAATGTAAGCGAATCCGATAAGTAATACTGGGATGCAACCCAGGTGACAGTGGCTATAGATAATTCAGGCCTGATTCTTACCGACTCAATCAGAGATTTCTTAGAGGATTTTTATGGCCATGTCTTCCAGAGTGTTAGCCGTAATATGAATCCTTTTTGCGACTTCCTTGAGCTGTGACAGAACTTCCTTGTGCACCAGGATACCCTTGCAATCCTCCTGATCAAGGAGTTGTGCCACCGCTTGCGCGCAGAGTTTAACAACCTGGTCGTACTTGTCATGTATGAGATCGATATCAGATGCGATGGCCTTGGTTTTTTTGACAGAGAGACGAGTGATGCCCAGTTCAAGCAGGGCGGCCATTTCGACCAGTACATCGACAATATTCTGGTATTCATCCAGTGACTGGACCTCATAGGCCTGGACTTCCAGTACCAGGTGTTTGACACTGAGCGCTATCCAGTCCAGCTGAGTGATCATGCGGTAGATCGACTCCTTGTCGTAACTGGTGATGAATACATCCAGTAGCTGCTTCATATTGCTGGATTTCAGCGAGCGTGCCTGCTCTGCATGATCGGTAATACGCTCCAGTAAGGCCCGGTTATTGTCTCTGCACGCTGCTTGTAAATCTTCGACAATGGTACGGGTGATATGCGCCTGGGATTGCAGCGCGTTATCGAAGTCAACATTTTTCGGCAAGATATAGTCGCTGATCAAACCCATTTCTTGCTCCTGTTATGACTGGATGATCACCAGGTAAAAATAACAGTAGAGCCAACCCAGGGCCAATGAAATCGGCAGGTTCAACCACCAGCCGGAGGCAATGCCAGCAGCGGTGCGCCATTTCACATGACCGGGTTTTTCGGCTGCGCCATTACCCAGCAGGGTGGCGGTCACTACCTGGCTGGTGGAGGTGGGGGCGCCGATCACGGTGGCCAGACTATTGACCAATGCCGAGCCCAGCTGATCGGCCACCGAATGGGTAATGCGCACGCGAAACAGCCCGAATCCAAGGGTGCGGATAATGCGCCAGCCACCAAACAGGGTACCGAGTGTGATGGCGCTGGCGCACCAGACGATCGCCCAGAATGGAATCGTGAATTCACTCGTCACGCCATGCGCCAGTAACATCATGCCGATGATGGCCATCCCCTTTTGTGCATCGTTTGCGCCGTGCGAGAAACCCAGCCAGGCAACGCTGAGGTATTGTGACGCGACAAACAGGCGCGAAACCCTCTGCCTGAAATGCCGGAACACGGCAAAGATGAGTTTCATGATCAGAAAACCGATCAGAAACCCCAGCAGCGGGGAAACGAAGAGCCCGCCAATCACTTTCATGAAACCTGTCAGTTCACCGGCTTGCAATGCCTGCACGCCCCAGTGGATTTGCCCGCTGCCAACGGCATACAGGCCCGCGCCCACCAGTCCACCGGCCAGGGAATTGGATGATGAGGAAGGGAAGCCAAAGCGCCAGGTGATCAGGTTATAACTGATGGCAGCCAGTAGGGCGGCGATAACGACGCTTTCACCGATCTGTGCTGAGGCCGTACTGATATCGACAAACGTACCAACGGTGTTGGCGACAGCGAGGCCCACAGTAAAAGGGGCGATGAAAGTGAAAAAAGTGACAATGCCAATGGCAACAGCCGGTTTCATGGCGCGCGAGGCGATGGCGGTGGCCACCATATCGGCGGCATCATGAAAGCCATTGGTGAAATCGAAAAAGGCGACGACAATGACGATAGCGAGTAATGAGCCGTTGAATAATTCCATTTGATATCAACGAACTCGGAACTGGATTCCGCGCTCACAGAGCAGAAGGTCAGCGGCGATGATCGCCGAATATCCGTGCTGCGCATCCACCAGGCCCGGCACCGAGAAAAAACCGCCACTGAGCTTGCCGGCAACAACCCGGGTAATATTCCCGGCCATTGCGTGAGGTTGCTCCGGTTTAAGCGTTAACATGCGACTGATTATGGCATCTGAATTATTTTTCTCCGCACCGTTATTGTATTACATCAGCGAATGGGCAGTAAGGCTGGTTATGCTGGGTATTGTCATTGAGCGTCATCCACTGCGTTCTGCTATGGTCTGGCTACTGGTGATCTTTTTTCTACCCTGGCCGGGCCTGGTATTGTACCTGTTCATTGGCGAGAACCGCTTGCCCCGTCGCCGGCTGAGGCAGCGAAGGGCATTGATGGAAAAGCTGGAGCGCGGGCGCCCCCGTTATATGAAACACATGGGTAATACGTCATCCATTGTTGACCAGGCATTTCTACCCACTATCGCCCTGACGGAAGAACTCGGCCATATGCCCATCATGTTGGGTAACCAGGCCACATTGCTGGCGGATACCCAAAGGGTCATTGACCGGCTCATCGAGGATATCGATGCGGCGCAACACCATGTTCACTTGCTGTTCTATATCTTTTCAGTCGATGAGACCGGGCAACGTGTTGCTGCTGCACTCGAACGTGCGGCGGCGCGAGGTGTTGCATGCCGGGTGCTGGTGGACGCGCAGGGTTCCAGGCGTTTCCTTAAAAGATTGGCGCCACAGCTGAAAGCATCGGGTATCAAGTTGTATCCCTCTCTCCCCGTCAGTCTGCTACGTGCCTGGGTCTCGCGCATTGATCTGCGCAACCATCGTAAGATAGCTGTGATCGATAGCCAAATTGCCTATACCGGCTCTCAGAATATCGTCGACGCAGGGTACGGGCACAAGAACCTGCAATGGATCGATTTGACGGTGCGCCTGACCGGGCCGGTGGTGTTGGAACTGCAGGCGGTTTTTGCGGGTGACTGGCTTGCAGAAAATGATGAGATTCTGGAGGGCCCTGAAATATTTCCGGATACCAGTGCGCCTGTTGATGCAGGTAATGCCGTTCAGGTTTTACCCAGCGGTCCATTGTATCCGGCGGAAAACTATCAACGGATGGTGGTCGCTGCGTTGTACGCGGCGCGGCACCGAGTCGTTATTACTACGCCGTATTTTGTGCCGGATGAAGTCTTTCTGGAAGCCATCGAAACTGCTGCTTTAAAGGGGGTTAAGGTCGATTTGATTGTGCCATTGAAATCCGATCAAATACTGGTTAGCAACGCGGCCCGCGCCTATTACGAACGTGTGCTTAAAAGCGGTGCAAGTATCTACCTGTTTGACCAGGGCCTGTTGCATGCCAAGAGTATGACGATCGATGATTCCCTTGCCTTTCTGGGGTCGAGTAATTTTGACATTCGCTCATTTGCACTCAACTTCGAAATCAATGTCATTTTTTATGGTGCGGAATTCGTTGACAAATTGCGCAAGCAGCAAGAAGGTTTTCGCAACAACGCCCGGCCGCTTTCCCTTACGGAGTGGCAGCAACGGCCCCGCTACCAGAGAACCGTGCAGAACATCATTAAATTGTTGAGCCCCGTCCTGTAAATATCACCGGGCAGCTGCCTACAGCCAGGCTGGAAAATGGGTTCTGCCGCATTGGCAAGTGAGAGGCGTAATTATAGTTGGCGCGGTACTCGGGTCCTCTCTCTGGACAAACTTGTCCCGCCAAGGCCCAAAAACATTCCGTAAAAGACATAGTCGAACAACCATCTATCTTCATCTGCCCATTGTGAATCATGTGCATTACTTCGATGTTTGTGGTGACGGAATGATTTCTCCGACATTGGCAGGAATCGAATCGCCCAGTGAGTGGTGCATCGCCATTCGTGTTCAGCGTGCTGTTGAGGCCGGGGCCAGCCGCGACGATGTGATCGAAGCCGGCTTCATGGCGGTGCTGATGCACGGTAGGCCGGCCCTGATGTACATGACACCGCTACTGGAGGCGGTGGACGAGTTTATTATTAACCCGGCAACAATATATGTCGTGTTCAGAGCTTCAGGCAGGTGCTGGATCAAGGCGCAGTGCGCAGGTAATGGTCATTCCATTGGCAAGCGCTGCAACGCCGGGCCAGTGCCTGCCTGAAGCTCCTAACTTATTGATTATTAATGACAGGCCGTCGCGTGCTGGCCCGCGGACTGCGTTAGCGAAACTTGCTGTAGGAGTGCTACAGCGGCGTTTCGCTGCCTTGCCACGAACCAGCACGCGGCGGCTGAACACGATATATATTGTTGCCGGGTTAATACCGTGCACAATCAGAAAAAGGAGTGACGGTTAGTGGTATTTAGGCGCTATTCAGCCATGCCGCCGGTGGTTCAAGCGCTGCTGATTGCCAATGGCAGCATGTTTTTACTGGAGCTTTATACCGGAGGTCAGTTAATCAACGCGCTGGCGCTTTGGCCTTTGGGGTTATCCAGCACGACGGTGTTTGGTGCGTCGGCGCCTCATTTCCAGGTTTGGCAACTGGTGACCTATTCATTCCTGCATGGCGGCGTCATGCATCTGTTGCTGAACATGTATGCGCTGTGGCTGTTCGGCTCGCGTATGGAGAACGAGTGGGGTTCGAAGCCTTTTGCCCTCTATTA
Organism: uncultured Thiogranum sp.; assembly: GCA_965544455.1. Taxonomy (GTDB): domain Bacteria; phylum Pseudomonadota; class Gammaproteobacteria; order DSM-19610; family DSM-19610; genus Thiogranum. The sequence goes on from CBEUNK010000154.1 coordinate 4,505, forward strand.
TTTTGTTTGTGTCATCGGTGCCGGGCTGGTGCAGTTGTTTGTTGCTACTCAGACTGCCGGGCAGGGCGGGATTTATCCAACCATTGGCGCCTCGGGTGGGGTGTTCGGTCTGTTGCTGGCTTTCGGTCTGGCCTACCCTAATGAACGCCTGATGCTGATCTTTCCACCGATAGTGTTGCAGGCGAAGTGGTTTGTCCTGATCTACGGCGCTATCGAGTTATGGGCCGGCGTCACCGGCAGCGAAGCGGGGGTGGCCCATTTCGCGCACCTGGGCGGCATGTTCTTCGGTTATTTGTTGTTGCTTTACTGGCGGCGTCATCCCCCCGATTAAACCCAAGATAGAGGAAGCAATAAATGGAATTGGACCTGTCGAAAAAGATGCTGCGTGACATGCTGCTGGCGCGCGCCTTTGAGGAGCGCGCTGCGCAG
>CBEUNK010000155.1:0-4928 GCA_965544455.1 uncultured Thiogranum sp.
GCGACCTGGTCGTTGCGCGAGCGGCCGGTGTGCAGCTTCTTGCCGGCCTCGCCGACCAGCTCGGTCAACCGCGCCTCGATGTTCATGTGCACGTCTTCCAGGCTCACCGACCAGTCGAAATCGCCCCGGTCGATAGCGGCCTCGATCTGGCCCAGGCCACCGATGATGGTGTCTTTTTCGGCGTCGCTGATTACACCCACTTTGGCCAGCATTTGCGCGTGCGCCCGCGAACCCCGGATATCGTAGCGGTACAGGCGCCGGTCGAAACCCACCGAGGCGGTGAAGGCCTCGACGAAAGCATCGGTGGACTCGGTGAAACGCCCGCCCCAGGGCTTGTCGGTGGTCGGCTTGTCGGTCATGGCGGTATCGGTATTGCGGTAATCGGCCGCAGTATACCTCAAAGTACTGAAAAACTTGGCCGATATTCTATGAATCAGCACCGGAAGGTGTGCTACCGACAGGATAAGGGGCGGTATGAAGCCAAACCGCAACAGCCAGACCGACAGCGCGCAGGACAGCCTGTTTCTGCCCAGCTTCTGCGATATCCGCATGGTGTTCGCCGTGGTGGTGATCGCCGAACTGCTGGCGTTCGTGCTGGTGCTGGCTGATCCGACCCGCGATCCCTGGAGCGAACTGGGCCTGACGTCGCTGTTCGTGCAGTGGATTGCGCTGAGCAGCGCCGCGGTATTGTGCCTGGCGCGCCCGCTGCTGGGCCGGGTAAGCAACACGGCTGCGGCGCTGACCAGCTATCTGCTGTTGCTGGTGACCACGGCCGTGATCAGCGAACTCGGCTTTCAGCTGGGGCCGTCGACCCAGGGTCTGCCCGGTGGTGAACACGCCGGTTTCCTGTTCCGTAACCTTGGTATCAGCGCCATCCTGAGCGCGCTGATCCTGCGTTATCTCTACGTGCAGCACCAGTGGCGCCGGAAAATCCAGGCCGAGGCGCAGGCGCGGGTACAGGCGCTGCAGGCGCGCATCCGGCCGCACTTCCTGTTCAACAGCATGAACAGCATCGCCGCTCTGACGCGCAGTGACGCCGAGCGCGCCGAGCTGGCGGTGCAGGACCTGTCCGACCTGTTCCGTGTGTCGCTGCGTGATGCTGCCGAGCGGGTCACCCTGGAAGAGGAACTGGAGGTTGCCGAACGCTACCTGCGCCTGGAAGCCCTGCGACTGGGCGACCGCCTGCGGGTCGAGTGGTCCATCGACCGGCTGCCGCGCAAGCGCCTGGTGCCGTCGTTGATCCTGCAGCCCTTGCTGGAAAACGCCGTGTACCACGGTATCGAACCGCTGCCCGACGGCGGCCGGATTGCCATCCACGGTGCCGCCGAGGGCCGGCGCATCAGCATCAGCATCCGTAACCCGCGCGCCCGCGGCAACGCCGAGGCCCACCGCAAGGGCAACCGCATCGCCCTGGAAAACATCCGCCTGCGCCTGCAGCTGGCGTTCGGTGACCAGGCCGGCGTGGCACTGCGCGAAGTCGACGATGAATTCGAAACCACCCTGTACTTCCCGCGGGAGAAAATGCAATGAAATGCCTGGTAGTCGATGACGAAGCCCTGGCGCGCGAACGCCTGGTGCGCCTGCTTGCCGAGGCCACCGACTGGGAACTGTGCGGCGAGGCCGCCGGCGGCGAACAGGCGCTGCAACAGGTGCAGGCCACCCGGCCCGACGTGGTGCTGCTGGACATCCGCATGCCCGGCATGGACGGCCTGGAAGTAGCGCGCCACATGCTGCAACTGGAGCAGCCACCGGCGGTGATCTTCACCACCGCCTATGGCGACCACGCCCTGGAAGCCTTCGAAACCCAGGCGGTTGACTACCTGTTGAAGCCCATCCACCCCGACCGCCTGCAGCAGGCGCTGGACAAGGCGCGTCGCCTGAACAGCACGCAGCTGGAAGAAATTCAGGCTGGTGGCGCCGACAGCCGCCGCAGCCACCTGTGCGCCCGCAACCGTGGCAACCTGGAACTGATCGCCATCGACGACGTTATTTATCTGCAGGCCGACAACAAGTATGTGACGGTCTGCGCGCCTGACCGCCAGATTCTCATCGAAGAGTCCCTGAAATCCCTGGAGCAGGAATTCGCCGACCACTTCATCCGCATCCACCGCAACGCCCTGGTTGCCATCCAGGCCATCCGCGGCCTGGAAAAAGACCGCGAAGGCCACTGCCGGGTCGTGCTGGAAGGCACCGACGAACGCCTTGAAGTCAGTCGTCGCCAGTTGCCCGACGTCCGCAAGCGAATCAAAGGGAAGTGATAAGCCGTTTGTTTTCTAGGCGGCTTCGGTAAGGCCCGCATGAATCACAATTTCATCATACGGTACCCACAACAGGCCTTTCTCGCCCTTCTCAATTAAACCCAGCTGTTCAAGTTCGCTGACATCCGTATGAATGTTCTTGTAATCCCGGTCGAGCGCCTGCGCCAATTGGCGGGTGTTGAGTTCACCCGGCCTTTCCGCCACATAGCGCAACAATTCGAGACGTTTTTCCGTAATGGCCGAGAAAAGGTCCCTGATGCTCCCGAACGAAAGCCTGGGCGTAACCGATTTGCCGGATTCTGCCTGATGCCAGGTGTCTACGGCCGCCTTCAATGCGTCGCCGGAACGCATGATTTCAATCTCGATACGTTTCATGTTCACCACTCCCAACCCGCCAGTCGGGTACAGTCATTACGAAAATCCTCAACCAGTCTTTCGATTGTCTGAAAGCAATACGGTACTTCCCGATGCCCATAGTGGCGATGATCACCCTTGCCGGCTTCGTTGTCATACCGCACCAGGCAATGTTCCGCGGTACCGCAGAAGAACCGGTATTTGAGTTGATGCGGCCTGTCCGCTGATGTACGCGGCAACTGCCAGATCACCATTTCTACAATGAGATCACCACGGGTTTCCTTGTGGTAGAACAGCTTCCTTGCGTTCATGATCACCAAGATAGCAGGTTACTATATGGTGTCAAGAACCATACTTTTTGAATTGGGGTCAGAGCACATTTTTTCCTAATATACCCCGACACCGCGTCGTCTGGCGGGCCGCCCCCGGCGGCGAGGGCTCGCCTGTCGAGCGATCATGGCCTCGATGTCCTGTTTGTAACGGCACGAGCCGAGGACGAGTTCCTGGTTGAGCGAACTACGGATTTCATCGATGAGCGCCTCATCGACACAGGTTTTGAACAGCGACCGATAGGCCTTGCAACGACCGGCGGCAGAGTCACCAAGCCGCTGGTACAAGGCGTGCGGAACCACCAAGCCATCAGTATCCCCTTGCGCATTGGCCCGATAGCTCGACCACCGGTATTCGGCCGGATGTTCAACCATCGCCGCGCGCACCGGATTCAGTTCGATATAGCGCATGCACGTCAGCAGATAGTTTTCTGAGTCGACCAGGCTTGCCTTGTAACGCCCTTCCCACAGCGTGCCGCTGCGGTTGTACGCCGCGTTAATCGCCCGTACATAGCGCTGGCCCAGACGCTGCATCATGTGGGTAATACCATGCCGGCGCTGCGGGGTGACGAGCAGATGCACATGGTTCGTCATTAACACATAGGCGTGCACCTGGCATGCAAATCTTTCAGCGGCTTCGGCCAGATAATCCAGATACCGGCGATAATCACCCTCCGCGAAAAAGCACGGCTTGCGGTCATTGCCGCGCTGGATAATGTGTTGTGGAACACCAGGCAGAGTAAAACGCGGTTTGCGCGCCATGGTCGCACCTCCTTTGTGCCGATATCGAACCGGTCCTTGGTTCGTGATTGGTCTATGTGGATTAAGGATCTATATTAGTGGGAAATGTGCTCTGACCCCATTTTACCCTCCTATTTTCTTTCCTTATTAACGCCACCCTGAAAAATGCTTATCCAGTGCAGCACAATCCCTGCAAGCATTGTCGTAGCGCCCAGCACAAGCAACGCGCCTCCCAAGTACAGCACCATCGTTGCGAGCATATTTAGTACAGACGGGATTTCGCCTTCTTGACGTATGAAGCCACCTAGCAGCGATATACCCGCCCCAACAATTGCTACAGAAAAGCCAAGTGTCATGATTTGTAGCCCTTTATATTTGGGGTTTTCATTCCATAGCGATCGCACAAAAGATCTAAATGGTTGAGGCATATCCGCATCCAATCCTTAGCTTATTTATTTAAATGGGTTCGTACAATAAGTGCGCGTTTCACAGCTTAGAGAACCTACCCCGAGCGCTGCACCAACCCCAGCGAATGCCTTTCCTGCACCAACTGGGTTACCATCTTTGTCAGTTGTTACAGATAGCGCACCCAAGCCGCCTATTCCAAGATCGAGAATGGTTGAATCCGAATTCGTAATATTTGTTCCTTCGCAGAACTGCCCCTTCTCCAAACCAACGGATCCACCTACACCAGCAAACCCTGGACCAATAGTGCCCTTGTTATCGCAATTAGTTACCACGAAACATATGTTGCCTGCGTCATCAAAACCGAGACTACTTTCTGCAGTTCCACCAAACTCCCCAGTAAATAAGCCACCACCGAAGCTTAATGTTATTTTAAGAAGCCCTAGCGGGTCGGTATTTGTGATCGGATTCCCATTCACATAAGCAAAGGTATTAGTCCCTGCATCAAGCCGGATCGGGTCACTGGTTAAGTATCTTCCTGTCTGTGAATCGTAGTATCTAAACCAGTTGTAATGCAGCCCCGTCTCCTGATCATAATACTGGCCGGGGAATCTCACATTTAATGTGACGCTGTTCCCATCATTGTCCGGATCTTCATTGACGGTCACTTTGCCGAATGGGTCATAGGTTGCGGTCCAGACGGTTGTGCCGGATTCATCCGTAAGTGCTTGCGGCGTGCCGAGCGGATCATTGTGCACATAATACAACACCCCACTGTTGGCCGGGACTGCACCAGCTGTGGGGATCAGTTCCATCAGCCATGCGGCGATCAAGGGCGTAT
>CBEUNK010000156.1:0-4926 GCA_965544455.1 uncultured Thiogranum sp.
ACGCGATCGCCACCACCGGTGCCCTGGCGCTGGTGTATTCCGCTGTTTACTTTTTTTCGGTATCCGACACACCCAAGGGCTCCACTTACTTCAAGCCCAAAAGAAACGGCGCCATGGAGGTCACCAGCCGGGGCGACCTGTTTCTGTATCTTTTCATGAACATTCCAATGTACGCGGCACTCGCCGTACTGACCTGGAAGCTGGGCCCGGCTAACCTGGGCATGCTCAGCGGCGCCGTTTGCGCCGGGATCTACGCATTACTGGTCAGTCTGTATGGCTTCCAGGCAATCCGCATCTACCAGATCAATGCACACGTCTTCCGCCGGGACGTACCCGAGATCGACCGCTACAAGTTCAAACAGGTGGCCGTCCTCGACCTGGCTTACCTGGTCACCTTCGGTTCGGAACTCGCCGTGGTGTCCATGCTGCCCCTGTTTTTCATGGACACCTTCGGCCTGTCGCAGGTCACCGCCGGCATGCTGGCGTCGGGCTATGCCTTTATGAACCTGGTGGCGCGCCCGGGTGGCGGCTTGCTGAGTGATAAATACGGGCGCAAACGCACCCTGCTGATCCTGCTGGTGGGACTGGCGGCCGGCTATTTTCTGATGAGCCAGATCCATTCCGGCTGGCCGGTGGCACTGGCGGTAGTCATAACCATGGCCTGTTCATTTTTCGTGCAGTCCGGTGAAGGCGCCGTGTTTGCCATGGTACCGCTGGTCAAGCGTCGCCTGACCGGGCAGGTCGCGGGCATGGCCGGCGCCTACGGCAATGTTGGCGCAGTGACGTTCCTGACCGTGCTGTCATTCGTTTCTCCGCAGATCTTTTTCCTGGTGATCGCGTCAGCGGCGCTGGTGATACTGGGCCTGGTGGCTTTCTTCATGGAAGAACCCAAGGGTCACATGGCGGAAGTCCTGCCGGACGGCACGGTGCAAATGATCGAAGTCACTTGATAAAGCACACCAAAAATGATCTTCACGGCCCGGCTGTATTACACCCTGCCCAGAGGTTCGGTGCGGTGGGACCTCGACTTAGTTCACCCTGCGCATGACAAATCTTGAACCGGGGTGCAGGCAGGCTTCCTCCGGCAGGGCGGGCTGGAACAGCTTACCCTTGACCACCGGGTTTCCATCGGCGGCGACAAACCCTATCTCAGCCGCGCCATGGGAATCGATACCCACCTGGACATCGACTTTCGCGCCCTGCCGGTCGAGCCCGGCGACGCCTACCTGCTGACCACCGATGGCGTTCACGATTTTGTCGATGACAACCTGAGCGCGCAGCTGCTCTACGTGGCGGCTTTACCTGACAGCGACGAAAACGAATTCTACCGCAAACTGACGGAACTGCCGTTCCCGCCACCACTGGAACCCGGCATGATTCTGGATGGCTACAGGATCCTGCGGGAAATCCACGCCAGCACCCGCACACAGCTTTATCTTGCACTGGATACCGAAACCGATTCGCGGGTGATCATGAAAACACCGTCCGTGAATTACGACGATGACCCGGAATATATCGACCAGTTCCTCCACGAGGAATGGGTCGGGCGGCGCATCAACAGCGCGCATACGGTATCGGTGCTGGAACCTCACGACCGCCGGCAGTGCCTTTACTATATTACCGAGTACATCGAGGGGCAGACCCTGCGCCAGTGGATGCACGATCACCCCCAACCGGCACTGAAAGAGGTACGCACCATCGCCGAACAGATCGCCCGCGGTCTGGCGTGCGCTGGCGATCTTTTTCATGCTGACCACGCTGGCAGCCCTGGTCCTGGCATAAAAAAAGGGGTGCCTCTTACGAGGCACCCCTAACCACCTTACGTGGAGGAGATATAGCAATGACTACACGTCTCCTGTTGCACGTCGCATGCCAGGTTTCAACATGCTTTGAAATCAGATGGTTATGAATTTCACTACTGATTGCCGCGGGCAAAACTGCACCAGCATGCGCCGGTGTGCACCGATTGGCCGCAGTTTACGGCGTTCAGATCTCCCGGGTCGCATGAAAGGCAACGTCAGGATAACGCTCCATGGCCAGTTCCAGGTTGACGCGGGTGGGCGCGATATACACCAGCTCGCCGGCCTGGTCGATGGCCAGGTTGTCGTAGGCCTTTTCGCGGAATTTCTGCAACAGCCTGTCATCGCCGCACTCGATCCAGCGGGCGGTGGCGACCGACACGTTTTCGAAAACACATTCGACCTTGTACTCGTCTTTCAAGCGCTGCGCGACAACATCGAACTGCAGCACGCCGACGGCGCCGAGTATCAGATCGTTGTTTTTCAACGGCCGGAACAGCTGCGTGGCACCCTCCTCGCTGAGCTGTCCCAGGCCTTTCTGCAATGCTTTCATTTTCAGCGGGTCTTTCAGCACCGCCCGGCGGAACAGTTCGGGAGCGAAGTTGGGTATGCCGGTGTACTTCAGGTCTTCACCCTGGGTGAAGGTGTCGCCGATGCGGATGGTGCCGTGGTTGTGCAGGCCGATGATGTCGCCGGGCCAGGCTTCCTCGACGTGACCGCGATCGGAGGCCAGGAAAGTCACGGCATTGGACACCTGCACGTCGCGGCCGATGCGCACGTGGCGCATTTTCATGCCCTTGGTGTACTTGCCCGAGCACACGCGCAGGAAGGCGATACGATCGCGGTGCTGGGGATCCATGTTCGCCTGGATCTTGAACACGAAACCGGTGAACTTGTCTTCCAGCGGATCGACCTCGCGTGTCTGCGTGGCGCGTGCCAGCGGCGACGGCGCATATTCGACAAAATAGTCCAGCAGTTCCTGCACGCCGAAATTATTGATCGCCGAACCGAAGAACACCGGCGACAGCTCGCCGCGCAGGTAGGCGTCCTTGTCGAAGCTGTGGCTGGCGCCCTGCACCAGTTCGATTTCGTCACGCAGTTCCTGCGCCTGGCTTCCCAGCACCTCGTCGAGCAGCGGGTTGTCGAGACCGTTGATCTGCCTGGCCTCCTGGCGCTTGCTGCTGTCGCCCGGCTGGTAAAGAAATACCTTGTCCTGCTCGATGTGGTAGACGCCCTTGAAGCGCTTGCCCATGCCGATCGGCCAGGTAATCGGTGCACAGTTTATTTTCAGCACGTCCTCGACCTCGTCCAGCAGGTCGATGGCGTCGCGGCCCTCGCGGTCGAGCTTGTTAATGAAGGTGAAGATCGGCGTGGTACGCAGGCGGCAGACGTCCATCAGCTTGATGGTGCGCGCCTCGACGCCCTTGGCGACGTCGATCACCATCAGCGCGGAGTCCACGGCCGTCAGCGTGCGGTAGGTGTCCTCGGAGAAATCCTCGTGGCCGGGCGTGTCCAGCAGGTTGACCATGGCATCCCCGTAGGGAAACTGCATGACCGACGAGGTCACGGAGATCCCGCGCTGTTTTTCCAGCTCCATCCAGTCAGAGGTGGCATGGCGCGCGGCCTTGCGGCCCTTGACCGTGCCGGCGAGCTGGATGGCGCCGCCGAACAGCAACAGCTTCTCGGTCAGCGTGGTCTTGCCCGCGTCGGGGTGGGAAATAATGGCGAAGGTGCGGCGGCGCTGCGCCTCGTCGGTGATACTGCTCATGGTGGGTAGTGCCGGGTCGTCAAAACGGGTATTTTACCCCAGCGGCGGGTTTTTTGCTCAGGGCGGGGTGCCGGCCAGCACGGCCTTCTGCAGCAGCAGCAGGTCGGCCGCGTTTATCTGGCTGTCGTTATTGAGGTCGCCCAGTATCAGTTCCGGCGCCACCGGCGTGTCGCTCCCGGTAACCAGGCGCGCCATGACCACCAGGTCGCCGGCATTGATCTGACCATCCGGCGCGCCGCGGGGGGCCAGATCGCCACGGTTGGACAGGTTGGGGTCCAGCCCGTAGAGCGTGACTTCCTCCCCGTCTGTCAGACCGTCGTTGTCGGAATCCGGGTCTATCGGGTCGGTGCTGAAGGTATTGACCTCCTGGCCGTCGGACAGCCCGTCCCCGTCCGTGTCTGTCACCAGGGGATCGCTACCCCAGACGGCCTCATCCGTGTTGCTCAGGCCATCATTATCGGCATCGGGATCGCAGACATCCCCGAGCAGATCACCATCGACGTCGGACTGGTCAAGGTTGGGCACCGACGGACAATTATCCAGGGCATCGATCACGGTATCGCCATCCGTATCCGGGTATTCCCAGTTCAGGGTCACGGTACCGCTGGCGGTATTCTTGCCATCGACGCGAATGGCATACGTGGTGCCTGCGGTTGCCGCGAAGCTGATACGGCTGGTGGTTGCAGCGCCGTCATCGTCGTTTTCGGCGACGGTCGACAGGGACGGAATCGTGCTGCCGGTATAGGCCGCCATGAGCGTATTAAAGTCGCTACCGGCAGTATTGAACTCCACCGGCCCGCTTAAAGGTGCCTGCCACGCCCACCACACCGACTTGCCGCCGGTGTTGCCCGCGATCGGCTGTTCACCGGTTTCAAGGTCCGCATCGCTATTACTGCCGTAGACGGTTCCCGACTGCCCGTTCACCGCCACGGCACCAGAAAGCACGTTATTGATGGCACCGACGGCGGCCAGCAGGTCGATCCGGGGCGTGGTAACACCGTTGCGGCTGTCGGTGATCGGTACACCGGTACCGGTCAGCCGCGCGACAGTCTGGTCCAGCGTATCCGCGGGATAGGCCGCGCGCAGGATGGCAACTGCCGCACTGACATGGGGGGTCGCCTGGGAGGTGCCACCGAAGGTGTAACCCGCGGCGCTGATCAATGCGCCGGGCGCCAGCAGGGTCAGGAAATCCGCACTGTTGGAAAAACAGGTGATCTGGTCCGCCTGGGTGGTGGAATCCGTGCATACTCCCCAGTTGAGGCCCCCAACATTGCTGTCATAGACCGCACCGACAGAGACCGCGCCCGGTGTACAGGCGGGAGTACCCATGGCATCGTCGCTCGCATCGTTACCCGAAGC
>CBEUNK010000157.1:0-4726 GCA_965544455.1 uncultured Thiogranum sp.
GCCGAAAAGCTCAGGAGCCGGATTGAAACCCTGGAAACCCCGGCCAGCCAGACGCAGGGTATCGGCGGCGCAGTCGACGTTGACGCCAGGCGCCGCCTGATTGCGGAACGCGCCTATTTGCGTGCAGAACGTCGTGGTTTTACCGGTGGCAGTCCGGAGCAGGACTGGATTGAAGCGGAAATGGAGGTGGACCGTTTACTCCTCCAGCAACCGGTCACGGGCGATCAGCCTGAAACAGTGCACAAGAAAGGCCCTGCCCGCAAGGAAAACCGGGCCGCCAAATAGAAGCAGGCCGGATGCCGAGCTTGAGGCGGGCCGGCGATTCAGAGCGTCTTCCTGCGACAGGCTGCCTACGGCGCCCGGGTTGGCCACGGCATCAGCTGATGGTAAACGTCGTCGGCAATATCGCTGTGACTCAGGATAACCACTTCATCGCCTTCTTTCAGCACCAGGTCCGGTGAGTTGAAATGCAATTTGCCCTGGCGGTACAACCAGACGATGCGGGCATCCTTGGGCAGTGCCAGCCGCTGCGCCGGACCGACCTGATTTTCTTGAACTAAAATCGAGAAAAGTCGCGCATCCTCCTTGATTAGATTGGAAAGTTCCAGTGTGTCTCTACCTTCCACCATCTCCGCCAGGCGCCGGCTTACCGTGCGCACCGGCAGCACCACCGTTTCGAGTTCCAGTGCCGTGGCCACGGTCTCGAACTCCGCCAACGCCAGCTTGGTGATGACATGCGGGATTTTCAATGCTCGTCCAACCAGGCTGGCGAGTATGTTGTCCTGATCCATGTCCGCCAGGCACAGGAGCACATCGATGGATTTCGGGTCCGCCTGCTTCAGTACATCCGGGCGTGTCCCATCACCATGAAGAAAACCGCAATCCAGGTCATCGGCCAGTTCACGGATACGGGTCTCGTCCTTTTCAATGATCACCACCTCGTGACCCTGTTCGATCAACAGTTGTGCCGTCATGACCGTGGTAGCGCCTGCACCGATAAAGACGATTTTCACGCTGTGGATTCCTTGTGGTGATGCCAGGTAGCCGGACTGATGACAACAAGCAGGGCGATGATTTCCAGTCGTCCCAGCCACATATCGATACACAGTATACCCTGTAGTGCCGGCGCAAGATCAGGCCGGCTTACCCCGGCCGACAGACCGACGGTGCCTACCGCCGACACGACCTCGAACAGGGCGTCGAGTGGTGCCACTCCTGCCAGCAGGAAAGGTATCCATGACAGCCCAATAACCAGGACAAACAACAGCATCAGCAGCATAACGCGCACGGTTATGCCGTCGTCGAGCGCCAGGCCGCCAAGCTGTGGAGCGACCCAGGCCGCGCGCGGAAGCGCGGCGCGCTGTACCAGCAGACGGGCGAGTTTGAAAAAAATCAGCAGGCGGATCAGTTTGATGCCACCGGCGGTGGAACCGAGACTGCCGCCGGTGACCATCATCAGGATCAGCAGGTATTTCGCTGCGTTGTCGAGTGTGCCCGGCTCGAGTGCGCTGAATCCGGTCGTGGTCTGGGCGGACAGGGCCAGGATCGCCGCCTGAAACCAGGCTGTCGACCAGTCCAGACTATGCTGCCAGTGCAACAGCGCCGTCAGGCTGAAAGTGCCGAGCAGTCCGGCCACCAGCAGACTACGCACCTGCAGGTCTGTGAACAGCCGCTGAGGCTTGCCGCGGAGCGCCTGCAAGTAGACTACAAAAGGCAGGGCGCCGAGCACGCTGACCAGCATCACGGCGGCCGCCGCCGGCTGGTCGAGCACGGCCAGGCCGTTATCGAAACTGGAAAAACCACCAGTAGAAACAGCCGCCAGCGTGTGCAGCAGGGCCGGGAAGGGGGCGGCGCCCAGCAGCCAGATGAGCAGGAAACCACCGGCCGTCAACAACAGATAGACGATCACTACGCGGCGTGCGTAAAAATGCGCTGACGTCAGCAGATCACCCTCAGCCACTTGCTCCAGACCGAGAAAACGGCGTGCCGCGGGCCCGGGTTCGATCCATAGCGGCAGTAATACGACAATGCCCAGTCCGCCATACCATTGCATCCAGGCGCGGGTAAACAGAAAACTGACAGACTTGTCCTCGACGCCGGGAAGGGTGCTCAGACCCGTCGTGGTAATCGCCGAGATGGCTTCGAACACGGCCTGGCCATAGCTCAGACCGGCGCCGGCAAGCGGGAAAGCCATCATAAACGGCGACAGGATAAACACGCTGGCGGTGATAACCAGCCCTTCATTGACCTGCAGGTCAGCCGGCCGCGGCCGTTGTTTCAGGTAAAGAGACAAGGGCAGCAGCACGGCAATGAGCACACCAAACCGCCAGAAGACAGCGAAATCCCCGCTGAAGCCTGCTACCAGCAGAGGGATAACAGAAAGCCCGGCCAGTGCCAGCCCGATCCGTCCCAGATAGTGGAGCAGGGCAACGCGGCGTACGGGCAGCAAAAGGGTGGTAATGCCCTTAGCGTGCACGAAGCCTTTCTCCCGTCCCGGTCATCGACACCCTTTTCGAAAAATCAGCCACCGCTGGCAGAACATTGGCAGCCAAAAGCGGGCCGACTTATTTGGCATACCGCCACCAATCGGTAATGATATAACCGACCGCCGGGTTGACCAGGTAGCCATAGGAGCGATGCACATTGAGACCCTCCTCATCACGGAAAAAGTTATAGATGGCTTTGCTGTGATCCTCGATGGATTCGATCAACCCCAGCTCCAGCATGTGGCTGAAATCATCACGGAACACCCGGTCCAGGGCCGTGATGTCACCGACGGAAGATATATTGACCCAGCGGCAGATATTAGTAGGGTACTGCTCCCGCCCCTGGCGGCCATAACCTTTAAGCCGGCGTTGGACATAATGCATACCCAGCGGGCTTCCCAGGGTCAGGAACCAGTCCACTTTTCCCGGAAACCTCTCCAGATGTGACAGTTCCCAGAGCGCATCATAGGCAATCACCGAACCGAGACTGTGGCCGATCAGCAAAATTTTATCACCGGCAGACAGGCGTGGCCGAAGTTCCCGTTTGAGTAACTCGCGAATATCGCCGCCAATGTTATCCGCGTTGCGGAAATAACGGCGTGTCTCGCGGGCAATCTGGCGTATGGTTTTGGGCAGTAGCGGGATAACAAAAGGCAGGATGTCACCGATGGTAAAAAGCATTGTTGCCAGTCGGCGTTGCCAGTTTCTGGTATCGAGAATATCCTGTGCTGTCGGTCCGTGCTTGTTAATCAGCGCGTCAATCCACGGCAGGTCGTAACTGATGTCCCGGTAGCGGTGGTAGTAGAGGTAATTCCAGGCGATAAGCCGGAAACAATCAGAATGGTGCCTGATCGCGTCCACCATCTCCGGTTCGCTGCGCCGTATGCCTTCCAGCAGGGTGCGCCACAGCAACTGCCGGTGCTCCTCCGGGCGAGGCTTGGGGTTTTTCCCCGGTACGAAGACAATATATCTGTCAGTCACTAAATAACCTTGATCGCCATGTCTTCCAGTGTGTTGGCGGTGATATGGATCCGTTTCGCTACTTCCCTTAGCTGAGCGAGTATTTCCCTGTTGACGATGATGGGTTTGCAGTCCTCCTGCTCGAGCACGGCGGCCACCGACTGCGCACAGAGCCCACCACGACCTGATATTAACTAAAAACCCTGACCACCGGGCGTTTAAGGATTTACTAATACCCGGTCAAGGCCTATAATTGAGAACCGTTCTCATTTGTTCAGATAACCTGTCCATGCCCGACATGACCCTCAGCGAAACACCGGTCGGTAAAAAAGTCCGCCTGGTCGCGATCAATGGTGGCCGGCAGTTGACCCGGCGCCTGCTGGCCCTGGGGCTGACGCTGGGCGCCGAAGTGGAAGTGCTGCATCACCGTGGCCGCGGGGTGGTCGTCGGCCAACAGGGTAACCGCGTCGCGCTGGGGCGGGGCATCGCCGAGAAACTGCGCGCCGAGGTCGTGGACTGATGGCCGGTTGCTGTGACACCGGCAAGCCCACCGCTGCGCCCACGGGAAGCCTGACCATCGGCCTGGCGGGCAATCCGAACTGCGGTAAATCGGCCCTGTTCAATGCCTTCACGGGTATTCGCCAGAAAACCGGTAACTGGCCCGGTGTGACGGTCGAACGCAAGGAAGGTTATTTCAATCTCGACGGTCGCGACGTGGTGGCCGTCGACCTGCCCGGTATCTATTCGCTGGATGCCAGCTCGCTGGACGAGCAGGTCACCCGGGACTACCTGCTGTCACGTGACGCCGACCTGGTGGTCAACGTGGTGGACGCCGCCAACCTCGAACGCAACCTGTACCTGACCGTCCAGCTCCTGGAAATGGGCATCCCCGTAGTGCTGGCCCTGAACATGATCGACGTGGCGCGCAAGCGGGGCCTGCAAATCGATACCGAACGCCTGTCACGCGAACTGGGCTGCCCCGTGGTACCGGTCGTCGCCACCACGGGGGAGGGCACTACCGAGCTGAAAGCCCGTATCCTGGCCGTGGCGGATGGCAGGGAGCAGGGCGGTTTCTCACTTGCCCTTGACGAAGTCGTTGAGCAGGCGGTGGTCGACCTGGAATCCCTGCTTGCCGAACTCCCGGATGAAAACCGCCGCTGGCTCACCATCAAGTTACTGGAAAACGAGCAGGTCGACTCCGGCCTGGAACCCGCTACCGCGGACAAGATTCATCACTGGCGGTCGCAGATTGCCGAACGCGCCGGGCAGGAGGCCGACAT
>CBEUNK010000158.1:0-4724 GCA_965544455.1 uncultured Thiogranum sp.
CCATGCCAGCGGTCGGTAGCGCGGCAGACATCGCCACATCGCAACGAATGCGGCTGCCCCGCTGACCATGCGGCCATCGCTTTGCATGACATGCATGCGCTGCATGGCCTCGGTCATTGATAAGTCATAGGTCCGCAGCGTTTCGGGATGTGAGTGAATATCGATCCAGCAAAGTTGCCTGTCACTGTCTACACGCCGGTAATGCGCAATCTCTCGCCGGCACAAAGGGCAACCGCCATCATAGAAGATAACCGGTTTCTGCCAATCCTTGCAGTCAGTCATGCGGATTGCTCCGGGAGTTTGCGCCACTCGCCGAGTCGCTTGCTGCAGCCGGCGCTGGCAGCTCGCGCAGC
The DNA here is from genome assembly GCA_965544455.1 of uncultured Thiogranum sp. Classification (GTDB taxonomy): domain Bacteria; phylum Pseudomonadota; class Gammaproteobacteria; order DSM-19610; family DSM-19610; genus Thiogranum. Next base: position 354 of record CBEUNK010000158.1, read on the forward strand.
GCTTCAATACGTCTGTAATTGGTACCCAGGTCACTTATTCCCAGTCGTGACGATGAGCGCACATGGATCATTTCGATGTCCGGGTCGAACTGCAACTGTACATCGTCGCGAAATCTCATCAGGGGGGTCTTGACGATGGCCTGTATAAAATCGCTGTCGTCAATCACGATTTCCCAGTCGGGTTGACGGGCAATCCAGGTCTTTATGTGTTGCCACTGTTCGCCGTTGGCCTTTATGGGGTCGACGGCCTGCAGCCCTTGCCCTGACACGCTGTTCACACAGTTGGGAAGCCAGCCACACGGCGCCAGTGCTGCCTTGCCGGCGGGTTTGTCTGGCGTACTGCTGCAGCCGCCGGCACCAAGCGCCAGCAGAAGTGTGAGAAAACAGGGCTGAGAGCAGGATTTCAAGGAGGGTGTGTCCAACGAGTCGATTTATATTGAAGCTAGCCAATACATCGAAGGGGGTAACCATTCCCCTTCGATGTATAAAAAACGTATAAAAAATAGTTAGCCTTCATCGATGCCTTCATCAACCGGATTGTTGATGATTTCATGCAGCCGACTGTCAGGCATAACACTGCTAAGCACTTCATAATGCTCTTCAATATCAGTAATCATTTCGTCGACGGACATAATGTTCTCCTGGTCTGTGTAATTAAAGAGGTGCTTTACGGGATGCTACGGGTTAAACTTAGAATAGCTTATTAGTTTTGTCAAGTATAAATATTGTATAATTATTGGATGGCCAGGCGCCTCTGAACCCGACTCGCATGCGATTACTCAAAGACCCTGTAATTCTGGTGCTGGTGGGCGTTCTCGCGACACTGTTGCTGCTGTTTCTTTTCGGTGTGATTCCTTACCCGTTTGGCTTGCTGGTGCTCCTGGCTTTTATCGCAGCACGCGTTTTGTACAAATCCTGAATCAGCGGGGTTAATCCGGGAAGCGTTGCGATCCCGGGACATATACATTCGCGGGAGAGGGGTCAGGGGGCAGTGCGGCCTTCGCTGCTTTGCAAACCGGCCTGAACACGAGCAGCGGTGAGCTTGTTTGTGTCCAGTATCTTTGGATAAAGGCGCCAATGATACTCGATGCTAACCGCCTGGTGTGAAAGGCTGGATTCCAGCCAGGTGCGTTGAGTGTCACTGAGGTAGGGTAGTGTCAGAAATGCAGGTGCCGCCCATTCGATGTAGCGCCGCACGCGTTCCTGGTCCTCTTTGTCCGGCCAGTCTTCGCGTATGCCGAAGGCTGAAAATCCGTTTTCCCGACTCAAGCTGCTATCGGCCGTTGAAATGGCTGTGTGTTCCGGATTCCAGGTCACCCAGGCCCGGCTGACGTTAAAACCCGCTCGTGCCTTTATTTGCGACTCCAGCTCAACAATGTCTGGAAAGCGGCGTTGTCCTGCCACACCCTGTTGTCCCAGGCAGCCGCTCCAGTAGCGTGGCTCCGGGCGGGGTGGATTTGCATCCGGCGACATGGCGTGAAGCAAGGCAAGCGGTTCCTGCCGTTCCGCATCCAGCAGCCATAACTCGCGCCGGTCCGTCAGTGCGAACGGCAGCCGATCCAGGTTCAGTCTTATCTGATCGATGAGGTGTTCGCTGTCCTCGCGCAGGTGCCTGTCCTTGTTGTGTGCGGCGAGCGGTCTGCTTGCCAGGCCTTCCTGTTCAGACCACAGGCCATAACGACACCAGGCTTTCCCCCGAGTACCCGAGGCCAGGCTCCCCCAATCTGCGGGGCCTTCCATTAGTAGCTGAACATCCCATACAAGGCCGTTGCTGCTGGAGGCTCGTGCGGAGTGGGTCTCCACCACCTGCACAACTCCCAGAAACGGATTGAGCCGGCGCAGGGCATAGCAATGCACGTCTGCGTGGGTGTTCATGAGCTTTCAAGAAGTTTTTTTCGCAAGGCCTGGATAATCGGTTCGGCGAGGTCCTGAAGTTCCGGTGGAATGACTTCGAACAGGTACTCGACTTCATCGAGGGCTGTCTCTATTTGATTGCGTTGCGTCAGGGTATCGATTTTCCTGGAGACTTCAGCGAGATATTTATAAGGGTCTACGCCCGGTGTATTCATTTGCGGCTCCGGTCACGCGGTGGCCTGTTCAGGCGGATGTTTCGTATCGGTTTCTCGCGTTTCCAATGCAAGCGCCAACAGTAATCCGGGCACGGACGTGTGTTTTCCAAGGTAGTCACTTTGTTGAACCGTGACCGCCCGGTGTTTATCCCTGGCTTTTTCCAGTTCGGCAGGGATGTCGCTCGCCACGTGCCGGCCCGCCGAAAGGAAGTAGGGCACTGCCGTGACGGTAGTGGCGCCGCTTTCAATGCACAGGTCGACACCGGTCGGAATATCGGGTTCCGCCAGTTCGAGGAAGGCCGGTACCACGCGATCGAAGCGGTCGCCGGCGATCTGCTCGAGTCTGGCGGCTAATTCACGAACCTCCTGGTTGGAGGCTTCCCGGCGGCTGCCATGGGCGATCAGTAGGAGTGCGTGCATGGAAATGTCCTCATTGTTCGGGTTACTCGGCAGGTTAACGGGGGTGGCAAAAGTTATGCATATATTGTACATAAAAATTTGACAAGTACAAGTATTTTGTATAACTATATCATCACTTATCCAGCTCGTCGGAGAAGGCCTTTTGGAGCCTGGGTTTATCAAAATCAGTCACTTGGACCACGGCCGCATACGGAAGTTGGGCGTAGTACCAGCTTCGTGCAATGGCGAGCCTGCGAGCGATCCGGTGTCCACCGGTAGCCACACACACTGGCGCTGCGCGCATCGGTGTGACACGGCAAAAACCCCTAACTGAAGGAGAAACTCATGAGCGCCATCAGCATGCAGAAACCGGAGGACGACAAGGTACTCGAAAGCCAGGGGCTGGCTGCGATGACATTCACCTTGAACTGGTCTGACGATCGGGCGACACATGAAGATGAAATGCACGTGGAAAAATTCAGTGTCTGGCGGGAAGCGGACTTTTTGCCGGTGGACATCGGCCCGAATATCGCCGGTATGCATGCCGGCGATTATGTGCAAGCGGCTTTGCCTGCCGGGGAACTCACCGGCACCTGGGACGCGGGCAGGCAGTTTTCTGCGGATTCCTCGGGCTTTGACCGTCACTATCGCCGTGGCCTCGAAGTCGAGCCACGCTGCGGCCGCTTTTATCCCCAGGGGTTCTTTCATGGCGCCCACGGTGTGGTGCGCGAGGCGCTCGAGCCGGCCCGGATTGTTGCGCTGGATTCAAAATCGATGCGCGTGGACCTGAACCACCCCTTCACCCGGTTCCCCGCCAAGGTGCAGTGCAAGCTGAACCGCGTGTTGCCCGGATCCGACCGGCGGGGCGGCCGCTGTACGAGTCCGCTGGATGAGCTGCTGCGTTATCCGGGCCTGGCTGCACCGTTGCCGGACGGGGCGCCTGTCGATTTCGGTGACAGTGCCAGCGGCATGTCGCGCCTGGACGAGCGGGAGGATGCTGCGTTCTACTTCAGCCCCCGACTGGTGCAGCACCTGGATGCGCGAGCCCTGGAAACAGTGAATGCGCTCTACCGGCGTTTGATCCCTGCACAAGCTGATGTACTCGACCTGATGGCCAGCCACGATTCGCACCTGCAAGGGTGTTCACCCCGCAGCCTGCATGCCCTCGGCATGAATGCGCAGGAACTGGGCGCCAATCGTACCGCGACAGCGCGGCTGGTGCAGGATCTCAATCAAGTGATACCGCTGCCGTTTGAGGATGCCAGTCTGGACGCGGTAGTGTGCGCGGCTTCTGTGGAATACCTTATTCAGCCGTATGATGTCTTCACCGAGGTATTGCGTACCCTGCGACCGGGCGGCGTATTCGTAACAACCTTCAGCAATCGCTGGTTCCCGACCAAAGCGATTCAGATCTGGGGGCAACTGCACGAGTTCGAGCGGGTTGGCATGGTCACCCAGTGGTTGCAGCAGGCGGGGTTTGGCGGCCTGCATACGCTTTCATCGCGGGGCTGGCCCCGCCCGGAGGACGATCCGCATTATGGCGAGACTGCACTGTCAGATCCTGTCTACGCAGTATGGGGTTTCAAACCGTCAGAATGACCTGAAACTGGAAGCGGTCGCATACGACCAAACCGGCGCCGAGCTTGGCATTAAGGGATGCTACGCGGCCGAGTCAGGCGCGCTTCAACTATAACGAACCGGACTGGATTTAGTCTGCTGACTGTTAGTCAGGTTCAGGCATGCCAACCATGAATAATGACGTCGGCGGTTTTTCTAACAAGTAAGAACTGCGACCTGAGTCGATAGCAGTGGTGACACGTATCTTGTGGAAATGTATCTTAAATATATTACGTGAGACGTCGTGCGTAACTGGGGGATAAGGTGGCCTCCCCTTGGGGACGCC
>CBEUNK010000159.1:0-4633 GCA_965544455.1 uncultured Thiogranum sp.
GTTCATAGGCTCTTCGTAAGTGAATGGTCATCGTTAACAACCGTCACCAGGCCAAACCAAACCGGATACAGCGATTCGATAGCTGTCCAAGGCCCAAACAATGACAATCTCCAGACAGACAACCAGCCTGATCCAGGAATGCCGTCTCATCAGGTATTTCATCGCAGTAGCGCAATGAGTCGGGTTGCATACGCGACAATCAGGCCGGTACCGTTGCCTGGGCCTCCGCGGCCAACTCGCGCAGACCGTGCAGGGCCAGGCGCAGTTCGTCGCTGTCGGCTTCGCGCGGAAACACCATGTAAGCCGGGTGCCTGAACTCGGGCCCGTCGCTAACCTGGAAGAGGCGCCTATCGTCGATAAAAGGTTGCGCCATGCGGATGGGCAAAAAACAGCATCCGCCATTGGCCAGGATCAGCTGCACGCCGAGCCAGCCGATGTTGACCACTTGCGGTGGACGTTCCAGGTCCGGGTAGCTCTCGCGGTGCTTGGCGTAGAAGCCCGGACCCCATTCGACATAGATGTAGTCCTCATCGGGCCAGCGGGTGTCCGGACTCGAGCTGACCAGCACCAGGGTTTCGTCGAACAGATGCTCGACCACCAGGCCCGAGGCATGGCTGGGGGTATACATCAGGCCGATGTCCAGGGTACCTTCGACCAGGCGCCGCATCAGATCCTCTTCGAAGCCGATTTCGCTACGGATGGAAATGTCGGCAGCGGCCTGCCGCATCCAGCCTACCCAGCGCGGCAGAAATCCTTCCCACAGCGCAATACGTCCGCCAATCCGTATGCTGGCCCGAAACCGACTCGGCAGACCGATGTCATGCCGGGCCTGCTCGACCGTCAGCACCAACCTCTTGGCGTGCGGCAGGAAACGGCGTCCGGCCGGGGTCAGGGTGGCACCGGCGCGGTTGCGCACGAACAGCCGGGCACCAAGATCAGCTTCCAGGTGCTGGATCCGGGCACTGACCGTGGACTGGGTCACGTGCAGCCGGCTGGCGGCCTCCAGAAAACTGCCGTGGGCGGCGATGGCGAGGAAAGTGCGGGCCTGATCGATGTCCATAATAGTGCAGATCCTATATTATTATCGTAGTTACCGATAATGATATGCAATTAATATCGTTTGTCTAGCATTAGATTGTCCTAATATGATGCATCATGGATCAAGGACAAGCGATAGCTATGCAAACTTTCACGGGCGCCGCACGCCCGCTCCGCCACACCGCCAGCCACGAAGCCTTCGCAGACTGGGCCCGCTATGAAGTTTGCCTGAATGAAAATTCCTGGCAGCGTATCGACACCACACCCTGCCTCATCGCGACGGATAACGCCGCATGATCCAACCATAACCGGAGAGACACATGAATAATCTACATGACGACCGCAAACGACCCGGCCGCGCGGAATTTCAACAGGCACTGCAGAGTATGGGTACCTACATCGATATCACCGTTGACGACCTGATGACATTGGCACAGCGCGCCGAGCAGTTAGCCGGCCACCGTGAAACCGAAGCTATCGGCGTGGCCCGGGTGATGAGTCGGCCGGTACGCAGCGTACACCCGCAAACGCCATTGACCGAGGCTGCTCATCTGATAGTCAGCGAACGGATCAGCGGTTTGCCGGTCGTCGACGACGACGGACGCCTGGTCGGCATCATCACCGAAGCGGATTTCCTGCGCGCCCTCGGGGTACCCGCTCATGAGCCGCACCACAATCTGTGGCAGACCCTTGAATCCCTGTTCAGCCACCTCGCCCACCACGGCGAACTGGAGGCACCGAGCGATCCGGTCACAGCGCATATGATCAAAAATGTGGTCTGCGTGACCCCCGAGCAGGATCTGCACGATGTCATCGAGGTAATGAAGCGCAACAGCGTCAAGCGTGTCGTCGTCTGTGACAAGGAGCATCGGGTCGTCGGCATGGTCACGCGTTCGGACCTGGTGCGGCTGTTCTTCGACCGTTATACCGAACCGCGCCCGGGTTGACGCATCAAGCTCTCCGCAACCATCTCGGGGTATTGGTGCTCGCGGCAAATCCGCATCACATCCTGCGCCGTCAACGGCTCTCCGGTCAGGCCACAAAGGTAACGCCCTTCGCGCCCCTGATTGAACCGGCAGGTGTGACAGGGGGCGAAGGTTCTGAAACTGTTTGCCTTCTGAACTGAACGCAGCAATACACGCAGGGCCTCGACAGTCACCTGTCGTTCAGATGCTGAAAGCTGGTCGGTCCCCAGCACCAGCGATGCGGAGGGTACTGCGGTTTCGACCAGTCGCAACCCTTTGGCAGTGGGCTTGAGATGCACCAACCGTTTATCGTTGGCATCACTCTGCTTTCGCAACAACTTTTTCTCTTCCAATACCTTGAGCGTCTGGGACACGGTCCCTTTGGTCAACCCCAGGTATTCCGTGACCGCCTGCGGCGTGTCGGAGTAGCGATTGCAATGTGTCAGATAATTCAAGGCCTCCAGCTGAACCGGCCGCACGCCATAAGCATGGCATACCGCACGCACATCGGCTCGCACCAGGTTGCCCAGGCGTTCTATCAGGTCGTGTACTTCACTCGTTCCTGTCGACATAACCTAATAGTAGCGTGTCGAAACTTTCTTGACAAATACGTATAGTCCATCTATCTTGTTTCGTGTCGATACTTTTTGGCCCAGACCGCATATCTGAGTCTGTATGAAAGGAGTCCCCGCCGCCTGACGTACAACAACACACCACAGGAGAAAGATGATGAAACACAATCTGCTCAACCTGGTACTGTCATCCATGATACTGGTTGCCGCCCACTCGCATGCCGGTGGCAATATTGACTACCCGGATGGCTACCGAGCCTGGACCCATATCAAGACCATGGTGCTGCACGAGGGACATCCGCTGGAAAATCCTTTCCAGGGTATTCACCACGTCTATGGCAACGAGAAGGCTGTAAAAGGCGCGCACACAGGGACGTTCGACGAAGGCGCCGTTCTGGTGTTTGATCTGCTCGAGTATCAGACGCAAGACAAGGCTTCGACAGAAGGCGACCGTGTCCTGCTGGGCGTCATGGTCAGGGACAGCGCCAAATACCCTTCGACTGGCGGCTGGGGTTTCGAGGGTTTCAAGGGCGACAGCCATACAGAACGCCTGGTCGATGACGGCGGACAATCCTGTTTCGCCTGCCATACCTCGCAAAAAGACAACGACTATGTCTTTACGCGCTGGCGTGATTAAATTCAGGCTTGCCTTTACAATCACAGTCAGGCTGTTGAACGGGAGCCGATAGCGCTCGTTAGCTGGATTTCATCACGTTCCCCGGTTCTCTCTCGCAGGCTAAACACCAGAGAGGGATCCGGGATTCGTTTATGTCGAGGCGCTTTGATTTGCAACGGCGAAAAACTGAAGCACAAAGCACTCGACGGCCGCTCATGGCGTATCGCCTGCTGTTCCCCCTGGCGACGTTGTTTGCACTCGCCACGGTACCACTGTGGCTGGGCGTTCGACGCAGCTATCCTGCCTTAACCGGTACTGAATGGCACGGACACGAGATGCTGTTTGGCTTCGCATTTGCCGTGATTGCGGGATTTCTATCCACACGAACGGACCGCGCCGCGACCTGGATTATGATCGGCACCTGGATCGCCGCCCGTCTTGCCGCGGCGACCGCAAGCGGTCCGCTGGCGTTCATAGTCGGTATGGCATTTCCGATTACAGTATTTATCGTAACCGCTCCCCCCTTGCTGGCCGGCGCCAAGCGCCGGGAAAACCGTATCCTGCCCGCGATACTCGCCGGTCTGGTCGCCGCCGATGCGGCCTGGTGGGCAGGTAAGGTATGGTTTGGTGCACTGCTGCAATCGCAGGCACTGCTAGCCACCATTGATCTGTTCGCCTTGCTGCTGTTACTCGTTGGCGGCCGCGCTCTGCGTGCGGCGGTGGGCGGTCATCTCGAACGGCGGGGTACTGCGCGGCACGATCATTCGCAACCCCGCTACGAACTTCCACTGGCGGCACTGGTGGGCGGTGCGGCAGTGTGCGATGCGTTTGCACTTGAAACTATCGCCGGGGCACTCTGCATGGGCGCAGCGATCCTGACGCTGGTGCGCGTTATTCCATGGCAACTTCACTGCGCGTTGTCACAGCCACACCTCTGGACGCTCGCGCTCGGCTATCTCTGGCTCGTGCCGGGGTTGGCGTTGAAAGGGATCACCCAGCTCGGCGGAAACCTTCCTGTGACAGGCATACTGCACGGCATCGGTATCGGGGCACTCGGCACACTGACGCTGGTAATGATGGCTCGGACAGCCACATTACGGGCACGCAAGCCGATCGTTAATTTCAGTGACATCGGTATTGCGGCGCTCCTGGTCAGCGCAGCGGCAATCGCACGCCTCATCGCGCCGGCGGTACCCACTGAACAACACGGTCTGCTGTGGCTGGCGGCAGTCACTTGGACCAGTGCTTACCTGATTCTACTTGCCCGTCTTTGGCGAACGGCATAGATCGGCGGCACCTCCCTGAGCACGGATCGGATACGCGCTGTGACAAACTATGCGTCTGAAGCACCGGTTATTCCGGGTTGCATTGATAACACCCTATCCTGCCTGCTCGCCCGGATTCCCCCGGCGCAACACTTTGTCAGCGACTCGCTTGTTGCA
>CBEUNK010000160.1:0-4605 GCA_965544455.1 uncultured Thiogranum sp.
CCCCGCCACGGACTTTACACCGCGAGTAATACCGTACCATCCTGAGGTACAGATTCCGGCCGAAATCGCCTTGATCACCTGGCAGCGGTGATACGCCATCTGGATTCCGTTACGTTAGTGAAAACCCGGTAACAAACAGGTAGACTGGCACGTAGCCAAGCGGATGGGGCCAGCTGGCACGATATCAAAGGATATGCGATTTTCGGTAGTGAGGACTCGTGGTTCAATGCCCATATTATTCAGATTTAATATTTTTCGCTTACTGTCAGCACTCGCACTCTACGCCGCCATAAGCGGTTGCAGTTCGCCGGGTGATCAGATACCGGTTGTCGGCATCCTCGAATGGGAAAGAGTGGAGTTGATTGCCGAAAGCAATGAACCCATTATCCGGATTGATGTTCATGAAGGCGAACAGGTTAAAGCCGGCCAAAGTTTACTGCAGCAGGATACGCAACGTACCCAGAGTGATCTCGATGCGGCGTTGGCAAGTCAGCAACAGGCTGAAGCAAAACTTCAGGAATTACTCGCGGGACCACGCAAGGAGGATATTGCCGTGGCCAAAGCAAAGCTTGAGGCCGCACGCGTCGCCTTCCAGCTGGCAAAGGCAGAATACACACGTGTTAAAAAACTCCAGAAGCAGAAACTGGTCAGTCCTGAAGCCCTGGATAAGGCCGAAAGTGAGCAGAGAACCGCAAAGGCCACTCTCGCTCTAAACCAGGCCAGGCTGGACAAACTGCTGCATGGCACCCGCGCTGAACAGATAGCACAGGCACGCGCGGACGTAGCCAGCGCCATTGCCAGGGTGCGTCACCTGCAAATCAACTTAAAACGCCTCACGATCACCGCGCCCCGGGACGGCCGCATCGACAGCCTGCCTTTCATCGTCGGTGAGCAACCGCCACGAGGCAGTGTCGTGGCGGTATTGCTGGTCAATGAGACACCCTATGCACGAGTTTATGTCCCGGAGCAGATGCGAGCGGACATCCGGCCTGGCAGTCGTGCCGAAATCCGGGTGGACGGTGTCGATAAGACGTTTGCAGGGCGTGTGCGTATGATAAGCCGTGACCCGAGCTTCACCCCGTACTACTCGCTGACCGCACACGACCGCTCGCGGCTGGCCTATCTGGCCAAGGTCGACCTGCTCGATGCGCAGGCCGGCGTGCTAAGTGCGGGCACACCTTTACAGGTTATCTTCATAGACGATGCCGGCAACGGCGCAAACGAATGACGAGCGATTCGGTTATCAGCAGTCATGCCTTGAGTCGTCGCTTTGGCGACCTGCTCGCTGTAGACAAGCTCGATCTGGATGTACCGCGGGCATCGATATACGGTTTTCTTGGCCCCAATGGCTCGGGCAAGACCACCACCATCCGCATGTTGTGTGGGCTGATCTTACCCAGCTCCGGCGAGGCCGATGTGCTGGGCTACCGGGTACCGCAACAAGCCGAGCGCCTCAAACCGCATATCGGTTACATGACACAGGAGTTTTCACTGTATGACGATCTGACCGTCAACGAAAACCTGCGTTTTATGGCCGATGTCTATCTGATCCCCGTCTCGCAGGTGAAAACGCGCATTGCCGAGGCCATGGAGATGTATGGCTTGCAGCCGCAAAGCGATCAGTTTGCCGGTACCATGAGTGGCGGCCAGCGCCAGCGCCTGGCACTGGCCGCGGCGACCCTGCACCGGCCCGAATTACTGCTGCTGGACGAGCCGACCAGCGCGGTCGATCCGCAAAGCCGGCGCGACTTCTGGGATGTATTATTTGATCTGGCCGGACAGGGGGTGACCATCCTGGTCACCACCCATTACATGGACGAGGCCGAGCGCTGTCATCGCCTGGCAATACTCGACCAGGGACGCAAGGTCGCCGATGGCGCACCGCCGGAACTGATGGACCGGCTCGACGCCACGGTCGTCAGCATTCCCACCCGAGATGGCACTGACCTCAGGCGGACTATTCTGGCATGGCCGGAAGTCTATAGCGTCACCCAGCTGGGGGAGCACCTGCGGGTCCTGTTGTCCCGCGACGTCGCCGATCCCAGCGACCTGCTGCGCCAGCGGCTGGATTCGCAGATCGATCATCATGAGGTGGCCGTGGTTCCCGCCAACCTGGAAGATGTGTTTGTGATGGCCACACGTAAGGGGCGGGAGGCGCTATGACGGGCTTCTGGCGACGGCTGTGGGCGGTGATGCGTAAGGAAATCTGGCAGTTAAAGCGAGACCGGCTGACCTTTGGCATGATCTTCGGCATCCCCGCGATGCAGATCCTGATGTTTGGCTACGCCATCAATACCGACGTCAGGCATATCAGCACTGCGGTGGCGGATCAGGCTAACACCCAGTTATCCCGCAACCTGATCGCCGATATCCGCGCCAGCCAGGTGGCCGATCTGCGTTACCAGGTGAACCAGGCCAGCGAAATCGAGGACCTGATGCGGGCCGGTAAAATCAGCCTGGGCATTTTCATTCCGGCCGATTTTGAACGGCGTATCCAGGACCCCACCCGGCCCGCGGCGCAGTTGCTGGTCGATGGCAGTGACCCGATTATCCTTGGCGTAGCGCAACAACTGACCGCCATGCAATTCAGGCAGGACACCCAGACTGGACCACCGCCCGCTGCGCGCCTGTTCGAGCTGCGTAACTACTACAATCCCGAACGGCGCTCGGCAGTGAACGTGGTGCCAGGCCTGATCGGCGTGATCCTGACCATGACCATGATGATATTCACCGCGGTAGCCATCGTTCGTGAACGCGAGCGCGGCAATCTTGAATTGCTGATCAACACCCCGATCTCGACCACGGAACTGATGATAGGCAAGGTTCTGCCTTATGTCGTCATCGGTTTCGTACAGGTCACCCTGGTGCTAATGCTTGGCATGTGGCTGTTTGACGTGCCCCTGCGCGGTAGCCTGTTTCAGGTCTATGTCGTGTCATTGATGCTGGTGGCCGCCAATCTGACGCTGGGATTGCTGTTTTCAACCCTGGCGAAAAGTCAGTTTCAGGCCGTGCAAATGGCGTTTTTCGTGATGCTGCCGTCCATCCTGCTATCCGGCTTTATGTTTCCTTTTGACGGCATGCCGAAACTGGCGCAGTGGATCGCCGAGGTGCTGCCATTGACGCATTTCGTGCGCCTGATTCGTGGTGTTATGTTACGCGGAGCAAGCATTCCCGAACTCTATCCCGAACTCGGCATCCTGATCCTGATTACCTTGTTAACCCTGGCTTTGGCGATACTGCGTTTCAGAAAACGGCTTGATTGATTTCCGATGCACGACCCCACATTGGGGAAGACTTTGCTATGCTTTATTGATAGCATAAAACAAGCTTTACCATCTGGCCGTTAGCGATATCTTTATACTCGTATTACAATGCGTTAATTGGTGCTATGCCGAGTCAGATACCGCATCGGTAATTGGAAGTTAACAAGGAGACAATTATGGTAGAAGATCCGATTCGCAAAGAACTGGATGCCCTTAAGGCGGATATTGCCCAACTACGTAGCGACATCGGCGGCTTGACCGCGGCGATTAAGGATGTCACGTCTGAAAAGGTATCAAACACCAAGGCAGATGCACAACAGCGGGCACAAAATGCGTGGGAGGACGTCGAACGCAAGCTCAATGAAGCCCTCTATGAGGGACGGGCAACCGTAGGCGAAATTGAAGACAAAATCACGGCCCACCCAGGCGGCAGCATGTTGACCGCCTTCGGTCTGGGTTTCATCATCGCCAAACTAATGGATATGGGGGGTAGACACTGAATAGTCTAGCGGAATTCGTTATCGCCATCGCCGACCTGATGGAGGCCGAAGGCCGGGCCTTGCGCCGAGGTGCGTTGCGCACCGGTTTGGGGCTGGCCAGCCTGGCGGCAGCGGCCCTATTATTTGTCGCTGGCATCGGTTTCTGCCTCTGGGCGCTGTTTCAATGGCTGGTAGTGGTTGTTGGCATGCCCGGCGCAGCATTACTGGTCGGTGCATGCCTGCTGATCATAGCGGGAGGGCTGATATGGATGGCAACACGTCTGAGCCACTAACTACCGAACAGGCCAAGGCCCGCTTACGGGCGGCGGCGGATCACGCCAGTCCAACCGCGTGGTTTCAACGCCATACCTTAAAAGCACTCGGGATTACTGTCGCGGGCGGTTTTATCATAGGCCGCATGCATTTGCCGACGGCTGCACTGGCGAACACGTTGCTGCAACTCATGCAAACATCCGCGAAAATTTCCTGGCTGTCAGCTTCAATGAGGCGGAGTAGCAAATCATGAGGGAAACCAGCATCAACAACAGGTACAGAATCAGTCCGAGTACAGGCAGTTTAACGCCCATTCCCCGAAGATTCACGGTAATGCCTGCGCAATACCCTGGTCCGGCACGAAGTAACAATACTGACAGAAATTCTCATTAAAAAAGCACAGGTTCTGACCATCAGCCTAATTTTTTGTGTACCTCATTCAGCATATCCATCTGGATCTGCTGTATTTCCATAAAGCGGCGCATTTCCTGGTGCAGAAGCTGGTCAATCTTTTCATTCATCAGCCTTACTTCCAGCTCTGATTTCAGGTTTACCTGGTAATCATTTTCAGCGCGCATTCGATCACGATC
>CBEUNK010000161.1:0-4603 GCA_965544455.1 uncultured Thiogranum sp.
CACGTCCGCCAGGCGACAGAGGATATCGCTTTTCAGCTGGGGTGTTGCGTCATCTAGGGAAGCTCAGAGCGGAATCTCGAGAAATTTGTCCAGGTTCTGATGACCGGCGCTTTGCGTCGCCAGTGCCGACCCCATTTTCGGCAGCTTCAACACGCGCATACCCTGGTCAGTGGTATCCAGCGGCAGGAAGCCACGGCGCAGGAACATCTCGCAGGCGACCTGCGCCTGGGGCGCACAGCGGGCAAACAGGTCGACGCGCGGGTGCAAGGCCGCGAGCAGGGCGTCGTTAATGGCGCGCCCGACTCCCTCGCCACGCGCCTCCGGTAACACGGCGATCACCCAGATCTCGTTACCGGCACCCGGCAGGATGGCGCTGTTGATGGCACAACCGGCCAGCTTGCCGTCCTGTTCCCATACCAGCAGTTGTGCCGGCAGGTCCTCGTCGAGGCGGCGGCCGCGCTTGCGGATGTTATTCAGGTTCTTGCGCAAACCGCTGCGGTAGGGTTCCTCGGCCAGGCGTGGATCGAACCGGCCCTGGGCAGCCTCGCTGATCAACAGTTGGTGCAGGACATCGATATCTTCGGATCTGGCTTTACGGAACAAGATTCATCTCTCTTGGGTTAAATACCTGTCATTGCGAGCGTAGCGCGGCAATCTTCAACCATCTGCTGCCACGTCATGAGATTGCCGCGCCAAGCTCGCAATGACGGCAATAGATTCACAGCAGCACACGCTCGATACCGCCGGCTTTCACCCGCTCGATGAACGCCCGTTGCCAGTCGTCACCGAGCCTGTGGTTTGCCAGCTCGACGACAATGTAACCGGATTCCAGGCCGGTATCTTCCTGGTAGCGGGCCAGACCCTGCTGGCAGGCGGGACAGGACGTCAGCAACTTCACCTCGCCCTGCTCCGCGCGGTCGCGACCCGTGTAATCCCGGATACCCTGGTGCAGTTCCTGCTCCTTGCGGAAACGGATCTGGGTGGCGATATCCGGCCGCGACACCGCCAGCGTGCCGGCCTCGCCGCAACACCGGTCGGACAGGCGCACCTCGCCGCCCAGCAGCTTGCCTGCGACTTCGAGCGGTGCATAGGTTTTCATCGGCGTATGGCAGGGATCGTGGTAAAGATACTGTCGGCCCTCGACACCCGCCAGGCTGACACCCTTCTCCATCAGGTACTCGTGAATGTCCAGCAGGCGGCAGCCGGGAAAGATCTGCTCGAACCGGTACTGCTGCAACTGGTCCATGCAGGTACCGCAGGAAACAATCACCGTCTTGATGTCCATGTAGTTGAGGGTATTGGCCACGCGGTGAAACAGGACCCGGTTGTCGGTGCTGATCTGTTTACCCTTCGCCTGGTCGCCGGACGCCGTCTGCGGGTAACCACAGCACAGGTAGCCCGGCGGCAGCACGGTCTGCGCACCCACGTCGTAGAGCATGGCCAGCGTCGCCAGCCCCACCTCGCTGAACAGGCGCTCCGACCCGCAGCCGGGGAAATAGAACACCGCGTCCGAATCGTCGCCGACCCTGGCGGCGTCGCGCAGAATCGGTACCACCTTGTTGTCCTCGACGCCCAGCATGGCACGTGTGGTCTGCACCGGCAGTCCGCCGGGCATGGGTTTTTTGACAAAGTTGATGACCTGCTCGCTGACCGTCATCCGGCCCGAGGTCGAAGCCGGCAGGCTTGCTCTCCCCCCGCCGGAACGGCGCCACAGCTGGTGCGCGAAGCGCTGCCCCTTGTAACCCCATTCGATCATAGCCTTGCGCATCAGCTTGATCGTGGCCGGGTCGGTGATATTCAAAAACGCCATGGCCAGCCAGCTGGCGGGGCTGAAACGCTTCTTGCCCTGGTTACGCAGGATGCTGCGCATGCGTACCGACACGTCGCCGAAATCGATATCCACCGGGCAGGGGCTGAGGCACTTGTGGCACACCGTGCAATGGTCGGCCACATCATTCATCTCGTCGAAGTGCCGTGTCGACAGGCCGCGGCGCGTCTGTTCCTCGTACAGGAACGCCTCGATCACCACGCCGGTCGCCAGGATCTTGTTGCGCGGCGAGTACAGCAGGTTGGCGCGCGGGATATGGGTATTACACACCGGTTTGCACTTGCCGCAGCGCAGACAGTTGCGGATATCATTATTCAGCGCACCCAGCTCGGAAGCTTCCAGCAGCAGGGCCTCCTGCTGCACCAGGCGTAACGACGGCGTATAGGCACTGTCCAGCGTTGCCCCCTGCAACAGTTTGCCGCGATTGAACACACCGTCGGGATCGACACGCTGCTTGTAGTCGGCAAACGCCTGCAGCACCGCCGGCTCCAGGTACTGGATCTTGGTCAGGCCGATGCCGTGTTCACCCGAAATCACGCCGTCCAGTGACGTTGCCAGCGCCATCACCCGGTCGACGATGCGCCCGGCCTCGTGCAGCATGGCATAGTCATTGGAGTTGACCGGGATGTTGGTGTGCACGTTGCCATCACCGGCGTGCATGTGGGTGGCGACGAACAGGCGGCTCGAACGCACCCGGCGGTGAATACTGTCGAGGCGTTCCCGCACTGCCTCGAACTCCCGGCCACCGAAAATGGCTTTCAGGGGGCGCTCGACCCCGGCACGGTAGGAAATACGCAAATCGCGGCGCAGCAACAGGTCGATGAGACGGTCGCCCGGTCTCAGCGCCGCCCGCGCCGTATCATCCAGCAAGGCATCACACCCGGCAGCGGGTGACTCGAAGCGGTCCAGCACCTGCTGCCAGCGGTCGCCGGTTTCCGCCAGGTGCTGCAGTGCCGCACCGGTTTTACCGGCCAGGATGGCGCGGTTTTCCTCGCTGTCTTCATAGTCTTCGTGCTGGCGCAGCTCCGGCAGGCTGCCGTTCAGGTATTCGCTCACCGCCGCAATCATCGCCAGCTTGTTGCGTATCGAGTACTCAATGTTGATGCGCTC
Source organism: uncultured Thiogranum sp. (assembly GCA_965544455.1). GTDB lineage: Bacteria > Pseudomonadota > Gammaproteobacteria > DSM-19610 > DSM-19610 > Thiogranum. The sequence continues at coordinate 2,939 of CBEUNK010000161.1, forward strand.
GATACCCTCGTTGTAGTCGCTCAGCCGCTGCAGCGGAATGACCACGTCTTCGTTGATCTTGAACGCGTTGGTATGCGCCGCGATCGCCGCCGTACGCGCCCGGTCGAGCCAGAACTGGCGGCGCGCCTCGGGGCTGACCGCGATAAAGCCTTCACCACCACGCTGGTTGGCCAGGCGCACCACCGCCGAGGCGGCCTCGGCCACGCTATTTTCATCGTCACCGGCGACATCCAGCAGTAACACCATCTTGGGCAGCTCGCGGCGCGGCGCCTTGGTGCTGTACTTCACGGCGCGCACGTAACGCTCATCAAGGTGTTCCAGCCCGGCCAGCACCACGCCCGCGTGCCGGTCCAGGTAGTCCTTGGTCTCGACAATGGCCGGTACGGCCCGAGAGACATCCGTACCGAAAAACTCCAGGCACAGGGTCCGCGTGAAGGCCGGCAGGCGGTGCAGCACGAACACCGCCGAGGTAATCAGCCCGTCGCAGCCCTCCTTCTGGATACCCGGCAGGCCGCCGAGAAACTTGTCGGTGACGTCCTTGCCCAGGCCGGTCTTGCGCAGGGCCTGCCCCGGCATGGCCAGGACCTCGGCCTCTCCCTTCGGCGTTCGCCCGTCTTCGGCATAGCGCTGGATACGAAAGCGGACCTGCGCCTGCTCATGAATTTTGCCGAGGTTATGGTCCAGCCGAGTGACTTCCTGCCAGTCACCGTCCGGCGTAACCAGCCGCCAGGAAACCAGGTTATCCAGCGTGGTGCCCCACAACACGGCCTTTTTGCCGCCGGCGTTCATGGCGACATTACCGCCGATGGTCGAGGCATCCTGCGACGTCGGGTCGACGGCGAACACATAGCCCGCGGCCTCGGCGCTCTCGGCCACGCGGCGGGTGACCACGCCACCCTCGGCGCGCACCGTGGGTACCGGTTCGACCACACCTTCCAGGGTTTGCAGGGTAACGGCGCCCAGCGCTTCCAGTTTTTCCGTATTGATCACGGCCGTGTCGCCGTGCAGCGGCACCGCACCCCCGGTATAGCCGGTACCGCCGCCGCGGGGAATGATGGTCAGGCCCAGGTCGATGCAGGCGCGCACCACCGCGGCAACTTCCTGTTCGCTGTCGGGACTGATGACCACGAACGGCAGTTCCACGCGCCAGTCGGTTGCATCCGTGGCGTGCGACACCCGCGCCAGGCCGCCGAAATCGACGTTGTCGGCACGCGTCACCCGTGCCAGGCGGCGGCGGATGCGGGTACGCAGCTCGCGTGTCTGCGGGAACCAGGCCTCGAACTGTTTCACCGCCTCGCGTGCACGGTCGACCAGACGCAGGGCCTCGTTATTGCCATTGGCGCGTGCCACGATCTGGTCGAGGCGGTGATTCAGGGCGTGGGTCAGCGACTCGAACCGCTTGCGGTTTTCCAGCAGGTCGTCCTGGATGTACGGGTTGCGCGTCACCACCCACAGGTCGCCCAGCACCTCGAACAGCATGCGCGCCGAACGACCGGTGCGGCGTTCTTCCCGCAGCCCCTCGATAACCCGCCACATTTCCTCGCCGAGAAAGCGCACCACGATTTCATGGTCGGAAAAAGACGTGTAGTTATAGGGGATTTCGCGAATACGGTGGGGCATGCCGGGCTGCAGAATAAACGGTTACAAAGACGCTATTGTAGCACC
>CBEUNK010000162.1:0-4580 GCA_965544455.1 uncultured Thiogranum sp.
TCAGCGTCTTGTCGTCGAGTACCACCAGCGCGGATTCTTCAGTCTTGCCGTTCCACACCGAGAACCAGACTTCATCGCCGGCCTTGTTGTACTCGGGCTGAACCACGCGTTTCGGTCCCTCACCCAGTTCGGCCCACTCGGCGATCGGCAACACCTTGAAGCCCTTGTCGAGGCTCTTGATGTCGAATACGGCAACCGACTGGCTGATCTTGGTATCCGGGTTCAGTGCGGTGTCGACATACAGGTGCCCCGACTTGGGATGGGTCTTGATGAACAGCGAGCCGCCACCCTGTCCGTCGAGCTTGCGTACCACCTTCCAGGCGTTCTTGGCGTGCTTCTTCGGGTCGGTGCCGATGAGTACGATGCTGTTGTCGCCCAGGTGACTGGTGGCCCACACCGGTCCGAATTTCGGATCGACGAAGTTGGCGCCACGGCCGGGGTGGGGGATCTTGCCGACGTCGACCAGTGCCGTAAGCTTGTCCTCCTTGGAGTCGATGACGGCAATCTTGTTCGACTTGTTGGCGGCGGTCAGGAAGTAGCGCTGGGTGGCATCCCAGCCGCCGTCGTGCAGGAAGCGTGCGGCGTTAATGGTAGTTACTTCGAGGTTATCGAGGTCAGAATAATTCACCATCAACACTTTACCGGTTTCCTTGACGTTGACGATGAACTCGGGGTGCTCGTGAGAGGCAACAATCGCTGCCACACGCGGTTCAGGATGGTACTCCTGCGTATCCACTGTCATACCACGCGTGGCGACGATCTTCAGCGGTTCCAGGGTTTCGCCGTCCATGATCACGTACTGTGGCGGCCAGTAGGTGCCGGCGATGGCGTACTTGTCTTCCCAGCCCTTGTACTTCGACGTCTCGACTGAGCGCGCCTCCATACCGGTTTTGATCTCGGCCACGGTTTTGGGGGTCTTCATCCACAGGTCGATCATGTTGAGCTTGGCATCACGACCGATAACGAACAGGTAACGTCCGGAAGCCGATAAGCGAGAGATATGCACGGCATAACCGGTATCGATGGTGGTGATGATTTTTTTGCTGTCGCCGTCGATCAGGGCGACCTGGCCTGCGTCACGTAACGTGACGGAGAAGACATTCTGCAGATTGAGCTTGTTCATCTGCTTCTTGGGCCGTTTATCCGGCGGTACCAGCACTTTCCAGCTGGCCTTCATCTCTTTCATGCCATATTCGGGCGGCATCGGCGGCTCGTGCTGCAGATAGTTGGCCATGAGATCGATATCCGCCTCGGTCAATTCACCGGAGGAGCCCCAGTTCGGCATACCCGCCGGTGAGCCGAAGTTGATGAAAGTTTTGAGATAAACGCTGCCGCGCTCGCGCGTGATATCCGGCGTCAGCGGTTTGCCGGTGGCACCCTTGCGCAGCACGCCGTGGCAACCGGCGCAACGCTCGAAAAAGATTTTCTTTGCACGGTCAAACTCGGCCTTGGTCATGGCAGGACCGGTGGTGCTCACCAGGTCTTTGGCCTCACCGGGTTTGGTGCCGGCTGGGGCCCCTTCGTAGCGCAGGCTTTCCTCGGGTGTGCCGGGGTGCCCACTTTCGGTGGCCATGGCGATGTTCATGGCCAGTATCATTGATGACAATGCGAACACACCGCCGATCGACTTGGCTTTCATACGGAATCCCTCCTGTTAGGGCTTGGGTGCAAATGAGTCACGGTAGGGCGAGTGTAGAAGCAGGTCGGCATGCGGCCTTGATAAAAGTCAACTAGAAGTCAACCAGTTGAATACTGTGGGCTGGTTTTTGATGTAGATCAAGAATTCGGCTGATTGAGCCTGGCGGCACGCTCGCGTTTCTTGCGCTTTTCAACCAGGGGAGGGCAGGTATAGCGGTCCCAGAATGTGACCTGGCAGTCCAGGCAATGGTGGCACTCATTACTGATAATCTCGCCGGTCGGCCGGATGGCGCGAACCTCGCACCCGCGCGCGCAGATCTGGCAGGGGTGCCCGCACTCCTTGCGGCGTCGCAACCAGTCGAAAATGCGGAAACGGCTGGGAAAAGTCAGCGAGGCACCCAGTGGGCAGAGGTAGCGGCAGTAGGCCTTGCGCACCACCAGTCCCAGCCCGAGGATCAGCAGGGCATAGACGACAAACGGCCAGTCCCGCCAGAAGTGCAGGGAAAAGGCGGTTTTGAACGGTTCCACCTCGGCAAAGCGCTCGGCGCGGGCCAGCGACTGCAGTGACAGGCCGAACAGGCCCAGCATAACAAGATATTTAATCGCCAGAAGCCGTTCGTGGAGAATCTCCGGCGGTTCCCACTCGGGCAGTTTCAGGCGGCGGGCCAGGCGGAACAGCAGTTCCTGCAGTGCACCGAAAGGGCACAGCCAGCCGCAGTAGACGCCGCGACCCCACAGCAATACCGTCAGGGCGACGAATGACCAGAGCAGGAACAGTATCGGGTCCATCAGGAAACTTTCCCAGCTGAAACGCTGCAATAAGGAGTTGGTGAAGGTCAGCACGTTGACAATGGACAGCTGCCCCCCGGCGATCAATCCGATGAATATCACCGTGAAGACCAGGTAGAGGTTGCGCAGGTAGATCAGCAGTGTCGGATGGCCGGCGAGCCAGTCCTGGAACAGCAGGATACACAGCAGGATAAACAGGCCCAGAACGAGCACCACGATGTGAGACGTCCGTGCATTCCATAACTGCTCCCACAGGGGGGGCGGTTGTTCGAAACTGAAACCGCCATCGGTGGATTTTTTCAGCAGGTCGCGCTTGGCGGCCACCTTTTTCACGCCCAGGTTGATGGTGCGGTTGATCACCATGGTGGTGATAGTGGCGCCGCTGATGCCGTCGATAACCGAGCGCCCCGGTTTCTCCCTGCCGCCGATGCGGATGTCGTTCTGAATGGGCAGGTCGTTGTATTGCGAGGTAAAACGCGCCAGGTCGGCATCGGAAATACCGACCACCAGGATCGGCTCCTCATGGTGGACGATGTTGACGCCCCTGATCTTTCCATGCAGATCGAAACCCACCAGGCAGTTGACCGGCTTGCCCGAGTAAGCCGGTATCGGCAGTACGTCATCCGTAAAGAAGACATAGCCGAGGGTATGGTTGTTCTGCTGCACTTCGGCCGCCATTGGTGTGCCGCTGAAGGCACCGACCTTGTCGGCGGTGGGAAACATGGCTTGCGCCAGTGCCAGCACATCCGGGGCGCTGTCAGCGGTGGCGATGACCGGGGACAGTGATGACAGCACAACTGTCAGGACCATTAACAGGCGGCGAAAATGCAGGCGTACGTTCCAGGCGGATAATCGTGTATACATCAGATGATTACTAGGACGGGTCTGCACGTTGCACCTTGATATAAATCAAATCGCCGCCCACGGTGACAGATGATAAAAGTCAAGGCAACGGTGTTTTTCCGCCCCTAGTATGCGAAACGATGCCGGAATGATCAAAAGGAGGTGTCGATCAATGCCGTCCTTAATGGAATTGCCCCAGCTTCCGTACAGCGGGAATCCGGCCAGGTGAAGCGGCCAACCGCAACACAGCATTTCCTTGATGTAAGCGACTTGCCGGCGCCGGAACCGATCGAACAGGTGCTGGATGCCCTGGCCGATCTGCCCGAGGGCGATACGCTCCGGGTCAGGTTTCCCATGGAACCGGTGCTGCTGTACCCCATGCTCGCCAGCATGGGCATGAACTGGGAGCGTGTCGAAACTGCCGACGAAACGATTGAATTGCTGATCCGGGAAAAGACCGGCTAGTCCTTCGCGGGCCTGCAGAAATCGCCCGGGCAGGCAGCATTCTTCCTATGAATAAGGAATATATATCAGTTAATTAAGATCTAAACCTACTGTATAAGATGATGTTCCCGTCGTCCCGGCGCAGGCCGGGATCCAGACGCCCGTCGCGCGCTCACCGGCCTGCACCGGGACGACGAAAAACCGAAACCCGCCCGGCAATTGATTGCTGCTTTGGAGTCACGCACAATACGCGGCTGCTATTGGCGCCGTCACAGACGGGTATCGCACAGGATTTTTTACTGACTTCAGAGGAGTAGGTTTCGTGAAACTAATATTATTAGGTGCGCCGGGAGCCGGCAAAGGTACCGTGGCCAAGATGCTGACCGATGTCGACGGCTCGGTGCAGATTTCCACCGGTGACATCCTGCGCGGCGCCGTTGCCGCCGGCACCGAACTGGGTAAGAAGGCCAAGGCCTTCATGGACGCCGGCGACCTGGTACCCGACGACCTGATCATGGGCATCATGGAAGAGCGCCTGCAGGAGCCCGATTGCGAGAAGGGTTTCCTGCTGGACGGTTTTCCGCGCACCATTCCCCAGGCCGAATCACTGAAGGAACTGCTGGCCCGTCTCGGTATCGAGCTGGATATGGCCGTTAACCTCGACGTGCCGCGTGAAGTGATTCTCGATCGCCTGACCACCCGCCGCACCTGTACCGGTTGTGGCGCGATCTATAACGTCAAGAGCAAGCCACCGAAAGTCGAGGGTGTCTGTGACGAATGCGGTGCCGCCGTGGTGCAGCGCGACGACGAAACCGAGGAAGCCATTTCCAACCGTCTCGACGTCTATAATGAAAAGACCGCGCCGC
>CBEUNK010000163.1:0-4576 GCA_965544455.1 uncultured Thiogranum sp.
AGCTGTCGACTGCCTCCTGACGCAGTGTCGCGTTGACACGCACCACCAGCTCATTTGCCCATTGGGCGGCGACCTCGGGATCCTGCCAGACAACGGCAAGCGTTATCAGGCCGGTACCTCTGTCTTCGCGGATCCACCGGATATCCTTGTTGAACACTTTGTAGGTGTCCCACAGCGTGGGTATGTCCGCATCATCCGTCACCGACCAGCGTTGCCGCTTTTTGTCCCACCGGTCGGCAAACAGAAGCCTGTCCAGCTTGTTGTCCTGTATAAACTGCTCGCTGAACTTTCGGGACTTCAATGTCGCGATGGATTCACTTTTTCTGTCCCGCTGATTCAGGTTGATACCTGCAAGCGCGGCGATATTTCCAAAATCCTTGAAGGGCGACAGGTAGCGGTCATTCTCGTCAAGGTCGGTCACCGGCGCCAGCAGCACTTCCGCCCGGTAGACCGGCGGCATCAACAGCGCAGCCAGGCCGGAAACCAGCGCCGCCAGCAGGGTGATACCCAGCACCACCGCCCGGTAATCGCTGAGCACCCGCCAGAGGTCATACAGGCTGATTTCCGCCTCGTCGGCATAAGAGCCCGACGTATCATGATGTACCGAGACACGCGCAACCCTGGGCAGATCCGTGCCCGACCCATTGCTCTTGTCACGCGGTGTTTTCCTCTTGGCGTACATGACAGGCCCTAGAATACGCCAACGGCGTTGGCACTGGCAGCGGCAATCGCGAGCTGGTAAATGATCTGGCTGACATTGGTCCACAGCGTGATTGGCCGGACGCGGTCGACATCCAGCGGAACGACGATGGTATCGCCCGGTTGAATATCATCAGCGCTCATATCCTCAAACCAGTTTTTCCCGGATTCCACGCTGCCGTCCGCACGAATGACGTAGATACGCTTGGCATCCGCCTTGCCGGTTGCGCCACCGCTCATGTTCACGTAACGGTCACGGTCCAGCCCCCTGGTGTAAAGGTGTGAGGTGGGATAAAACACCTCGCCGGTCACGGTTACCTCCTGGGTGACGGGGGGTATATAGAGTTTATCGCCATCAGCCAGTGTCACGTCATAGTCGCTGCGGCGCCCACCCCGCGTGTCTTCGATCAGGTGTGGCAGGTTGATGACCAGGCGCCCGGTGGGTTCGACCGATCGCAATTGATCGCCCAGCTCACGAACGATCTCCAGCGACCCCGCGGCACCGCCCTTTTCCTGCGCCAGTTTCAGCGACAGCGACGCCAGGTCGGCTTCCAGCCGGCGACTCATCTCCGCGATGCGTTGCCGCTCCCGCTCGCGAAGCTCCTCCCTCAGGAACACGGCACCCTGGGGGAAAGCCATGTCGGTGAACCCGCCGGCACGCTCGAGAAGCTTGCTGAGTTGTTCCCCTCTCGCGATTGGATAGATGCCCGGAAAACGCACCTCGCCCTTGATTTCCACGGTGACTGCGCCGGCCCATTCCGGCAGGCGTTTGATATGCAGGTCGTCGTGCGCCTGCAGCGTCAGGTCGGCATCGGTCTTACCCTTCAGAATAGCGTCGAGATCGACATCCACGTGTGCCACCTCGCGATAGCTGCCTTCTACAACCGCGTATCGGGTAAGCTCGGCGCCCAGCGCATAGGCCGCCTCGCTCAGGCCGCCGCCCGCCCTGATCAGGTCACTGACTTTCATGGCTGTTTCGAGCGGATATTTCCCGGGATGACGGACGACGCCGCCGATACTGACAATCCGGCTGGGCCGGGCAAAACTGGCCTGGTCCCTGAGTAACTCAATAAGAGCGTCCACCGTCTCGCTGCGATCCTCGCTGGCATCGAAAACCACGACCTCGTCACGCGAGCGCAGCTCAACGTTGTCGGCCGATGCCGGGTTTTGCAGCGCCCGCCCCAGGCGCACGGAAAAGACCTCGACACGGTAATCCGGTGGCAGCTCCCGCTTGACCAGTGCGTAATCCAGGTCGGCGCGCGGTAGCAGGTCGTTTTCGATCGAGGGGACCAGGTCCGACAGTCGCATGCCGGCGCGCCATTGATAACCACCGGGGCGCTGGACATGGCCCGACAGCAGAACAATGTCCTCCATTTTTTCGAGTATGGAGAAAACACGCAGCGTATCACCGGCACGCACCCTGGTCGCCAGCACCTTCTTGTCACCCAGATCAACATCCACCAGGGTACGCTCACCGCGCCGGTTGATACGTTCGATCTGTGACGCCTGCGGATAAGCGGTCGGCAACAGCCCTCCCGATAAATCCAGTAACTGCCGCAGGTTGTTTTCCCGCTTCAATTCATAAATCGCCGGTCGCCGCACTTCTCCAGCCACACCGACCGTGCGCCCTACCGGTGGTACAAAAATTACGTCACCCGGCTGCAGACGGACATCGTGGCTGGTATCGCCGTGTAACAGCAGGTCATACAGATCCAGATTGGCAACCACTTTGCCATGACGCTTCAACTGAATATTGCGCAACGAACCGATCTCGTTCACGCCGCCGCTCACAAACAGTGCGTTGGTCATGGTGGACAGGGCGCTGACCGTATAGGAACCGGGCCGATTGACATCACCCAGAATAAACACCCGGATCGAGCGCAAGGCGCCCAGGGTAATGACCGCCTGTTCGCCGATCATCTGTTTTTCGATCTGGGTTTTGAGGACCTCCTGCATTTCCCGGAATGTCAGACCGGCTACCGAGATCGGTCCCAGTTTGGGGAAATGCAGGCGGCCTTCCCGGGACACTACCAGGCTATACTCGGCGTGCTCCTTGCCGAACAACTGGATCTTGACCGTGTCTCCGGGACCCAGCACATAATCAACATCGATAGGAATATCGGTTGCCGGTGCAAAGGTAGTGGGCGTACCGGCAAACAACTCGTAGCCGAACCGTTTGAGCGGCTCTTCGACGTCCACCGGTTCATCCTCCGGACGCTCCTCAACGTCCGCCGTGACCGTTGCCTCGGGAGCCGTGGTCGCGCGCGCCCGTTCTTCCGGTTCTGCAGGGGGCATCGGCATAACCAGCGCAGGCTCACTGAGCGCCGGTTCCTCTATCCGCCCGGCCTCTTCCTGCTCGATGGCCTTCATAACCCGGGCCTGCTGTTCGGGTGTCAGCTGCTCGAAACGCTGCAGCTGCTGGGGGGTCGGCATCTGCGCCAATACCGCGGCACCCAGACCCAGCATCACGACAAAACCGATAAACCGGGCCAGTGTTTTCGATTTCCGCTTATTACTCATGGACTTCCAGTTATGCCACCAGTTATTGCCCCAGACGGCTGCCAACACCGTGGTCGGGGTCGTCCAGCAGCAGATTGCGCTCTACCGTAGTGTACAGATCGGCGGGCGAAACCACCATTTGTCCGACGTCACGCGTCCAGGGCGAAAGCGAGAATTCGCTGCGCGCCCGGGTGTCCCTGGTCAACATGGGGCCCAGGGGCACGGACATAAAAATGCCCTTGTCATAATACGGGTCCCCCGGGCTGCCCGGAGAAGTAATGTCGTCACCGTCTGTTCGGGTGTACCAGGCGCCAAAGGTAATCCCCGAGCGGAAGCGGCGTTTCAGCTCGAAGCGCACGCCCTTGTCTTTTGCCAGGAACCGGCCCGCGCGCGCCGTGGCGGTGAGGCCCCAGGCGGGCAGTCGATAATGCAGCGCCGCCAGGGCGGTGACGGTATCATAATCCCGGAATTCAAAGATATCGTCCGCTGACCTCTGGCGCAGCCAGTCGAGCGAAAAGTCCGCCGCCCAGTCTCCCTGCTTCGGCAGGTAGAGCACCTGGCCGCCGACGCCGGCAAACATCATTTCATACAACCCTGCCGACAGCCGTGCGTACACCCGTTCCCGGGGCTGCAGGAACTGGTTCACCAGCAGGCGTGTCAACTTGAAACGGCCGCCACCCTGCAGGTACAGCGCAATATCCGAGCGCACGTGCGGCAGGGTGCTGTTGGAAGGTTCCGACACGCTGCTGACGTCTTCATACAATGTTGCTTCCGCGCTGCTTTCAAAAAACAGTCCTCGGCCGACTTGCCGGGTATAGTTGGCCCGGGTGAAAAAATTGAATCGTGCTGCGCCATTCGGATCATTGAAAAATACACCGGCATTGAATGGCACTATCTGAAAGGTACTCAGATCCTCGGATTCAAAGCGATAGCTGAGGATGTGCCCTTCGTCGGTACGCTGCACATCCTGGTACAGCTCGGCGTCGTCCTGCGCCGGAATATCTATCTCATCGGTGTCCCATGCAGCGGTGAGTAATGGATCCGGATAGCTGATCTCGAGGTAATGGTCCAGCTGCTTGCGTGACAGCAGGCCGTCGAAATAACGCCGCAGTTTCCGGGTATCCGTGAACGTATAGGCCAACAGCGGCATGCCCTTGTCAGTGTAGGTGATCCGTATGGCCCGGGTATCCGCCGGACCCAGTGACAGCAGAATGCGCGCCGCGCGGCCGACGGCCCGCCCAATCTGGGAAATACGCGTATTGGTGAGGCTGGCCGTCAGCGTATGGCCGTTGAATCCCAGCCGGATATTTTTGTAATCCCGTTGGTAGAGTGCCTGCGCCAACCTGTCTGCCGAGTCTGTGTCCGCCAGCCACTGATT
>CBEUNK010000164.1:0-4558 GCA_965544455.1 uncultured Thiogranum sp.
GACTTTTCGACACCGCCTTTCGACAGGGAAATGCTGGCGCGTACCTCGTCGGTATCGCGCGCCAGCACCCGTGCCGCACTGCACCAGGGAAGAAACTTCGGGTACTGTTCGATGTCCTCGACCAGCGCGAACATCTCTGCCGGTGAGTACGGCACCAGCGCCGACTTGCTGATAGACGTCATGGCACTACCCGGCCAGCCCGAACAGGCCGGAAAAATCGAACAGCCCCGTGACATTGAGAAACACCACCAGCACCGCCAGCGGCGTAAAGTAGCGCACCAGCGCATACCACAGGCGGAAGGCCGGCCCGTCACCCATGTCCAGTTCCTCCAGGCTGTCAACGCGTTTCATGACCCAGACGCTGAACAGGGCGATAAACAGGCCGCCGAGCGGCAACATGATATTGGCGGTGAGATAGTCCAGCAGGTCGAACACCGTGTCATCGGCAAAAATGGGGATGAACCACAGTGGGTGAAAATCCGCCCAGTGATTGAAGGAAAAAATAGTCAGCAGACCGAAGCCCCAGGTGGCGCCCCCGGCGTACACCGAGGCGTGTACCCGGCTCACACCGTGGTTCTCCACCAGCCAGGCGACGGCGGGCTCGATCAGCGAAATCGCGGAGGTCCAGGCAGCGAACACCAGGAGGATGAAAAACAGCGTGCCGAACACCAGCCCGCCGGTCATGTGGCCGAAGGCGATCGGCAGGGTCTGGAAAATCAGGCCGGGCCCGGCGCCCGGCTCCAGGCCGTTGACAAACACGATGGGGAAAATCGCCATGCCCGCCAGCAGTGCGACCAGCGTGTCGAGCAGGGCAATGGTGATACTGGTGCGGGCAATCGAGGCGCGCTCCGGCAGGTAGGAGCCGTACACCATGATCGCACCCATGCCGAGGCTGAGAGTGAAGAAGGCATGCCCCATGGCAATCAGTACGCCGTTGGCGTCGATTTTGCTGAAGTCGGGCGTGAACAGGAATTTCAGCCCCTGGTCGAAGGCGCCGCTGGCCATGGCATAGCCGTCCAGCATGATCAGGATCACGAACAGCGCCGGCACCAGGAAACGCACGGCCTTTTCCAGGCCGCTGCGCACGCCGCGCGCCACCACGATCATGGTCATGACCATGAACAGGGTGTGCCAGGCCAGCAGGCGTTCCGGGTCACCGGTCAGCTGCTCGAAAATACTGCCGATGCCCTCGGCCGTCGCGCCGGTGAACATGCCGTCCATGGCGCGGAACACGTAGGCCAATGCCCAGCCGGCGATAACACTGTAATAGGACAGGATCAGGAAACCGGCCAGCACGCCCGCCCAGCCCAGCCAGCGCCACCAGCGGTGCGCGCCGGCCTCTTCCGCCAGGGTGCGCATGGTATTGATCGGGCTCTGGCGGCCACGGCGGCCGAGCATGACCTCGGCCATCATGATGGGAATGCCGATGGTGGCGATGCAGACCAGGTAGACCAGCACGAAGGCGCCACCCCCGTGTTCACCGCTGATGTAGGGAAATTTCCAGATATTACCCAGGCCCACGGCCGAGCCGGTGGCGGCCAGTACGAAGGCCAGACGGCTCGACCAGCTGCCGTGGATGGATTTTCTTGCTTCTGCCATGGGAACCCCGATTATTCAATCTGAGCGGGATTGTCCGCAAAATAGCGAAAAGGCTCAAGTTCCCGGTCAGATGCGTATAATGCGCCCGATGGCGAAAACGGCAAAAAAGAAAGCTAAAACCCACGGCGGCAGCACCATTGCGCTGAACAAGAAAGCGCGCCACGAGTTCACCCTGGAAGACCGCCTGGAAGCCGGGCTGGCGCTGGAAGGCTGGGAAGTGAAAAGCCTGCGCGCCGGCAAGGTGCAGCTGGTCGACAGCTACATCTTGCTGAAAGACGGTGAGGCCTACCTGTTCGGCGCCCTGATCACGCCGCTGCCGACCGCCTCGACCCATATCCGCCCCGACCCGACGCGCACACGCAAACTACTGCTGCACCGCGACGAGATCGACAGGCTGATCGGCGCCGTGGAACGCAAGGGCTATTCACTGATCCCCACCGCCCTGTACTGGCGCAAGGGCCGCGCCAAGCTGGAAATCGCCCTGGCCAAGGGTAAAAAAGAACACGACAAGCGCGCCGCCATCAAGGACCGCGACTGGCAACGCGACAAGCAGCGTATCCTGAAAAACCGCTAGCCGCCTACAGCTCGACCGGCAGGTAGAAAAACACGAAACGCCCGCCCTCGATATCCACCATCAGCGTGGCGCCGTGGTGCACGCCATAATCCACATAACCGGGCACCGCACTGTTGAGATGGCATTCACTGGCGTGCTGCGGGGATTCGAAATCACGGTCACGGTCATACCAGGACAACAGCATGTAATCACCCAGGCGGGCCTGTGCCTCGGCGTCGGCCAGTTGCATGGCGGTGCGGTAATCGGCCGGTGACGGCTCGGGGTTCAGTGCGACCTGCGTTACCCCTTCGAGATCCGGCGCGCCGCGCAAGCCACAGGACGGATTGGCTCTGGAATCGGACATGACCGTATAATACGCAAAGCCATGGGTCATAAACACCAACACATTCTGGATGCTATCTTCACGAACCCGCTCAGTGGCAATATCCACTGGCGGGACATCGAATCCCTGCTGCGTCACCTGGGCGGCGTCATCGAGCCCGCCCACGGCGCGCGCCTGCGGATTACGCTGAACGGCGTACAGGGCACCCTGCACCGGCCGCACCACAGCGGCGTGTGCGAGAAGCACGATATCCGTCACCTGCGCGAATTCCTCGTCCAGGCCGGTGTCGGCCCCGCGTCCGATGACGCCGGCGACTGACCGGCGGGGAACTGGATTCCGGCAATGGATCAACTGACCGACCTGGGCGTCGCACTGGCGCTGGGGCTGTTGATCGGCGTGGAACGCGGCTGGAAGGAACGCGAGGCCGAAGAAGGCAGCCGGATCGCCGGCATCCGCACTTTTGGCCTGCTGGGCCTGCTGGGCGGCCTGTGGGCCCTGCTGGCCGAGGACCTGGGCAACCTGCTGCTGGGTGTTTCCTTCCTGGCCCTGACCGCCGTGCTGATCGCCGCCTATATAACTGACCGCCGCACGGCACGCGACATCGGCATCACCACGCTGGTTGCCTGCCTGGTCACCTTTGCCCTGGGTGCGCTGGCGGTCCGCGGCCTTGTCCATATTGCCATCACCGGCGCCGTGGTCACCGTCGCCCTGCTGAGCCTCAAACCGACCCTGCACCGCTGGCTGCGCCGCCTGGAACCGGAAGAATTCTACGCCGTACTGAAGCTGTTGCTGATCTCGGTGGTCCTGCTGCCGGTACTGCCGGACCAGGGATACGGGCCGTGGGAGGCATTCAACCCCTTCCAGGTCTGGTGGATGGTGGTGCTGATCGCCGGCCTGTCGTTCGCCGGATACCTGGCGATGAAACTGGCCGGTACCGAGCGCGGCATCCTGTTGACCGGCCTGTTTGGCGGCGTGGTGTCATCCACCGCCACCACTCTCAACTTTTCCCGCCTCGCCCGGGAAATCAACATGGGCCGGCTGCTGGCGGCCGGCGCGCTGGTGGCCTCGGGCACCATGTTTCCCCGCGTGCTGATCGAGGTCGGTGTCGTCAATCCGGCCCTGTTGAACACTCTGTTGGTACCCCTGCTGCTGATCACCGCAGCGGCGGCGGTCTACAGTATCTGGCTGTGGCGCAGCAGCAAGGCCGGCCGTGATACCGGCACGCTGCGGTTGCAGAACCCGCTGCAGCTCAAGTCAGCCCTGCAGTTCGGCCTGCTGCTGGCGGCGATCATGCTGCTGGCCGAAGCCTTCCGCGCCTGGCTGGGCGAAACCGGCATCTATCTGCTCGCCGCCGTCTCGGGCCTGGCCGACGTGGATGCCATCACGCTGTCGCTGGCCAGCATGGCGCGTACCGACCTGTCCGTCGACGTCGCCAGCCGCGCCATCCTGCTGGCCGCGCTGGTCAACACCCTGGTCAAGGGCATGCTGGTTTTCTTCATCGCCGGCGGCAACATGGCACGCTATTTCGCCCCGGGGCTGGTGCTGATAGTGGTCACCGGCATTGGCAGCCTTTACCTGTTATAAGCGACTGAAAACACCTGGTTTACGTATTGTGGTATAATAAAACCGTTCCAAAGGGGGCGACCTGGCTTCGACGTGGGTTGCAAAACCTGAGGTGCATGCCGAGGGACAGATAACCTCGTAAATCCAGCTGTAAAACTTATAGTTGCCAACGACGACAACTACGCTTTAGCCGCTTAAAAACCGGTGTAAAGCCTTCGGCCCGGCGTGTGCCTGTACGCCCGGATCACCGGAGTCATCCCATACAGGATCGCGCTGAAGCTCTTCCGGGGCGGAGGCGTTAAAACCTTACCGGAATCGCTGTCGGTCTTCCCTGCCCGTCGGGTAGCCGCCAGCTAAATTTAAAGACGTGGATAAGCATGTAGAGCCAAGGGCAGAGGGCTTGCGGACGCGGGTTCGATCAACAAGGGTCGCCTTTACCCGTAAGGGTAAAGTGAATAACGGGGCTCACATCGGTGAAACCTAAAGCAGCACAGGCTGCC
>CBEUNK010000165.1:0-4554 GCA_965544455.1 uncultured Thiogranum sp.
ATACCACCAGGATCTCGGACGGACCGGCGATCATGTCGATACCGACCTGGCCAAACACCATGCCCTTGGCGGTGGCCACGTAGATGTTGCCGGGGCCGACAATCTTGTCCACCCGGGGCACCGTCTCGGTCCCGTAGGCCAGTGCCGCCACCGCCTGGGCGCCACCGATGGCGAACACCCGGTCGACACCGGCGACCGCGGCCGCGGCCAGTACCAGTTCATTGCTGACCCCGTCGGGTGTGGGCACGACCATGATCAGTTCCGCCACACCCGCCACCTTGGCCGGAATCGCATTCATCAGCACCGACGAGGGATAGGCGGCCTTGCCACCCGGGACGTACAGGCCGGCACGGTCCAGCGGCGCAATCTGCTGGCCGAGCACGGTGCCGTCGGCCTCGGTGTAGGACCAGGAAGTCATTTTCTGGTGTTCGGCATAGGCGTGCACGCGGGCGGCGGCCCGTTCCAGCGCGGCGCGCTGTTCGGCCGGGATGGCGGCCAGTGCCTGCTGCAGGGCATCCAGGCCGATTTCCAGCTCGGCCATAGCGGTGGCGTGCATGCGGTCGAAGCGGTTGGTGTACTCGATCACTGCGGCGTCACCGCGTTCGCGCACGCCACTGATGATCTCGCGCACCGTATGCTCGACTTTTGCATCCGACACCTGCTCCCAGGCGAGCAGCCCGTCGAGCTGCGTGTAGAAATCAGCGTCGTCGCTGTCCAATCGCTGAATCGCGCTACTCATGCGGCCTGTTCCTGCTGCTTGCGCACGGCGTCGGCCAACTGCTCGATCAGGGCCTGGACGCGGGCGTGCTTGCGCTTCATCGACGCCCGGTTGACCACCAGCCGGGAACTGATGTCGGCGATCTTCTCCAGCGGTCTGAGGCCGTTGGCCTTGAGCGTGTTGCCGGTGTCGACCACGTCGACGATCAGGTCGGACAGCCCCACCAGCGGCGCCAGTTCCATGGAGCCGTACAACTTGATGATCTCCACCTGCACACCCTGGTCGGCGAAATACTCCCGGGCACTGTTGACGTACTTGGTGGCGATGCGCAGCCGCTGGGCCTGTTCCGACCAGGGTTCGCGCCCCGCGACCATCAGCTTGCAGCGGGCGATGCACAGGTCCAGCGGTTCGTACAGGCCGGCTCCGCCGTGTTCCAGCAACACGTCCTTGCCCGCCACGCCGAGATCGGCCGCACCGTATTCCACGTAGGTCGGCACGTCGGACGCGCGGATAATCACCAGCTTGACATCGTCGTGGTTGGTGTCGAGGATCAGCTTGCGGCTGGTCTCCGGGTCATCGAGCGCCTCGATACCGGCGTACGCCAGCAGTGGCAGCGTTTCCTTGAAGATACGGCCCTTGGACAGCGCAATGGTCAGTTTATCGGACATAACTCTACCTGTCGGGCCCGGTGGGCCCGGTTACTGAATCTGTTTGTTCCACTCCTGCGGAGTGAATGTACGAAATGACAGGGCGTGCACGGCGCCCTGCATCAGGTCGCCCAGGGCGGTATACACCATCTGGTGCTGCTGCACCATGGACTTGCCGGCGAAGGCGTCACTGACAATGGTGGCCTCGAAATGGTCGCCGTCGCCCTGCACCATCACGTCCGCCGAAGGGATACCGTCCTCGATGACTTTTTTCAGCTCGTCTGCCTGCATAATCTAGTCTGCCTGGAAATCCGGAGCGCGAATCATACTATAAACAGACGCACCGCCTCTCCCCTGGCGGAAGACGCTTTCAGTCGCGGTGCAGGGGCAGCAGTTCGTCGAGGCCGCTGACCCGGGCCATGTCCAGCATCTGGGCGGGAATATTGAAAAACCGGATATTTTTACCGGTTTGTTGCGCCTCACGCAGGCACTCGACCAGCAGGGCCAGGCCGGCACTGTCAGAGCGCTGCACATCGCCGAGGTCGATATCCAGGCCGCTTCGCCCGCCATCCAGCGACTGCCATTGCGCCAGCACGGCGGGCACCGAGGTGAAGCTCAGGTCGCCGTGGATCGCCAGCCGCCCCTGGCCGTTATCAGTGATACTTGCATCTGCCATGGCCCGGCCTACTGGCTACCATCGTTGGCTTTGTCGGCTTCGGTGGCTTTTTCGAACATAAACTTGCTGACCAGTTTTTCCAGCACCAGTGCCGACTGGGTGAGTTCGATTTCGCCACCGTCGGTCAACAGGTCCTCGCTGCCGCCGGGATCCAGCGCCACGTACTGTTCACCCAGCAGGCCGGAAGTGTAGATACTGGCGGTGGTATCGTCCGGGAAGCGGTTGTACCTGCCCTCCATCTCCAGGGTGACGACGGCTTCGAAACGCTCACTGTCATAGTCGATGGCGGCGACCCGGCCAACCAGCACGCCGCCCGAGGTCACCGGCGAGCGCACCTTCAGGCCACCGATATTTTCGAAGCGTGCGATCACCCGGTAACCATCAGCCGATGCGAAGGTGCTCAGGTTGCTGACCTGCATGGCGAGCACGAACAGGGCAGCCAGGCCCGCCGCGATAAACATGCCCACGATCAACTCGGTGGTCTTGCTGTTTTTCATGTCAGTCTCCGAACATCAAGGCGGTGAGTACAAAGTCCAGTGCCAGCACGGTAAAGGCCGAGTACACCACCGTGCGCGTGGTGGCCCGGCTGACGCCTTCCGACGTCGGCAGGGTGTCGTAACCCTCGAACACCGCGATCCAGGTCACCACCCAGCCGAATACCAGGCTCTTGATGATGCCGTTCAGCACGTCGTCGAAAAAATCGACCTTGGCCTGCATCTGCGACCAGTAGGCACCCTCGTCTACGCCCAGCAGGCCGACGCCGACGAAATAGCCGCCATAGATACCGACCGCACCGAAAATCGCCGCCAGCAACGGCATGGACAGAAATCCCGCCAGGAAGCGGGGCGCGATCACGCGGTGGATCGGATCAACGGCCATCATTTCCATGCCGGACAACTGCTCGGTGGCCTTCATCAGGCCGATTTCGGCGGTCAGCGCCGAACCGGCACGACCCGCGAACAGCAAGGCCGTCACCACCGGTCCGAGTTCGCGCACGATGGACAGGGCCACGGCCACCCCCAGCGATTCCTCGGCGCCGAAATCGACCAGCGTGTTGTACCCCTGCAGCCCCAGCACCATGCCGACGAACAACCCCGATATACCGATCAGCAACAGGGACAATACGCCCACCGACCACAGCTGGGTCACCAGCAGGCTGGGCCGCAGCAACAGGCCGGGCATCCCGACCAGGGTCTTCACCAGGAACAGGTTGGCGCGGCCGAGCGTTTCGAAACGGCTGATGCCGATGCGACCGAGTTGGCGTATCCACTCAAGCATTCAACAGGTCTTCGCGGTAGGCCGGTGCCGGGTAATGAAATGGCACCGGACCGTCGGGCAGGCCCCGCATGAACTGCCTGACCCATTCGGAATCGGTTTTATCCAGTGTTTCGGGCGTACCGTGGCCGATGACCTTCCCCTGCGAGATAACATAGATGTAGTCGGCAATGGCGGCGGTCTCGGCGACGTCGTGCGACACGATGATGCTGCTCAGACCCAGGGCGTCGTTCAGCAGGCGGATCAGTTGCACCAGCGCCCCCATGGAGATCGGGTCCTGGCCGGTGAACGGCTCATCGTACATGATCATCATCGGATCCAGCGCGATGGCCCGCGCCAGGGCGATACGCCGCGCCATCCCCCCCGACAGTTCACTCGGCATGAGGTCGCGTGCGCCGCGCAGACCCACTGCCTGCAGCTTCATCAGCACCAGGTCGCGGATCATGGACTCCGGCAAATCGGTGTGTTCGCGCAGCGGGAACGCGACGTTGTCGAACACCGTCAGGTCGGTCAGCAGCGCACCCGACTGGAACAGCATCCCCATGCGCTTGCGCAAGGCGTAGAGTTGCTGGCGTGTCAGGCCGGGGACCTCCTCACCGTCGACCTGGATACTGCCGCGGTCCGGTTCGAGCTGCCCGCCGATGAGCCGCAACAGCGTGGTTTTGCCGCTACCGCTGGGCCCCATGATGGCAGTTACCTTGCCGCGCGGGAGGTCCAGGTCGACCCCTTCGAAGATCACCCGGGCACCGCGCCGGAAATGCAGGTCACGGATCCTTACCAGCGTATCCTTGTCGTTATCAGTCTGAACGTCGGCCATGTCCCGGCTTGTTATTGCTTGGTTTCCAGAAGACGAATGCGGGCATTATACGTGAGCGCGCCGTTACCGCGAGTGGGCTTCCGTTTTTTCCCTGCCGCAACGCTCGCAACGGTAGCGTGTCACCAGCCGGCCCTGTTTACTGTCGAACGGCGTATCGACGACCGACCACTTGTGGAAACCGCGCCGGCACAGGGTATTGCCGCGGTGTTTTTTACCGGTTTTCGGAGTTTTGAAATCAACAACGTCGCCCATATAACACCCTGGGGGCACGGATTTGAAATCTGTCCCCCTTTTTGTCCACTGGCTTTTTCCCTACTATACGCCGTCTATGTGGATACAGCTCCTTGCTCTCGTCGCCGGTTTCGGCCTGTTGGTCTGGGGAGCGGACCGCTTTGTGATGGGGGCGGCCGGTACGGCACGC
>CBEUNK010000166.1:0-4552 GCA_965544455.1 uncultured Thiogranum sp.
TCTGGTTTGCCGAGACCGCGAACGATATCTGGGAAGGCCTTTTATGCTGGTATGAGCGTAATGGCGAATCATTAATAGAGGAAAAACAATGAAACTATCATTTCATGGCGCTGATCAGAATGTGACCGGTTCCTGTCACCTGGTCGAATGCGCGGGCAAGAAAGTGTTGATCGACTGCGGCCTGTATCAGGGCGGTCATGAGCTGGCAGAGGAAAACGCCGAGCCATTTGGCTTTGAACCGGCTGACATCGACTACCTGTTGCTGACCCACGCACACCTGGATCACTGCGGCCGGATTCCCTTGCTGGTCAAACGCGGTTTTCACGGTGAAATCATTACCACCGCGGCGACGGTGGAACTGGCGCGGCTGGTGATGCTGGATTCGGCCGGTCTTCAGGAAGAAGAGGCCCGCTACCAGCAGCGCAAGGCGCGTCGCCATGGCAATCATCATCATGAAGCCACCGAGCCACTTTATACCACGCTGGATGCGCTCAATAGCCTGGAGTTCATCGGTCGCAGGGTCACTTATGATAAACCGGTGCAAGTGGCACCGGGTATACGTGCCACTTTCCTGGATGCGGGCCATATCCTGGGGTCGGCCAGTATCCTGCTTGAACTGGAGGAAGCAGGAAAAGCACATCGCCTGCTATTTTCCGGCGATCTGGGTTATAGCGGGCGCGCTATTTTGCGTGACCCGGCATCACCTCCACAGGTCGATACCGTGGTGATGGAAACCACCTATGGTGATCGATTGCATAAGCAATTGAATCCCTCGATAGACGAGCTCTACGAGGTCGTTAACGAGACACTCAGGCGTGGGGGTAATGTGATTATTCCGACCTTTGCGCTGGAGCGTGCCCAGGAGATTCTGTATTACCTGCGCGAAGGTATCGAGAGTGGGGCCATCCAGCATTATACGAACGTATTTCTGGATTCCCCAATGGCGATTTCCGCCACCCAGATATTTGAAAGGCACCCGGAATGTTATGACGTCGAAACACTGAAGATATCTCATGATGGCAATGACCCGTTCGACCTGCCGGGTCTGCACTTTACCCGCGAGACTGCGGAATCAATAGCGATCAACCAGATTGATGGGGGGGCGGTCATCATGGCAGGGTCAGGTATGTGTACCGGCGGGCGTGTACGTCACCACCTGAAACACAATCTATGGCATAAAAAAAACAGCATTGTGTTTGTCGGCTACGCGGCACAGGGAACGCTTGCCAGGCGCATTATTGATGGTGCGAAAGTGGTACGGATTTATGGAGAAGAGATACAGGTGAATGCCAGTATCCATACCATCGGCGGCTTCTCTGCGCATGCCGATCAGGCGGAATTACTGGCCTGGCATCAGCAGACGGGTAACCCAGAGACAACCTTTCTGGTACATGGCGAACCCGATAGCATGCATACCTTCGCCAATAAGCTAAAACAGACCCAGGTCCTTATGCCAGAGAAAGGTCAGGAATTTGATTTACCTGGCAGATGAGATAGGGCCTGTCGGATAAGTATTATTAACCCGGCAACAATATATGTCGTGTTCAGAGCTTCAGGCAGGTGCTGGATCAAGGCGCAGTGCGCAGGTAATGGTCATTCCATTGGCAAGCGCTGCAACGCCGGGCCAGTGCCTGCCTGAAGCTCCTAACTTATTGATTATTAATGACAGGCCGTCGCGTGCTGGCCCGCGGACTGCGTTAGCGAAACTTGCTGTAGGAGTGCTACAGCGGCGCTTCGAGTTCATCCGCTTCGCTCTCCTTGGCGCGAAGCGTTTGAATAAGCGAATCATGTTTTTACGATGCTCCCGACGGAGGAAAGCTGCAAGAGTGAATCTCACTCAAACGACGACATCGTCGCTCAAGGAGTCCTGACGTATTCACAGATTCCTTAATTCCGGTTCCAGAAGATCATGCAATGTTCTTCCACCAAGCTGGTCTTTAACTGAATTTTCCAGCTCTGCCAGCAGAACATCGACCGGCTTCAGGGCATCAACCACCGCCTGGTTCACCACTTTACTCCCACCCGCTTCGCGAATCGCGAAAAGCAAATCGGCCAATTTGATGGTGTCGATATCCCGTGCTGGCACATAGGTCACGGGATCGGAAGCGGTCTCTATCAGGAAGCCGCTCTTGATCAACACCTTTACCTGATTCTCTATCAGCTCCAGTGGGACAACCAGCTGATTGGACAATTCATCAAGAGTATACGGCGGCTTACCTAGCCAGTGGGCTTTGCCAACCAAGAGCATAACCATCAACGCGACGCGATCTCGCATTCGGCTACTCAGCGACCGCGGAATGCGCTCCAGACTCATATGGCGCGGATTCTGGATGAAGAAGGTCATTTTTGCCCCTACCAGGACAATCAGCCAGTTCACGTAAAGCCAGATCAGCACCAGTATAACCACAGCAAAACTGGAATAAATTGCTGCGTATTTACTGGAAGAAGCGATGAAATGAGCAAATACCCAGCCGGCGGTCTGCCACAGTACAGCCGCGATCAGGCCGCCGATCAACGCCGGTTTCAGCTTCACGTCAGTATTGGGGATAAAAATATACAAAAAACTGAATGCCGCCCATACCAGCACATATGGAAGTAATCTGGAGAGATCGATATACAGCGTGCCCAACGGCTCGACCGACAATAAATATTGAACCAGACTGTTGTTGGTCACCGATGCGGTGATGCCTATGGCCGAAAAAATAAGTACTGGCCCGATCAGGACTACCGTCAAATAGATACTGAAACGATGTGAAAACTGGCGCAGAGAATGAACATGCCAGACCCTGTTAAATACCGATTCTATTTTCTGCAACATGGCAACCACGGTATACAGCAAAAAAGCGAGACCCAGCGCACCCAGCACACCCACCTTGACGTTCTGAACAAAACCAATGATATACCCGGTTATCTCAGCGCTTTGCGGACCGAGGGGCTCCAGCAGCCTCATTAACGTGGGCTCGATCGTGTTGTGGACGCCAAATGCCTTCAAAATCGAAAAACTGACCGCCAGCAGCGGCACGATAGACAACAAGGTGGTGTAAACCAGACTCGTTGCAGCCAGGGTCAATTCACCAGTAAATAACTCCCTGATCGTCACATACAGCAGGCGAACGACCGTCAGGAAATAACGCTTATGCCAGGGTACGCTGTGCAGATCATCTTTCCAGACATACTGGATGCCTTGATGAAGTATTTCGGCGATGGACGTCATGATAGTGAGCTTAGTAGCAGAGTTTGTCATGGGATACAAACCCAGACATTTATTTATACGCGTCTGATGCCGCAGGTAAGTTGATGAAGCGACTCGGTCAACGTTATGTCCAATACATCAACCGGACCTGTAGGCGTAGCAGAACGTTATGGTAAGGCCGTTTCCGTCCGCGAATTGTTTCGCCACCAACTGAATCCAGGAATGGTCGGTGAAATACGTGCGGCCACTAACGGCAATAACGTCCTGGGGAGTTCACGGCTTTAGGAGCAAATTGCATCCCGTCCGGGTAGACGCGTGACGTGCGGGCAATCGGGAAGGCCTCGGAAGGGAAGGGGAACTGAATCTGGCGCTCTGTTCAAGAGTAACTGATAGAAAAACGTGGTCCGTCTCCTATTGTTCGTCGAGTCGATGTCCTTCCTCCCGCCACGGGTGGTGAAGCAATCGAAGCATCACGGCAATTCGGGTGCAGGGATGGGCCTGAATTCTCCCATCGGGGTGTTCAGAAATGTGCTGATCGATTTGACCTTGGTTGGATTCAGATCCTTTCCATTGGCAGCCTTTGCGCATACCCGGACGGCTTCTTCCAGGCTGGTGACGGATCCGTTGTGGAAGTAAGGAGCGGTCACGGCGACATTGCGCAGGCTCTGCACGCGATACACGTGCCGGTCGCTCTCCAGCCCCGTGGCGTTGAAGCGGCCCTTGTTTTCCAGCAATTTATATTGGGTGACATAGGTGTTGTCGGTAAACCGCGGGAATTTCTGATAGAAGCCCGCGCCCCGCGCCAGGGGTGGCGGACCTGCAAAATCAGGCCCCCTGTGGCACTGCACGCATCCGGTCTGGCGAAAAGTAAAAAATCCCTGCCACTCTTCATCGCTCAACACGCCCTTGTCGACAAAACGGAAGTTGTCGAACTTGGAGTCGTCGTTGATGAGCGTGCGCTCAAAGGCAGCTCTGCCGGATTCCAGGCTTCGAGCGTATCGAGCGCGTAGCAATCGCTTTATATCATGCACTTGGAACGTTGCCCGTTCCGGAAACAGCCCATGAATTTTCCTCATGAGGGTTTTATTGATTATTTGCAGGCGCAGTGATGATCGCATTAACCCGAATACTGGTGAAATATTCAGGTTAATCCCATCGCCGCTGATTACTTCGTAAGCATTTATTCCCTGACTCGGACAACCAGCACGTCACAGGCGGCCCGGTGCAGCAGGCTTCCCGCGGTTGAGCCGAGTACTGCGCCGAGGCCACCATGGCCATGGGATCCAACGACGATCAGGTCCGCCTCATGTTGCTCGGCGTAGCGGGGGATCTCTATTTTTGGCAGTCCCGTCAGTGCCA
>CBEUNK010000167.1:0-4551 GCA_965544455.1 uncultured Thiogranum sp.
CCATGAAACCATTCACAAGAACAGCCGGTGCGGTAATCGCCACCGGTGCCCTGCTGGCCGGGGCCGCAGTGGCGGATGACCGGGACGCGCGGATATTCGAAGTGACCGTCACCAACGTTACCGGCAGTGAAATATTCACCCCCATCCTGGTGGCCGCCCACGCGCGCAAGGTCAGCCTGTTCGAAGTCGGCACACCCGCCGGCAGCGAGCTGGAACAACTGGCCGAAGGCGGTGATACCGGGCCGCTGGGCGCGGCGCTGCTGGCGCGCGGCGCGTCCGAGGTGGTGACTGCTGCCGACGTGCTGCCACCGGGCGCCAGCGTGACACTGCGCGTCCGGGGCGACCGCCGGCACAATCATGTCAGCGTGGCGTCCATGCTGGTGCCGAGCAACGACGCCTTCATGGCCGTCAACGGTCTGCGGGTACCCGGCAACGGCCGTGCCACCAGTGTCTATTCACCGGCCTATGATGCCGGCACGGAACAGAACGACGAACTCTGTGTCAGCATTCCCGGTCCGCCAACGGTCTGCGCGGGTGCAGGCTACAACCCGGGCGGTGGTGAAGGCTATGTGTACATCCATCCCGGTATCCACGGCGTCGGCGATCTTGCCGAAAGCGTTTACGACTGGCATAACCCGGTCGCCCGGATCACGGTGCGCGCAGTGCGCTGAACGTAATACCCAAAAAAAGGCCCCTCCGTAGAGGAGGGGCAACATGGGGACAGGATGCGGCGCGGGCAGCGCCGCCTGTCGTCGTTAATCTTCCTGGTCGACCTCGTCGGCCGTGCCGTCAGGCTGGTCGTCGCGGATCTTGACGATATCGTCCGGGGCGACAGCGCTGTAGAAGGCACTGCTGGTGATGCCGGCGTCATTGTTATCCTCGAACTGCGTGCTGCCGTCGGTAAAGAAGGTCACACCGAGGATGGTGATTGAGCTGCCGCTGACAACACTGTCGACCGGACCCTGCAGGATGACGTTGTCCGCCGAGTCACGCTTGATTTCCGTGGCCACGACACCGCCGCTGTCTTCAAAGCCGCGTATCTCCACGAAATCACCGCTGTTTAAATCACCGAGGGTGGGGTTCTGCACCACACCGGTACTGTCCTCGATCCGGGTCTGATTGTTGGTGCTGACCGTGATGCTGCCGTCACCCAGCAGTACCGTGAGCGTGTTCAGCGTCCGGGTCGACACCGTGGCGTCGATCTTGATCTCGTCGCCCCGCGCTTCGAGCTGGTCGGCAATCAGTGTCGTGCCGCTCAGGGTGCCCTCGACTTCGACCTTGAGGCCATCGGCCAGCTGCAGACCCGCCGGCTCCAGCGTCGCACCGCTGGCATCGACCGCGCGGCCGGCCACCTGGAAGTTGGCCAGGTCACCCGTGAAGCCGGACACCAGGCCCTCGATGCTCACCTCGTCGCCATCGTTGCCGACCGTTTCGCTTTCCGGCTCGACGCGGTTGGCATCCATGCTGCTGGCACTGGTGAGCACGCCCTTGGCCTCGACAAAGTCGCCGTTGGACACCCGGTTGCCCGGCATGTCGCTGAGGTCAACGGCCGGCGTCAGCGTGACGGTCACGCCGTTCAGGCTGAAGCTGTCGTTCGGACCGCCGCTGCCGGTGACACCGCTGACGGTGCCCTTGAGCTCGACCGGGGTGGTACCGATCACAACCGTGTCAGCCTTCTTCTCGATATAACTCGCCTGCAGCGTGCCGGCGGCATCGAAAAAGCCGCTGACTTCCACGCCATTGTTGTCCACCAGCGTATCGAAGTTGAAGCCGGGCGGGTTGTCGTCGAACACCGTCGCCGCGCTGTCGACCGTCACGTTGATGCCCAGCACCGTGAAGCTTTTGGTCAGCCCGTCCGGCCCCGTTGTCAGACCGCTCACCGGCCCTTCGACATTGGCATCGAACACCACGTTGTCGGCGGTGCCGGTGCTGCCGGACACCGTGCCTTCCACGGTCACGACCATGCCGATTGACAGGTTGGCCTGGCAGTTACCGGTCACGTCGCTGTCGTCTACCGAGCAGGTGGCGCTGGCGATATCGTATTCCACGCCGTTGACGAAAATACTGCCGAAACCGGTAATGCTGCCGCTGGCAACCCGCCCGGTGCCGCCGATACCGGCGACCTGGGTACCGCCGCCGCCGCCACAGGCGACGAGGCCTGTCAGCAGTGCGAGCAGCGCACCCTGTGCAATCAGTTTGAACGATTTCATGCCTTGTCCTCCTTCTCAGGACCGCGTTCAAAGAAGTAGATGCCGAGACTGACGTAATGGCCCTCGTCCCCGGTCGTCTCTACCTCGTGTTCGGACAGCCAGGCGTCGAGTTCCTCGAGCAGGGCCTGGGATTTTTTGGCAGACAGCGTGCGGAACGCCGGTACGGCGTCGGCGCGCACGTTGTGATTGGAAACCTTGCGCTGGAAGCGCCGCTCGTCACTGGCGGAAACCAGGTTGTGGTCGATGGTGGACACCAGCTCGGCAGTATCGGTACCCAGGATCGCCAGTTTTTCACTCGGATCATTGCCGGGCAGGTAGGCGTGTTGCACCAGCCGGACAGCGTCATCGGTCTTTTTGACCGAGGAGGCCGCCTGCAGGACCGCCAGCATGGCCTGGGTGGTGATGTCACCGCTGTATTGTTTCACCAGCGCCGCAAACGACGGTGCGTCGCCGTCCACCGGCAGTTCCGCCGGCTGCCCGTCGCTGTCGTGGAAGGTGGGGTCGTTGAGCCAGCCGGAAATCACGCGTACCGCGCGGTTGTAACGTTGTTCGCTGCTGTCGGCGTCGGGGTTCTGCAGTTCGTGAAGCCGCTTGGTCTCCTTGCGGGTCAGGCCGGTCATGGCCGAGGCACGGCTGACGGTCTGTTTTTTTCCGGGTGGCGCGAAGGATTCGAACGCGACGTCGACATAGGTCTTCTTCGCCAGTTCGGCAAAGCTGCCGTAGGCGATACCGTTGCGCAGCAGCACCCTGATCAGCGGTTTCAGCAGGATCAGCAGGGCACGAGTCAGTGTCTGTTGAATCGACGTCGGCATAGTTTGGGATAATAGTCCCAATTATAGAAAAGTCAAGGGAGGGTGTCTGTTTATTGTCGGTTGCGGTCATTACCCCTACAGACAGGCAGGTATCCTAGCATAATTCCCGCCTGACCGCGTATATTGACCGGCTTTCAACGGAAGCGCCTTCCTAACAAGCTGAATAATAAATTAAATATAATGTATATAAAATTATACAATACTCTAACTAGACGCCAAAAGCGGGTCTGTCACCAGGTGCTACGGGGCAGGTGCCACGCTAAAAGATGGTTTATTACACTAAAAATATAGATTACTATAATAAACCATGAGTGATCTCCGACAGCGCAAGTTCGCCCGCACCCGGCTGGCCCTGGCGCGGGTGCTGGCCGATGCGCTGGGTAAACAGAGCTTTGCCGAGGTGCCGGTAAAACGCCTGTGCCGCGCCGCCGAGGTATCCGAGGCGACCTTCTTCAATTATTTCCCCCGCAAGCAGGACCTGATGACCTACCTGGCCCACCTGTGGATGCTGGAATTGGGCTGGCACGTCGAGCGCGCGTCCGCCGAGAACCGCGGCCTGTCCGTGGTGGACAAGCTGTTCGCCGAGGTGGCCCGGACCTGTGAACGCCGCCCCGGCGTACTGGCCGAATTACTGGCCTGGATTGCGCGCGGCGGCTCGCTGAACACCGGCCTGGCGATCAGCGCCCTGGAAAAGCAGCTGGCGTTTCCCGACCTGCCGGGCATCGAGGCCACGCCCATCAAGGGCATCGATGCCTGGCTGGCGCCGCATCTGGAAGCCGCTATCAGCCGGGGCGAGCTGCCGGAAAACACCCTGGTGCCGCTGTTACTGGGCGCCCTGTTGTCGATACTGTTCGGCGCCCCCCTGACCCTGCTGGCCAGCGACCCCGCGCGTATCGCCCCGGTTTACCGCCAGCAACTGGCGCTGCTGCTGGCGGGCGTCAGGGCCGCCACGGCTGCGCGGTAAGCGTTATGCATTATTTCGAAACACTGCCCGACGATGCCCGCCAGCTGCACAGCGCACGCTATACCCTGCGCTGGAGCGACATGGATGCCTTCGGGCACATCAACAATGCGCTCTACTTCACCTATTTCGAACAGGTGCGCGTCGACTGGCTGGCGGCGCTGGGCGAGCCGCACGGGCTGGTGCTGGCCAACGTGTCCTGCACCTATTTCCGGCCACTGATCTACCCGGGCGATGTCGACGTGACGCTCTATGCCGGTCAGGCCGGGCGCAGCAGTCTCGATACCTTCTATGAAATCCGGCGTGCGGACGCACCGGACGAGCTCTGTACGCTGGGGCACGGGACCATTGTCTGGTTCGACCACCAGGCCGGCACCGCCACGGGCATACCGCCGACGGTCAGGCGGCAGCTGGGCGAGACGCCGTAGGCGCAACCCGCCCGCTATAATGGCGCCATGGAGCTGGTCGATACCCACTGTCACCTCGATGTGCCGGCCTTTGACGCCGATCGCGCCGCGGTCATCGCGCGTGCCCGGGCGGCGGGTGTCCGGCAAATGGTCGTGCCCGC
>CBEUNK010000168.1:0-4539 GCA_965544455.1 uncultured Thiogranum sp.
GAACAGCGCCAGCAGAAAATGATCGAACGCACCGACTGGGGGCGCCTGCTGGACAAAACAGTACCGGAAGAACTGCCGGCACCGCCGCCGACGGGTAGCGCGCAGCCGGTGATTAACAAGCCGGACTGGTAGCGACCGGACGACGTGGTTAAGACGGCTGCCTAAACGGACGCCTGATAGCCGGCGGCTTTGACGGCGGCTATCAGTGCTTCGCTATCCGCATTTCCCCTGACCGCTGCGCTCCCGGCCTCCAGGGAAACATCCACGACTTCTTCAACACCGGGCACTTCGGCCAGCGCTTTCTTAACCGCGCCGACACAATGCATACAGGTCATCCCCTCGACCTTGAGATTGATAGTGTCACTCATCACTTACTCCACAGGTTTGAACAATCTTAAGCGGTTGGCATTACTGACCACCGTCACCGACGACAGTGCCATGGCGGCGCTGGCGAACACGGGATTGAGTAACCACCCGGTCAGCGGGTAGAGCACACCGGCCGCCAGCGGAATGCCCAGCGTATTGTAGACAAAGGCACCGAACAGGTTCTGGTGGATATTGCGCAGCGTCGCCCGGGACAGGGCGATGGCGCTGACCACGCTGGCCAGTGAATTGCTCGCCAGGGTTACGTCGGCGCTTTCGATGGCGACATCGGTGCCGGCGCCGATGGCAAAGCCGACATTGGCCAGCGCCAGTGCCGGTGCGTCGTTGACGCCGTCTCCGACCATGCCCACCGTGTAGCCCTGGTCCTGCAGCTGCCGGACGATGTCGGCCTTGCGCTCGGGCAGCACACGGCTGTGGACCTGGTGGATGCCCAGTTCGGCGGCCACGGCGCGGGCGGTGTCGGGGTGGTCGCCGGTACACATCACCAGTTCGATACCCTGGGCCTGCAGGCCGGTAATGGCTGTGGGTGTATCCTGACGGACCGGGTCGCGCAACCCGAGCACGGCCAGTGCGTGGCTGGTATCGGCCAGCCACACCGGTGTGGCCGCCGCCGCGGCGATTCGCCGGGCCTGTTGCAACAGTTCCGGATCGATGGCGATGCCGTGCACGGCCAGCCATTCCTCGCGCCCGAGCAGCAGCGCGTGACCATCAACATGGCCGCTGACACCTTCGCCGGCCTCGCTGTGAAACGCGCTGACCGGTGGCAGAGTGAGTTGTCGGTCCTGGGCGGAATCAACGATGGCCCGGGCCAACGGGTGCTGCGAGGCCTGTTCCAGACCCGCGGCCCAGCGCAATGTCCGGGATTCATCGATGCCCGGCGCGCAGCAGATGTCGGTTACGCGTGGCCGGCCCTCGGTGAGGGTACCGGTCTTGTCCACCACCAGGTGGGTAATACCGGCCGCCGCCTGCAGCGCGTCGCCGTTACGGATCAGTATACCCAGTTGCGCGGCCCGCCCCATGCCCACCATGATGGCGATCGGCGTCGCCAGCCCGAGCGCACAGGGACAGGCGATCACCAGCACGGCAATCGCGGTGGTCAGGGCGTAGGATAACGGCGGCTGTGGACCAAGCAGGTACCAGGCCGCAAACGTCAGGCCGGCAACGAGCATCACGACGGGTACGAACACGGCCGCGATCCGGTCCACCAGCCGGCCGATCGGCGGCTTGCTCATCTGGGCGCGTTTTACCGCCTGGATAATACCGGCCAGTGTGGTGTCTTCACCCACCCGTGTCACGCGCACAGTGAGCAAACCGGTCTGGTTAATGGTGCCACCGGTCACCACATCGCCCGGCGCCTTGCCGACCGGCAGGGGTTCGCCGGTGAGCATCGATTCATCGACGCTGGAGGCGCCCTCCGTTATGACGCCATCGGTGGCGATGGCCTGGCCGGGGCGGACCACGATGATGTCACCTGGCCGCAGCAGGGCAACGGGGAAGCCGATTTCCCGGCTGTTGTACAGCAGGCGCGCGATTTTCGGCGCCAGTTCGACCAATGCGCCGATGGCTTTGCCGGTACGCGCCCGGGCACGGACTTCCAGCGCATGGCCGAACTGCAGGAAGGCAAGGATCAAAACCGATGTTTCGAGATAAAGATGTCGCTGTGCCGCCGGGACAAAGTCGGGTGCCAGGATCAGCAGCATGGATGCCGCCCAGGCGGCGGCGGTACCCACGGCCACCAGCGTATCCATGTTGGCCTGGCCGTGGCGGGCCTGTTTCCAGGCGCCGGTATAGTAGCTGCGACCGCTGTAGGTCATGGTCACCAGGCAAAAGGTTGCCACCAGCAGCCAGAAACCACGCCCGCTCGGGGAGAACAGGGGGCTGTCGGCGGTAAACGGCGGCAGGTTATCCAGCAGCATGCCCAGCATCAGCCCGAAGCCGACCAGGCCGGCGAGCAGGGCGCGCCTGACAGCCAGGGTGATCTGCTGCCGGGCCTGCTGTTCCTGGGCCAGGTAGGGGTCATCGGTCTGCTCGGCAATGTCCACCGCGTAGCCGGCGTCCTGCAGTGCCAGCAGGTAATCGGCCGGATGTCGTTCGGGTGTGACCTGGCAGAGCCGGTCTCCCTCCCAATGCAGCCGGGTGGTGACAGCCACTCCCGTCAGCAGCTGTTCGACCGCTGTCCTGGCATCGGCGGGCAGGGCGGTGGAAAATTTCAGGGTGAATTCGTTGCCGCGGCTTGCCGTCGCCGGGCGGGCCGGGTAGCCCTGGTCAATCACGGCGTTGGCAACGCGTTGCGGGTCACCGCCCCGCACATAGGCAGCGCCCTCGACCAGGTTGACCGCGGCTTCGGTGACGCCCTCGACCGAACGGATAGCTTTCTCAACCCGGGCGACACAACTGGCACAGCTCATGTCGTCGATATCGATCCGGTAACCATCGACGAAAGCGCCCGCCGTGGCGGCCGGTGGCGTGTCGGCCACTGCACAACTCGCCGGTGTTTCGGCAACCGGGCGCGCCGTGTAACCGGCCTGCTCGATGGCCTCGATGACAGCGTGGGGTTGCCCGCCCTCGACACGGGCGCTGGCCGTGTCGAGGGCCACAGATGCTTGCGTGACACCGTCGACGGAAAGGATGGCCTTTTCGACCCGCGCCACGCAATGCGGACAGGTCATGCCGTCGACGGCAAGATCGTAGTGCGAGGGAATTTCAGGTTGGGCGGACATAAGCCCATTATACGCCGCCTATGCGGTGACGGATCAGTCCCGCATAAAGGCGCGCCGTATCCAGTAGTCCATGCTGACGAAACGGCCGGCGCCGATAAAAAACAGCACCAGTAGCATAATGAAATAGGTCGCGGCGAACTCAATACCGTTATTCAGCACGACAAAGTTGCCGTTCTGGGTCAGCCAGTCGTAATTGCCGTGTGTCTGGAGAATGTCCTTGGCCCGGTCGAGCCGTTCAATCGCGCCCTGGGTGCGTTCGGTCGCGAATGGGCCGGTGCCCTCGGCAATCGCCAGCCAGCCGTTCTGCCAGTGCACCGTCATGGCGGC
Organism: uncultured Thiogranum sp.; assembly: GCA_965544455.1. Taxonomy (GTDB): domain Bacteria; phylum Pseudomonadota; class Gammaproteobacteria; order DSM-19610; family DSM-19610; genus Thiogranum. The sequence continues at coordinate 3,432 of CBEUNK010000168.1, forward strand.
GACGACCATGGTGACCATCAGGGGAATGGAAATCCAGCGCACGGCGAAACCGATCAGCAGCAGGATGGCGCCGCCGGTCTCGGTCAGGGCTGCCAGCCAGGCCATGACCTCGGGAAACGGCAGGCCGAGCCCCCAGTCCGGGTTGCCGAACCACTGGATAATGCTGTCCATGTCGGCCAGTTTCTTGGTACCCGCCATCCAGAAGATCGGCACCAGGTAGAGACGCAGGGCCAGGGGGCCGAGGAAATCGAAGACGCGCAAACTGTCGAGAAGTTTCTGTAGCTGAATGAGGGGGTACATCGGGTCTGCTCCTTTCTGCTTATTAGTTGCGTTTTATTAGTTGTGTTGCGGCTATAGATTCATCCTGGCCCGGCAAGTTCCCGGTACCCCGATGTAAAACGCCGGCAGGAAATGACGTGTACTAACGCCGCCGTGTGCCGCGCACGATGCCGTGTTGCCGCCAATCATCGAGTATGGTGCTGCCGCCCTGGATCACGACCTCGGGATCCGGGTGCTGCAGTTCGGTGGCAATCTGCTGCAGCAGCGTGCGGCCGGCCTGGTCGGGTTGTTCCTGCAGCAGTGAGAACAGCCGGGCGCTGACCGGGTTCAACTCGAGAAAGCCTACCTGGTCTTCGGGGTCGCGGTAGACCAGCAGATAGGTTGCCTGCTCAGCGGGTTCCCGCGGCTGGAATTCGGGGCTGATCCGGTGCACGGGGTACCGGTACGACAGCGGCCAGGCAAGGGAAGACAGCACCGGTATGCCATCGAGCAGCTCACCCGTGCTGTCAACGGGCGTTTCATCATCACTTTCGGCGATGGACAGTGCCAGTTCCACCCACTCGTAGTGGGCGAGCTCACGCATAAAGGGCGGGTCGTCATCGCGTTCGCCGCGTTCCTCGTCGAGGTAGGTGAGAAATTCGCGCGGGATCTCCAGGAACAGCGGCGAATGGCAATGGTGACGGGCAAAAAAATCACGCGCCAGCGCGTGCCAGCTGTCGTCGTCCATGATGTCGCGCAAAACGGGGAAGCTGCTGTTGAGGAAACCTTCTACATTGTTGTAGAACAGCTCGCGGTAAATCGCCATGCGACGGTCTTCGATACCGGCCGG
>CBEUNK010000169.1:0-4458 GCA_965544455.1 uncultured Thiogranum sp.
CGGGGTGTTCGTCGACCTGGGCGGCATCGACGGCCTGCTGCATATCACCGACATGGCCTGGAAGCGCGTCAAGCATCCTTCCGAGATCGTGGAAGTCGGCCAGGAAATCGAAGTCAAGGTGCTGAAGTTCGACCGCGAGCGTAACCGTGTGTCGCTGGGCCTGAAACAGCTCGGCCAGGATCCGTGGGCGGATCTGGCACGCCGTTATCCGGAAGGTACCCGCCTGTTCGGTGCCGTCACCAACATCGCGGACTACGGCTGCTTTGTGGAGATCGAGGATGGCGTCGAAGGCCTGGTGCACGTTTCCGAAATGGACTGGACCAACAAGAACGTCAACCCGGGCAAGATGGTGCATATCGGCCAGGAAGTCGAGGTCATGGTGCTGGACATCGACGAGGAACGCCGCCGTATTTCGCTGGGCATGAAACAGTGTCACCCCAACCCCTGGGAAGAGTTCTCCGCGACCCACAACAAGAACGACCACGTCAAGGGCACCATCAAGTCGATTACCGATTTCGGTATCTTCATCGGCCTGGACGGCGGTATCGACGGCCTGATCCATTTGTCGGATATTTCCTGGAACGAGCCCGGCGAAGAGGCCGTGCGCAACTACAAGAAGGGCGAGGAACTGGAAGCCGTGGTCTTGTCCGTGGATGCGGAGCGCGAGCGAATTTCCTTGGGTATCAAGCAGCTTGAGAAGGATCCTTTCTCCAATTTCTCAGCAGATAACGCTAAAGGTTCCATTGTAAAGGGCGTTATTAAGGAAGTGGACGCCAAAGCGGCGATTGTCGACCTGGGCGACGGTATCGAGGGCACCCTGCGTGCCTCCGAACTGGCCAGGGACCGCGTCGAAGACGCCCGCACGGTGCTGACCGTGGGTCAGGAGATCGAGGCCAAGTACATTGGCATGGATCGCAAAACCCGCACCATCGCGCTGTCGATCAAGGCCAAGGACAGCGACGAGGAAGCGGCGGCGGTCGCCGATTACTCCAAGACCAGCACGGGTGGCAGCGCCAAACTGGGTGATGTATTGAAGGAACAACTGGGGAATAGTGGAGACTAATCAATAAATTGGTCTATGCTTAAGGGTACGGGTCGAGGTGGCCGGAGGGCCACCTCTCATCATCGGGGACAGCTATATGACGAAGTCTGAGTTAATCGAAATACTCGCAGCCAAAAACAGTCATCTGAACCATAAGGACGTGGAACTGGCGGTTAAAAGCCTGATCGAGCAGATGAGTCAGTCGTTGTCCACGGGGAACCGTATCGAAATTCGCGGTTTTGGCAGTTTTTCCCTGCATTACCGCCCGCCGCGCATGGGGCGCAACCCCAAGACCGGTGACGCGGTGGCGCTGGCCGCCAAATACGTGCCACATTTCAAACCCGGCAAGGAACTGCGCGAACGGGTCAATATCTACGCCCGGGAGGGCCAGACTGTGCCACCGATCGAACCCCATAGCACTGAAAGCGATGTCGAACCCGCCGGTGGTGGCAGCCTGTTCTGATCGCCACTGACAGTTTCGGACCGAAAAGAGCGGATACACTCCGCTCTTTTTTTTTGTGATTTGCCCGGGCATTTGAAAGTGTCGATAATGTCCCTTACGGATTTTGCAGGAGAAAAGGGATGGGGCGCCTGGTCGGCTTTCTGTTCGTGGTTGTGCTGGTGGTCATCGGGCTTTCCTTCGCGGTGCTCAACTCGCAACCCGTGTCTCTGAATTATTATTTCGGCTACCGCGACATCCCCCTGTCCATGATCGTGGTCCTGTCGTTGGCGGCGGGCGCCGTCATCGGCGTGCTGGTAAGCGCCGGGCTGATCCTCAGGCTCAAGGCCCAGGCCGGTCGGTTGCGCCGCAAGTTGCGCAATGCGGAAAAGGACTCGGACCAGTTGCGGGTCCTGCCGGCAAAAGAATAAGCGCTGTTCATGCTTACACTGCTTTGGCTATTGCTTCCCGTAGCCGCTGCTTCCGGGTGGTGGGCAGCCAGTTACAGCCAGCGAAAACGCCGCTCGCGCAGCCGCGCACGATTCAATTCCGCTTACGGGCAGGGCATCAATTACTTGCTGAATGAAGAGCCCGACAAGGCCACCGAGGTGCTGGTGCAGCTGGTCGAGGTCGACCCGGACACGGTCGAATTGCACCTCGCGCTGGGCAGCCTGTTCCGGCGACGTGGCGAGGTGGATCGGGCCATCCGGGTACACCAGAATGTCATTGCCCGCTCCAGCCTGAGTGATGAGTTACGCCGCCAGGCGACGCTGGAGCTGGCCCGCGACTTCTACAAGGCGGGGCTGCTGGACCGGGCCGAGCAGTTGTTCAACAGTCTGCTGGGACATGGCTTCGATGAGGAAGTCGTTTGCCGGCACCTGGTCGATATCTACCAGCAGGAGAAAGAGTGGGCAAAAGCCATCGACATCGCCCGGCGCATCATCGGCAGCGATCCGGCGCACTGGAAAATACGTATCGCGCATTATCATTGCGAGCTTGGTGACCAGGCCCTGGCGCGAGGTGAGTATGCCGGGGCGCTGGTGGCCGCCGAGCGTGCCCTTTGTGTCGACGGAGCCTGTGTACGGGCGCTGTTGCTGAAAGCGGCCGCCCATCAGCATGCGGGGGATTTCCAGGCGGCTATTGATGCCTACGAATCCGTGGGCGGCAGGAACCAGGGGCTGGTGCCGGAGATTCGACAGGCGTTACAGGCCTGTTATGCCGGTCTGCCGCCGCAGGAAGATACGGCGGTGGTAAGCGAGGCCGGGGCATCAAGTGGGTCGATCGACAGCAGCCAGGATGAACCCCGGGCCCGATTCCGTTGCGAGCTGTGCGGTTTCAGCAGTAGAAAACTGTTCTGGCAGTGTCCCGGCTGCCGCTCCTGGAGCAGCGTCAAGCCACTTGCCTGATGCCGGCGGACAGGTGCTTTGTTATTTGAGGCCAATACAGCATGAATGAAACACGCGTCGACGATCCCAGAGTGATCGTAGCCCTGGATTTCCCAAACGGCGAACAGGCGACGTCCTTTGTTGACAGACTGCCCCCCGGGAGCTGTCGCCTCAAGGTCGGCAAGGAGCTGTTTACCCGCGAAGGGCCGGCGCTGGTACGCCGCTTCGTGGCACAGGGTCATGATGTCTTCCTCGACCTCAAGTACCACGACATCCCCCACACCGTTGCCAGGGCGTGTGAAGCGGCTGCGGCGCTGGGTGTGTGGATGGTCAACGTGCATGCCTGTGGCGGCAGCAAAATGATGAGCGCGGCCAGGCAGGCGCTGGACACCATCGAGGGGCGTCGCCCCTTGCTGATCGCGGTGACTGTGTTAACCAGCATGAGTGGCGAGGATCTGGCCGAAATCGGCGTCGACGCCTCGCCGGAACAGCAGGTACTGCGTCTGGCGGCGTTGACGAAGGCCTCGGGACTGGATGGTGTGGTCTGTTCGCCGCGCGAGGCGGCGCTGTTGAGGGCCGAAATCGGCCGGGACTTTACCCTGGTGACGCCGGGTGTGCGTCCGCGTGGTGCTTCCCTGGATGACCAGACCCGCGTGCTGACACCGGTTGAGGCAATTCAGCAGGGTTCCGACTACCTGGTCATGGGGCGACCGATTACCCAGGCCGCGGATCCCGTGGCCGTGCTGGCGGCGGTGAACCGGGAATTACAGTGAGTCAGGGGGCCAGGTTTCAAATCTGTCCCGCTTGTGCAGCAGTCATCGTGTTGTAAGAAAATTCCTACACGTGTAAGAAAAATCTTACAACAAAATCAGAAATTTGCTTATTGTGCCGGCGATCTGCGCCGGTATGATGCGTTTTCGTTTCATTAGGGAAGAAACATTGTCCGGGAGCGGGTGCGTTCCCGGGTTGAACAACCATCATGGAGGATTTGTCACATGCATACTTTACGTAACCTGCTGAGTGCCTGTCTGCTGCTACCCCTGTCCGCGGTGGCCGGCAATTCGCTCAACATCAATACCGCCGATTCCGAGGCGCTGGTCGACGGCCTCGATGGTGTCGGTCCGCAGAAGGCCCTGGCGATCGTGCAATACCGTCAGCAGCACGGACCCTTCAAACGCGTCGAGGACCTGGCGCTGGTCGACGGCATTGGTACAAAAACGGTCGAGCAGAATCGCACCAGGATGACCGTGGCCGTACCCGCCAAAGCGAAGAAGTAGTGTTGGAAATGCCCGACCGGACCGGTGCTCCGGTCGGGTAGCTCCGTTTGCAGCCGTAAGCGGTTATGCCTCTTTTAGGGGCGGAAACAGTGACGTTTCCGATGCGACAGGGATGTGGCGGCGTTCGCCTATCAGAGGCATATCCACTTACGGCTGGTTTGCAGAATATAAATAAATAGAGGGGGATAGTCCCCCTCGAAGCGCGCTGTCAGATTGACCGGTCTGGCTGTTTTGGGTATCGTCGGGTTCTCACAGGAACCCATTATAATTACTCAAAACAGCTGATCATTATGAATTTTTATCCAGTGATCCTGA
>CBEUNK010000170.1:0-4416 GCA_965544455.1 uncultured Thiogranum sp.
TGCGCCTGGTGGACGAGCGCCTGCACGAGCAGTACCGCTTCGAGCCCGGCCAGTTCAACATGCTGTACCTGTTCGGCGTCGGCGAAATACCCGTGTCGGTGGCCGATGATCCCGAGGCGCCGGGTTACCTGCAGCACACCATCCGCAGCGTCGGCCGCGTGACGCGCGGCATTGCGCAGTTGCCGGTAGGCGCGCGCATCGGCTTGCGCGGTCCTTTCGGCCGCGGCTGGCCGATGCGGTCGCTCGAGGGCAGGAACCTGCTGATCGTCACCGGCGGGCTGGGCTGTGCGCCGGTACTGCCGGTTATCAAGAAACTGATTCATCACCGCAAGCGCTATGGCCGCGTGGCCATCCTGCAGGGCGTGAAACACAGCGAGGACATGATCTGGCGCGAGCGTTACGGCCTGTGGGCCCGGCTGCCGGATACACGCGTGCTGCTGGCGGCTGACGTGGCCGGCCCGAACTGGCCCGGTATCCAGGGCCGGGTACCGGCGTTGTTCGAACAGCTGGACATGGAGGTGGACAACACGGTGACACTGATGTGCGGGCCGGAACCGATGATGGTGGCCTCGGTGCAGGAACTGCTGGCACGCGGCTTCGCCCCGGAAGCCATCTGGATGAGCATGGAGCGCAACATGCAGTGTGCCGTCGGGCAATGCGGGCACTGCCAGTACGGCGAGGTGTTTATCTGCAAACAGGGGCCGGTGTTTCCCTACAGCGAGATCGGTCATTTGCTGGGAGTGCGAGGCGTATGAGCAGCAAACCACGGGTTGCCGTGCACAAGTTCAGTTCCTGCGACGGCTGCCAGCTGGCGTTTCTCAATCTCGGCGAGGCACTGCTGACGCTCGACGGCCTGGTCGAACTGGTGCACTTCGCCGAGGCGGGCCTGTGCGAGCCCGAAGCGGAGGTCGACATCGCCTTTGTCGAGGGCAGCGTCTCCACCCGCAAGGATCAGGAACGCATCAAGACGGTTCGCGCCAACAGCCGCTACCTCGTCACGGTCGGCGCCTGTGCCACTGCCGGTGGTCTGCAGGCCTTGCGTAACCTCGCCGATGGCGGGCAGTGGCTGGCGGATATCTACGCCCGGCCCGATTATATCGACAGCCTCGCGCAGGTATCGCCCATCAGGGATTGCGTCAAGGTCGATCTCGAATTGTGGGGTTGCCCGGTCAACAGCCGGCAGGTGCTGGCGGCCACGCGGTCGCTGTTGTCCGGGGTGTCGCCGCTGCCGGAGCACGACAGCGTGTGCCTCGAGTGCAAGCGCCGGCAGACCGTATGCGTGCTGGTGGCAAAGGGGCAGCCCTGCCTGGGGCCGGTCACCCGCAATGGCTGCGGCGCCATCTGCCCGCGCTTCGGACGCGACTGTTACGGCTGCTACGGCCCGGCCGATGATGCCAATACCGAGGCGCTCGGTCAGCGGCTGGCGGGCCTGGGCCTGTTGCCGGCCGATATTGTGCGGCGTTTCCACGCCATCAACAGCCAGGCGGGCAGGTTTCTACAGGCCGGCGAACAGTGGATGGAACCGGATGACTGAATCGCGCCAGATAAAAATCAGCGTGCCGGTACTGACCCGCGTGGAAGGTGAGGGCGCCCTGGAACTGGCTATTCGCAACCAGGCGATCGAAACCCTGCAGTTGCGCATCTACGAACCCCCGCGCCTGTTCGAGAAGTTTCTCGAAGGCCGCAGTTACCGCGAGGTACCCGACCTGGTGGCGCGCATCTGCGGCATCTGCCCGGTCGCCTACCAGATGAGCGCGGTTCAGGCGCTGGAAGGCATCTTTGACTTCACGCCGGGTACCGGCCTGCACCGCTGGCGGCGGCTGTTCTACTGCGGTGAATGGTTGCAGAGTCATGCCCTGCACATTCACCTGCTGGCGGCGCCGGACTTTCTCGGCTTCAACAGCGTGACGGAAATGGCACGCGACTACCCCGGCGAGGTACGCCGCGGCCTGGGCCTGCAGGCGCTGGGCAACGACCTGATCGCGCTGCTGGGCGGACGCTCGGTGCACCCGGTGGGCGCGCGTGTCGGTGGATTCCATCGGCTGCCCGATGACAGTGACATCGCGGCGCTGCTGCCGCGTCTGCGGGCGGCCCGTGAACAGGCGCGTGCACTGGTGCAGTGGACCGCGGCACTCGACCTGCCGGACGATGAACAGGATTTCTGCAGCGTGAGCCTGCGACACCCCGACGAGTACCCGCTGAATGGCGGGCGGATCGTTTCCAGCGACGGCCTGGACATTGCCATCGCGGAATACGAGCAGCATTTCGAGGAATTCCAGGCCCCGTATTCGACCGCCCTGCACGCCAGCCTGGACGGAAAACCGTACCTGGTGGGGCCGCTGGCGCGGCTCAATCTGAACAGTGACCGCCTGCCCGGCAGCGTGCGGCAGGTCATGGCCGACAGCGGTATCCGTTTTCCCAGCCGCAATATGTTCCACAGTATCGTCGCCCGGGCCATTGAAATCCTGTTTGCCGTCGAGGAAGCCCTGGCCATCCTCGATAACCCGCCGACCGTGGTTGGCAGCGACGACGAGCCGCCACCGCGAGCGGGTACCGGTTATGGTTGCACCGAGGCGCCGCGCGGCCTGCTCTGGCATCGCTATGAAACCGACGGACACGGCGATATCGTCACCGCCCGCATCGTGCCGCCCACCAGCCAGAACCAGGGTCGCATCGAGCAGGACCTTGCACGGTCGTTACAGACCTTCGGGCTCGACCGCGACGAAGCGGCGTTGCGGCTGCATGCCGAAAAGGTAATCCGCAACTACGACCCCTGCATTTCCTGTGCGACGCATTTTCTGCGGCTGCGCGTCCGGCGGAGTGACGGGTGACACCGGTACGCGTTATCGGCATCGGCTCCGACGCGGCAGGCGACCGCGCCGGCTGGGAGGCTCTGGCCGGGTTGCAGCAGGAGGATTTCGGGGCGCGCTTCGAGCCCGGGCTGGTCTCGCTGCAAACCTGCCGTTTTCCCGCCCAGTTGCTGCAGCAGCTGGAAGGGTGCCGCCTGGCGCTGCTGATCGATGCTGTCCCGGCAGAGGCGGGTGCCTTGCTCGATATCGATGTGCGCGACCTGGTGACCTGGCCGTCACTGCATTCCAGCCACGGTATCGGCGTCGGCGAGGCGCTGCAGCTGGTGCAGCGCTTGCTCGAACCGCCGCCAGCGGTCCGGGTGCTGGGTATCGGGATCGGGGATGGCGATGTGGTACTGGACGAAGTGATGCCCCGGCTGAGCGAACGGCTCGAAGTGGAAATCAGTCGGTGGATGATTCCGCCGGACAAGGCGTCGGTGAACGGGCTAACATCCCGGTCTTAACCTGTTTTTTACAACGCTGAAGGGCAGTTACCTGACTTCGGTGATGTGCTCCAAGTTATTAAATCACGGAGCTTTTTCAATCCTGCCATCTTGGCAGCGCGGCGCGCATCGAGTACAATTCTGCCGCTTCTGACCGTTCTTTCCGGCGGAAGCCGGCACGGCACGTCTGCCGTCGCTCTGACAACACATGACTCCAGCAGCGGAGGTTTCCTTGAGTACATCGGCCTTACTGGCCCTGGAAGACGGCAGCCTGTTCTGGGGCCGGTCGATCGGTTCGGCTGGCCAGAGCGTGGGCGAGGTGGTGTTCAATACCGCCATGACGGGCTACCAGGAAATTCTCACCGATCCGTCCTACGCCCGGCAGATGGTGACCCTGACCTATCCCCACATCGGCAACGTCGGCGTCAACCACGAAGACGAAGAGTCGGCGCGCATCCAGTGTGCCGGCCTGATTATCCGCGACCTGCCGCGGCGGCCCAGCAGCTTCCGCAGCGAGGGCAGCCTGGACGACTACCTGGAGTCACAGGGGGTGGTCGCCATCGCCGACATCGATACCCGCCGGTTGACCCGCATCCTGCGGGAGAAGGGCGCCCAGAGCGGTTGCCTGGTGGCCGGCGAGCAGATCGATGAAGCTGCCGCGCTGGCCGCGGCGCGCGCCTTTCCCGGGTTGAAGGGCATGGACCTGGCAAAGGAAGTCACCACCGACCGGCCGTACGACTGGTTGCAGGGCAGCTGGACCCTGGACGACGGGTTGCCGGAACCCGCCGACCCCGGCACCTTGCCCTTGCACGTGGTGGCCTACGATTTCGGCGTGAAGCGCAACATCCTGCGTATGCTGGTCGACCGGGGTTGCCGCCTGACGGTGGTGCCGGCGCAGACGCCCGCGGCCGAGGTGCTGGCGATGCAGCCCGATGGCGTGTTCCTGTCCAACGGCCCGGGGGATCCCGAGCCCTGCGACTACGCCATCAGCGCCATTAGCGACATTGTCGACAGCGGTGTGCCGGTATTCGGTATCTGTCTCGGCCACCAGCTGTTGTCGCTGGCCAGCGGTGCGCAGACCGTCAAGATGAAGTTCGGCCACCACGGCGCCAACCACCCGGTGC
>CBEUNK010000171.1:0-4398 GCA_965544455.1 uncultured Thiogranum sp.
CGCCAGTTCACGATCGGACATACCCGTTACAAACTGGTCATGCGTATCGACATCATCGATAACGGACCGGGTATTCCGGCCGAGCTGCAGAACAAGATTTTTTACCCCATGGTTACCGGTCGTGCCGAGGGTACGGGGCTGGGCCTGTCCATCGCACAGTCCCTGATCAACCAGCACGGCGGCATCATTGAATTTACCAGTGAACCGGGGACAACCGTGTTCACCATCTATCTACCTTTGGAGGTTGCGAAGTGAGCGAAGCTGAGAGCGTCTGGGTTATTGATGACGACCAGTCCATTCGCTGGGTGCTGGAAAAAGCCCTGGAAAAAGCGCACATGGACGTTAAAAGTTTTGCCTCGGCCAGCGGGATTCTGGAGACGCTGGAACGGGGACAGCCCGATGCACTGATAACCGATGTGCGCATGCCGGGCATGGACGGTTTTGAGCTGCTTGGAAAAATTCAACAGCGTTTCCCGGAACTGCCGGTCATTATCATTACCGCCCACTCCGATCTCGACAGCGCGGTAACAGCCTACCAGGATGGTGCTTTCGAGTATCTGCCGAAACCGTTTGATGTCCAGGAAGCGGTGGAACTGACACGGCGGGCTGTCGATCACTCCCGCAGCAGCCGGCACGACGGCCAGGAGCCCGTGGGCGAAGAGGTTCCGGAAATTATCGGTGAAGCACCGGCCATGCAGGAGGTCTTCCGGGCGATCGGCCGCCTGTCACGTTCGAACATCACCGTGTTGATAAACGGTGAATCGGGTACCGGCAAGGAACTGGTGGCACGCGCCCTGCATCGCCACAGCCCGCGGGCCGACAAACCCTTTGTTGCCCTGAACATGGCCGCAATTCCACGCGACCTGCTGGAATCGGAACTGTTCGGTCACGAACGCGGCGCCTTTACCGGTGCGCAGGCACAGCGGGTGGGGCGCTTCGAGCAGTCGGATGGCGGCACCCTGTTCCTGGATGAAATCGGCGATATGCCGGCGGAGATGCAGACGCGGTTGCTGCGTGTGTTGTCAGATGGCGAGTTCTACCGGGTTGGCGGACACACGCCGATCAGGGTTGATGTGCGTATAATCGCGGCGACCCACCAGAACCTGGAACAGCGTGTCAAGGACGGCAGCTTCCGTGAAGATCTTTTTCACCGCCTGAATGTCATCCGTGTTCATCTGCCATCATTGCGCGAACGCCGCGAGGATATCGGCCTGCTGATGCGGCACTTCATGCAACGCGCGGCGCAGGAACTGAATACAGAACCCAAGGTGTTGCTGACCGAAACCGAGGTCTATCTTAAAAACCTGGACTGGCCCGGCAATGTGCGCCAGATGGAAAACCTGTGCCGCTGGTTGACAGTGATGGCTTCCGGCCAGGAAATCCGCATAGACGATCTGCCACTTGAATTGCGCCAGCCGCAGAGCGGTGAATCATCGCCAGGTGAAGGCTGGGAGGCCGCGTTGAAAAACTGGGCCGATCGTCAGCTGGGTGATGGCCGGACAGACCTGCTGGGCGAGGCATTGCCGGCCTTCGAGCGTATCATGATTGAATCGGCACTGGCCAAAACCGGCGGCCGTCGCCAGGACGCCGCCCGCCTGCTGGGGTGGGGACGCAATACGCTGACCCGAAAGATCAAGGAACTGAATATGGACGCCGGGCGTTAGCGCTTCTACAGCTGTGCCGGATCGGAGCGCAGTGCCGCACCGATGGCCAGCAGGCAGTGCGCGAAGCGTTCGCTATCCACGGGTGTCGCTGCTTCAACAAGATCTTCCAGCCGCAGTTCGTGCACGCCGATGCCGGTCTGCTGTGCCAGCCGTTCGGCCAGATCCGGAATCGCCACGGGCAGTGGGCACAAGGTAATATGCGTTATGGGGGCCTGCTGAAAGTGGCGATCGTAATAATCCATGGAGCGCTGTAATTCCAGCGCCAGCCGGTCAACCAGTTCGGGCGTGTTCTGCAGTTGCCGGTAACCGATATCCATACTGCGGGCCAGATACAGGGTTGCATTGCGTGTGAGGGTGATCAGACCCTGCTCCGCCCCGAAGTACAACAGCGCCTGGCCGTTGGCGTCCTGCTCGAGCCGCGCGGCCAGGTTGCGCAGCGCCAGTTCAGGGATATCGACCACCTCCAGGTTGACCCCGGCTGTCTGCAGGCTGTCGACCTGTTCCTGGACCTGCGCCGAACGTGATACCACCACGTAGAGGTGTTCCTGCACGCCCCGGGCGCCGCTGGGCGGTACATCGAATACGTCCAGTACGGCGTCGTCGATATGAAAATCGATCAGGTCGCGGATACGCCAGCGAATCGCCGCTTTAAGTTCAGCCGGCGGCACTTCCGGCGCCTCGACCATCAGCAACTGGTAGTCGCCGATGCCGAGCAGTGTTGAACAGGGTATTTTGTCCAGGTGGGATTCCGCGACGGATTTTTTCAGCAGTACCGCCTGGTCCTGGCCGGGCGCCAGGGAATGAAAAGCACAGGATTCGAGCAGGGGTTTCGGGGTGTTACCGTGACTGATCCGGGCGAAAGCGACACCATCCGGTTCCACAACCAGCGCGCCTAATTGATCACCCCGTTTTGTTTTCTTAAATAGCAACACACCGGTTCCTTGTTGTATACGAATGCATCCCTAGCGTCTCCCATGTTTTCGTGGCTGTCAATTATTGATGACTTCCTGCCAGCGGACGAGCGACACGCCACCACCCCCACCGCCACCTGCGCCGAGCACAAACACATCATTCAGGTCATCGAGAACCGGTGTACCGACATAGGTCCAGGTCGCGCCATCCCAGAAAAGGCTGTTGCCCGTTGCGCGGCCGGCACGATATTTACCGACCGCCCAGCAATTATCCAAAGATGCACAATGTACGCCTTGCAGGTCTTCGCGGTTGTTGTGATTGAATGATTCCACCGTCCAGTTGCTGCCATCCCAGCTGGTAATGGTGAAGCGGCCACCGCGGCGGTCGCCGACGGCCTTGCAGTTGGTGGTGTTTGCACAGGATACACTGCGTAAAATCTCTGCCCGATTGCTGTTAAGGCTTACCGGTGACCAGCCGCCGCCATTCCGCCGGTAAAAGCGGAACGTATTGTTGGAAGGATTGTCCCCGACAGACCAGCAGTCCACACTGCTGAAACAGTCCACACCATGTTGCGCTTCGGCAGCGTTGAGAAAATCATCGCCCCAGCCACTGGAGGACGTCACTGCATCACCGTTGATGGCAACGGCATAGCAATTGGCGTCGGGACAGCTGATGTCCTCGTAATAGTTGAATAAATAGACGCCGCCATTATTCGTCCAGCCGGTCCCGTCCCAGTGCATGGTTTCAGTGTCGGACCTGCCCTTGAAAGCGATATCCAGCCCTACGGCATAGCAGTTGGAGGGATTGACAGGTTCGCAGGATACGCCATTGAAACTGCCGTCATTGCTGACAAAGCTGGTTGTCCAGTTGCTGCCGCCGGTCCAGTGCAGGATGATTCGGTTACCGCCCGTCGCCCAGCACTCCGAACTGCCGGGACAATACACGCTTTGCAGGTCCTGCGTTGTGCCCGAATTTTCCGCGTTCCAGTTGGCTCCATCCCAGCGCAATATCGTGCCGTTGTTTCCTACGGCAACGACATTGCCGGTGTTAAGCCGCAGGTCGGCAGCTACTGTGCGCAAAGCGGTATCCGGCGTGGCTGCACCGATGGCGCTGACACGTCCTTCCACGATTATCTGGCAGTCGCTTCCAGCCAGTGCTGAACCGGTTACCTCGAACTCACCGCGACCTGCTGTCCTGGTGCCGATCACTGTTGCCAGGTTTCCGCAGGGTGTGCCATTGGCGTACATAAAAGAGGCGAACTCAATGCCACTTTCGACGAGAAAAAGGGCATCCACGCTATCGTTCTGAGCACCGGTGTCAGTAATATTCGAGCCGGCCATGCGATTGACGATCAGCCCCATAATCGCTACGACCATGATAATGAACAAGGCCCCGATCAGTGTGACCGCACCATCCTGCCGCCCGGTCATCATATTCATGGCCGGTTCCTCAAGGCAATACGGGTGCGCTGGTTGTAAGTGTTGCCGTTGTTGAGCACCAGCTCGAACTCGATGTAGGCGACATTATTTGCCCCCGTCGCTTGCGTGTTATCGCTTTGGTAATAGTTGAAGGTAATACTGGTCAGTTCATCGCTGAGCGTGAAAGTGGCGCCCGGGAACGAAGTATCGTAAGCCAGCGAAAGTATCGGGGCGGCATCACCGATGGTTACCTGTTCACCGTCGGATTTCCTGAAGGTGATGGTATTGTTCGGCCCTGTTACTGGTGTAGTGATATCAAAGTTACCGGCAATATTGCGCTGGACTTCGCGCAATTCCCGTGCGATACGCTCACTGGCGTAGCGCAGTTGACTGACGGTCTGCAA
>CBEUNK010000172.1:0-4356 GCA_965544455.1 uncultured Thiogranum sp.
TCAGACCCAGGCCGGCCAGCACCTTCAGCGTGCGCTGGTTGTAAATATTGACGGAAGGCCCGGTGACAAACGGACGGCCGCCGGCCAGGCAGTTGACCGCGCCCATATCATTCGCCTCAATGGTAAAACCGTGCCGCTCACACAACGCTTTCATGGCACCCAGTTCGGAACCGGATTCAATAAGTGTCAGGGTCGAGAGCACCACCTCCTTGCCGCTATCGGCAAGTGTTTTCGCCAGCTCGATCCAGTCATCGGGACGCAGTGCGCGTCGTTTCGAACAAACGGTTTCACCCAGGTAAACAATATCGACCGCTGTCCCGGCGATGCGCGCATAGAAATCCAGCATCTGGTCACGCTGCCAGTAGTAGAGAACCGGCCCCAGTGACAGGCGGGGTGGCGGGCTGCAGGTCATGTCATCTTTCATTTGGCGACAACCCCCCTATTGCCAGGGGCGATGGTAGGCGCCGAGGGTAGTCTGCGCACCCTCGGACAGATTCTGCAGTTCGGTCTGCCAGCTCGCTTGCGGCTGATAAGCAGCCGGATCTTCGTGGCAGCTTTCGAGTGCCGCACGCCAGACCCGCGTTACCTGGCCGACATAGGCAGGACTGCGTTGCCGGCCCTCGATTTTTATCGCCGCGATGCCGATCGACTGGAGTTCAGGCAGGAGCGCCAGGGTATTCAGGCTGGTCGGCTCCTCGATGGCATAGTAGGTGTTACCACCCACTTCAAAACGGCCCTTGCACAGTGTCGGGTAAGCAGCCGATTCCCCGCTCTGGTAACGATCGATCAGCACCGTGTTCAACCGTGACTCCAGCCCTTCTGGTGTCTCCATCCAGCGTACCGCGGAAGCCGGCGAACAGGCACCGAAGCTGTTCGGTGACTGGCCGGTTACATAGGATGACAACAGGCAGCGGCCTTCAACCATGACACAAAGACTGCCAAAACCGAAAACCTCCAGCGGTACCGGGCTCTGTTCCGCAACCCGCCGTACCTGCGCCAGCGACAACACACGCGGCAACACCACGCGCCTGATGTCGAAGTGCCGATGGTAGAAACGGATAGCCTCCGGGTTGGTGGCGGACGCCTGTACTGACAGGTGCAGGCGCAGCTCGGGCCAGCGTTCAGCGGCATAGTCCATTACCCCGATATCGGCCAGTATCAGCGCATCGACACCCAGTTCGCCGGCCTGGTCCACCGCAGCGCACCAGCGTTCCCAGCCCGCCGGCTGCGCATAGGTATTGATCGCGACGAATACTTTTACACCGCGATCGTGCGCATATTCGATGCCTTTACCGGCACGTTCCCGGTCGAAGTTCAGACCGGGAAAACAGCGGGCGTTGGTGTCATCGCGAAAACCGATGTAAACGGCGTCGGCGCCGTTATCGACCGCCAGTTTGAGCGCCGGCAGGTTACCCGCGGGACAAACAAGTTGCATCCTGTCGTCTGACCGGGACATACGGCTACCCGCCCAACCCGTGCATAAATGCGGCCACTCCGACGGGCGACTGCGGTCCGCCTCGTGACCTGTCATCACCAAACCCTGTCACGGCCTGCTCCGCCGAAGAACCCTGGTGCATGCCGCGCCGCTTAAGTTCGGTGCTGATACGGTTGATGACCCGCCATTTGAACGCGCACCAGCCCGGCGCCAGCAGAAGCGTATCAGCAGCCGTTGCCGTAACACGGTGATAAATTACCTCGGGTGGTGTCATTGCAATCAAGTCTGCTGCTGTCGCCACATAACTGTCCAGCGACATCGCCTGGTATTCCCCCCGCCGCCACTGGTTGGCGAGCATGGTGCCCTTTACCACGTGCAAGGGGTGCAGCTTCAACCCTTCCACGCCATTCTCCAGTACCCGCTGCAAGGTAAGGCGGCAATCGGCCGGCTGCTCTCCCGGCAAACCGATAATCAGGTGGGTACAGACGCGCAGACCGCGCGCGTGCGCGCGACACACAGCACTGCAATAGTCTGCGAAGTCATGCCCGCGGTTTACGCGTTTCAGTGTTGCATCAAAACTCGACTGCAGACCCAGCTCCAGCCAGATATCGGCGCCGCCGGACTGGTAGCGCGCTAAAAGATCGAGCACATCATCAGGAACGCAGTCTGGTCGTGTGCCGATCGACAAACCAACCACGTCGGGCTCGGCCAGTGCCTGTTCATACAGGCGCGCAAGCCGGTCAACTTCGGCATAGGTGTTGGTGTAGGCCTGGAAGTAGGCTATGTATTTTTGTGCACCGGTCCGTTTTCGGATTACCCGGCGGCCAGCCTCGATCTGTTCGCTGACCGGCGCCGGCTGCCGGCCGTTGGGATTGAACGAAACGTTATTGCAGAACGTGCAACCGCCCCGCCCCTTGCTGCCGTCGCGATTGGGGCAGGTAAAACTCGCATTGAGCGCCAGCTTGTGTACGCGCTCACCGTAGCGACGCAACATGTATCGACCGAAGGTGTTCACACCGTCAGTCAATCGCGCTGTCGCACCCGCATCGTGTTCAATTGCATAGACAGGGGGGGTCGATGACATGGACGCTCGATACCTGGTTAACCGTGCATTGCACAGTCACAAGGGCTGCGTGTAGCAGCCTTATTTATCAACCGCGTTATATTACCGCCGTCACGCGGGATACGACTTGATGCAAATCAAGGCGCACGGCGGCGGTTGTCAGCGGCTAGCCGCCACCATCAAAACCAAGCTGGCGCCAGGCCTCGTAAACCAGCACCGCTACCGTGTTGGACAGATTCAGACTGCGGCTTTGCGGCACCATCGGCAGACGCAGGACCTGGTCATCACCCAGGGTGGACAGGATTCCGGTGGGCAGACCGCGCGTTTCCGGCCCGAACAGCAGTGCATCGCCGGACTGGTAACAAACGTCGCTGTACAGACGCTTGCCGCGCGTGGACAACGCCCAGATACGCCGCGGCTTTATCGCTTCAGCAAAAGTCTGAAGTGATGCGTGCACCGAGACACTGGCCCATTCCCGATAATCCAGGCCGGCACGCCGCAGTTTGCGGTCGTCCATGTCGAAACCCAGCGGCTGTATCAGGTGCAGGCGGCAACCGGTGTTGGCGCACAGGCGGATGACGTTGCCGGTGTTGGGTGGTATCTCGGGCTGGTAGAGCACGACGTGGAACATCCGGGGAGTTTATCCCAATCTTTCATTTTCCGAGCGCTTGAGGTCAAATACGCAGGCCATGATAACCCCCAACCCGCTCCTGTCGGTCGATTTCTGCGGCCTGAAACTTGATTCCCCCCTGGTACTGCTGTCGGGCTGTGTCGGCTTCGGCGAGGAATACACCCGGGTGAAAGGGTTTTCCAACCGCGATGTCGGTGCCGTCTGCCTCAAGGGCACCACCCTGGAACCGCGCCTGGGCAATGCGCCCCACCGGGTCTATGAAACACCCATGGGCATGCTCAATGCCATTGGCCTGCAGAATCCCGGCGTTGATTATGTGGTGCGGGAGATTCTCCCGACCCTGGACTTCGACGAAACCCGTTTTATCGCCAATGTTTCCGGTTCCACCGTCGAGGAATACCATGAGGTCACGCGCCGCTTCGACGACTCGCCGATCGATGCGATCGAGATCAATATTTCCTGCCCCAATGTGAAAGAGGGCGGGGTAGCCTTCGGTAACGACCCCGACATGTCGGCCCGGGTCGTCGCAGCCTGCCGGCGCGCCACCGACAAACCGCTGATCACCAAGCTGTCACCCAACCAGACCGATATTGCCGGCAATGCGCAGCGCTGCATCGATGCCGGCAGCAATGCCTTCGCCGTCATCAATACCCTGATGGGCATGGCGATCGACATCAACAGGCGGCAGCCGGTTATCGGCAACAACCAGGGTGGCCTGTCCGGCCCGGCGATCAAGCCGATCGCGCTGCTCAAGGTCCACCAGGTTTACCAGGTCTGCAAGGCGCATGACATTCCCATTATCGGCCAGGGTGGCGTGACCACCGTTGAGGACGCCATCGAGTTCCTGGTCGCCGGCGCCACGGCGGTGGGTGTGGGCACCGCGCTGTTTTACGACCCGCTGGTTTGCCGCAAGTTGAACAACGGCATAAGCGCCTACCTGGAAAAACACCGTCTCGACCTGCCGGCGCTGACCGGCAGCCTGCAGCTCAACGGCCCGCAAGGGTGTTGCTGACGCACTAACCCACCAGATAAGCGCGGGTGCCGCCATCCCGGCGGAGCCTGGAATGACATCTGCCTTTCCTCAGGCCAGCATTTATCCACAGCTGACCTCAACGGCACCTGTTGTGGCTCAAAAATTGCTTGAAATATACATGCTTGCAAGCAACAACGGGATTTTGACATGTATAACAAGCACTTCGGTCTGGCGGCCGCGCCGTTCCGGATTAC
>CBEUNK010000173.1:0-4343 GCA_965544455.1 uncultured Thiogranum sp.
GCGCCGATCACCACCAGTACCAGCATGGCAACCAGAACCAGGGCACGCCAGTTGAAGCGCCGTCCCGCGGCCCGCAACTGGTTGAACAGCAGCAAGGCCACACCGCAGAACAAACCGACGTAGGCGATAATCTCGAACATGACACCGGCGAGACTGCCGGCCAGTGCGCGGTCCTCGAGGTGGGCGAACAACGCCGGCGCCACCATGTAGCCGATGGCCCACAGGCCCCCGACCCACAGTGTGAGGAGAATACGTTCGCCGGCCAGTAGTCGGGGATTGGTCAAGGCTTTTTGAAACGGTGCGCCGGGGCTACTCGTAACGCACTTCAACGATTTCGAGGTTGCGCTCGCCACCCGGGGCGACCACGGTGGCGACATCGCCCTCTTCCTTGCCGATCAGGGCACGTGCGATCGGCGAGCCGATGGAAATCAGGCCATGTTTGATGTCAGCCTCGTCCTCGCCGACGATCTGGTAGGTCAGTTCTTCACCGGAATCCTCGTCGGCCAGGTCCACGGTGGCGCCGAACACGACCTTGCCGCCGGCATCGAGGCTACTGACATCGATGATATTGGCATGCGACAGCTTGCCCTCGATTTCCTTGATACGGCCCTCGGCAAAACTCTGCTGTTCGCGGGCGGCATGGTACTCGGCGTTCTCTTTCAGATCGCCGTGGGCGCGCGCCTCGGCAATCGCCTGGATAATGCGCGGCCGCTCGACGGTCTTCAGCCGCTGCAGCTCCTCCTGCAGTTTTTCCGCACCGCGTTTGGTCAAGGGTACTTTACTCATGCCACCTGCTCCTGATGTAAATCCTGCAACCGGGCGACGCTGGGCGAATCAATACAGGTCAGCGCCAGACTGGTCGCATAGGCGTGCGCGATCGTCGTACTGTAAGGCACCTTGTGCTGCAAGGCTGCACCGCGAATGGTGTAGGAATCGGCAATTGCCTGTTTGCCTTCCGTGGTATTGACAATAAGAGCGATCTGTTCGTTCTTGATCATGTCGACGATGTGCGGCCGGCCTTCGAGCACCTTGTTGACCACTTCGCAGGCGATACCGGCCGCGCTGATGGCGGCCGCGGTGCCGCGGGTGGCGACAATGGTAAAGCCCAGTTTCGACAGCTCCTTGGCCACTTCAACCGCATCGTCCTTGTCGGCATTGCGCACGCTGACAAAGACTTTGCCGGCGCGCGGCAATTTTTCACCGGCACCCAGCTGCGCCTTGGCGAAGGCCTCGCCGAAACTGCGTCCCACACCCATGACCTCACCGGTGGATTTCATTTCCGGGCCCAGCAGGGGGTCGACGCCGGGGAATTTCACAAACGGGAACACCGCCTCCTTGACCGAGTAATACGGCGGCACACGCTCGTGGGTGACGCCCTGCGCCTTCAGCGTGCGCCCGGCCATGCAGCGCGCGGCGATCTTGGCCAGTGGCAGACCGGTCGCCTTGGAGACAAACGGCACCGTGCGCGAGGCGCGTGGATTTACCTCCAGGATGAAAATATCATCACCCTTGATAGCGAACTGGGCATTCATCAGGCCCACCACGTTCAGCGAATGCGCCATGGCCGTCATCTGCTCCCGCAAACGGTCCTGGGCCTCCTTGCTCAGGCTGTAGGCCGGCAGCGAACAGGCGGAATCACCGGAGTGCACGCCGGCCTGTTCGATGTGCTGCATGATACCGCCGATGAGGACATCGGTGCCGTCGCAGACAGCATCGACGTCGACTTCGATGGCATCGTTGAGAAAACGGTCCAGCAGTACCGGCGACTCGTTGGAGACGCTGACCGCCTCTTTCATGTAGTTGCGCAGGTCGTCTTCGTTGTAGACGATTTCCATGGCGCGCCCACCGAGCACGTAGGACGGCCGCACCACCAGCGGATAACCGATATCGTCGGCCAGCGCGATAGCGGCCTCGACGCTGCGCGCTGTGCGGTTCGGTGGCTGCAGCAGGTTCAGCGCGTGAATCATCTGCTGGAAGCGCTCGCGGTCCTCGGCCAGGTCGATGGAATCCGGTGTAGTCCCGATAATCGGTGCACCGGCCTCTTCCAGTGCCCGTGCCAGTTTCAGCGGCGTCTGACCGCCGTACTGTACGATCACACCCTTCGGCTGTTCCTTGTTGATGACTTCCAGAACATCCTCGAGCGTCAGCGGTTCGAAGTACAGGCGGTCGGAGGTGTCGTAATCGGTGGAGACGGTTTCCGGGTTGCAGTTGACCATGATAGTTTCGTAACCGTCTTCGCGCATCGCCAGCGCCGCGTGCACGCAGCAGTAGTCGAACTCGATACCCTGACCGATGCGGTTGGGCCCGCCGCCCAGCACCATGATTTTTTCACGATTGCCGGGCTCGGCCTCACACTCTTCTTCATAGGTGGAGTACATGTAGGCCGTGCTGGTCGCGAACTCGGCGGCACAGGTGTCGACGCGCTTGAAAACCGGCCGCACGTCGAACTCATGCCGCAACTTGCGGAATGCCACCTCGTCGATGTTCAGCAGTTTCGCCAGGCGGCGGTCGGAAAAGCCCTTGCGCTTGAGTTTGCGCACCCGTTCCCGGTTCATGCCGCCGAGGCCCTGGTCGCGCACCTCGTCCTCCAGCTGTATCAGTTCACCCACCTGTTCCAGGAACCAGGGATCGATGTGCGTCAGCGCGTGCACCTCGTCCAGCGCCAGGCCGCCACGGATGGCATCGCCCAGGTACAGAATGCGTTCCGCACCCGGCTCGCGCAGTTCGCGCCGGATGCGCTCCAGCGCACCATCCTGGCTGACGTCGATGATTTCGTCGAAACCGTCGATGCCGGTTTCCATGCCGCGCAATGCCTTCTGCATCGACTCCTGCAGGGTACGGCCGATCGCCATCACCTCGCCGACCGATTTCATCTGCGTGGTCAGGCGATTCTCGGCCCGCGGAAATTTCTCGAAAGTGAACCGCGGTATCTTGGTGACCACGTAGTCGATGCTCGGCTCGAACGAGGCCGGCGTGGCACCGCCGGTGATTTCATTCTGCAGTTCGTCGAGTGTGTACCCCACCGCCAGCTTGGCCGCGACCTTGGCAATGGGGAAACCCGTCGCCTTGGAGGCCAGCGCCGAGGAACGCGAGACGCGCGGGTTCATTTCGATAATAATCATGCGCCCGTCACCGGGGTTGATGGCGAACTGCACGTTGGAACCACCGGTATCGACGCCGATTTCACGCAGCACCGCCAGCGAGGCGTTGCGCATGATCTGGTATTCCTTGTCGGTCAGCGTCTGCGCCGGCGCCACGGTGATGGAGTCACCGGTATGGATCCCCATCGGGTCAAAGTTTTCGATGGAACAGATAATGATGCAGTTATCCTTGTGGTCGCGTACCACTTCCATTTCGTATTCTTTCCAGCCAAGGATGGATTCCTCGATCAGCAGCTCGTTGGTCGGCGACAGTTCCAGGCCGCGCTCGCAGATCTCGACGAACTCCTCCTTGTTATAGGCGATGCCGCCACCGCTGCCGCCCATGGTGAAGGACGGCCGGATAACGGTGGGAAAACCGACCTGTGCCTGCACCTGCAGGGCCTCCTCCATGCTGTGGGCCACCGCCGCGCGCGGCATGTCCAGGTCGATCCTGAACATCGCCTCGCGGAACTGGTCACGGTCTTCGGCCTTGTCGATGGCCTCGCGGGTGGCGCCGATCATTTCCACACCGAATTTTTCCAGTACACCCTCGCGTGCCAGGTCCAGCGCACAGTTCAGCGCCGTCTGCCCGCCCATGGTCGGCAGCAGCGCGTCGGGCCGTTCCTTCTCGATAATCAGCGCCAGCGTCTGCCAGTTGATCGGCTCGATGTAGGTCGCATCGGCGCTGTTGGGGTCGGTCATGATGGTGGCGGGGTTGGAGTTGACCAGGATGACGCGGAAGCCCTCTTCCTTGAGCGCCTTGCAGGCCTGTGCGCCGGAATAATCGAACTCACACGCCTGGCCGATGACAATCGGGCCCGCGCCGATAATGAGAATACTTTTTATATCGGTTCGTTTCGGCATGATCGGTCAGCCCGTCCTCGCATCGCCGGCGGATTCACTGCCGGCGGTATCTGTCATCAGTTCGATAAAATGGTCAAACAGCGGCGCCACGTCGTGCGGGCCCGGGCTGGCCTCGGGATGCCCCTGGAAGCTGAACGCCGGCTTGTCGGTGCGGTGAATACCCTGCAGCGACCCGTCAAACAGCGAGCGGTGGGTGGCCCGCAGGCAGGCGGGCAGGCTCTGTTCATCCACCGCGAAGCCGTGGTTCTGGCTGGTGATCATCACCACGCCACTGGCCAGATCCTGCACCGGGTGGTTGGCGCCGTGGTGGCCGAACTTCATCTTGACGGTCTGCGCACC
>CBEUNK010000174.1:0-4333 GCA_965544455.1 uncultured Thiogranum sp.
GAAAAAGCAGCTCGAAAAAGTCGGCGACTACCCCGACATGGTGTTCGCACCCTGCGGGGGTGGCTCCAATTTCGGCGGCATCGCCTTCCCGTTCTTCGCGGACAAGGCCGCCGGCAAAGATGTCCGGCTGGTGGCGGTCGAGCCCACCTCCTGCCCCACCCTGACCCGGGGACAGTACACCTATGATTTCGGTGACACCGTGGGACTTACGCCGTTAATGAAAATGTATACCCTGGGGCACGATTTCGTCCCGCCGGGCATTCATGCCGGCGGCCTGCGCTACCACGGCGACTCGGCGCTGGTATCGCAACTCTACAACGAGGGCCTGGTCGAGGCGGTAGCGGTACCACAAACCGCCACTTTCGAAGCCGGCGTCACCTTCGCCAAGACGGAAGGCATCATCCCGGCCCCGGAATCCAATCACGCCATTCGCGCCTGCATGGACGAGGCGCTGCGCTGCAAGGAAAGTGGCGAGCCCAAAACGCTGTTGTTCAATCTTTCCGGGCACGGGCATTTCGACATGGCGGCGTATGACCGGTATTTCAGTGGCGAACTGGAAGATTACGACTACCCGGAAGAAGCGATACGGCAGTCGATGGAAAACATACCTAAAATTGCCGGCGCCTGAGTACGGTTAAATTGAGTCCTTGCGCTCGATAATGGCGCGGTAATATTTATTCTGTTCTCCCTGGCTGTCTCCGCCGCCGAAAATCAGCGCACCGGAGCTGTAGGTTGTGCCGTAGGTCGCTGCCAGGTTGACGGTCTGCGCCAGACCGTCGATGAACTGGTGCTCTGTCAGTTCAGACAGCGGATGGATATAGGCACTCCACAATATTCCCCTGGCGATGGCGTAGCGCGCGTCCAGGGCCGAGTCGAAATTGGCCTGCATCAGGCGCGTCAGGAGAGCGGCATCAATATCCTTGATCTCGGCGACAGGCACGATGATGCGCATACGGTCGGCCTTTTCATCCGTGATCACGCTTGTCGGGTAATCCTGCAGGGTAAAGCGCCAGTAGCCACTGCGGCCTTCGATGTCCTCGGCGATCTCCTCAATCAGCGCCTGCAGCCTTTGATTATTCATGGATAACGTATCTGAGGGCGGCGGAGCCGGCTCTTCGGCTACTGCCATGACAGCAAAGGTGCACAGCAATAGTGTCTGCAACAGGTAGCGCATGGAACCTCTCTTTCTGGGCTGGCGGATAAACCGGTAAGGTGTTTTAATAAAACAGCCTATAACGAACGTGGTTTTGGAGCAATGCAATGAGCAACGAAAGCCCGCAGATCAAAGACGACCCCATGTATCGCCTGCTCCGCGAAGGCGCCATCGAAGAATTCAATACACGGCGCGCCCAGGGTGAGGCCTGCGACCTGGTCGGTTGTGATTTCAGAACCCTGGACCTGCGCAAACTGGATGCCAAGGGTCTGGACCTGCGCGACTGCTACTTCCGGCAGGCCGACCTGCGCGGGGTCGATCTGTCCGAAACCAACCTGCTGGGCGCGAGTATCAATGCGGCGAAAATCTCCGGGGTCTTTTTCCCGGCGGAGTTGAGCGCCGAGGAAATCAATCTGTCGCTGACGCACGGCACGCGCATGCGTTACCGCTGAGCGGCGGCCAGCAATTCAGTGTAACCGGCATACCAGAACAAGGCATCGGACAGATGCTCACGCACCTGCTGCAGGTGCGCCTTCAACTGTTTTTGAATCGAGGCGTCCCCGGCCAGCGCCGGGTGCAGCCGGCTCAAACGGCTGATCACCGCGGTTGCCGAGGGCAACGAGCTGTCATCCAGCGCCAGTTTGCCGTCCAGCATCGGTATCAGCGGCGTGTCGCTCTGCCGCCAGCGCCCTTTAATGTAGTATCGCTGCCAGGCAGTCCGCACCAACTTTTCAACCAGTAAACGCTCTGCCGGCCGCCTGTCACCGGCGGCCTCGCTCCAGTCCCACAGCCCCTGCGCCACCAGCGCGTAGTCTTCCAGTGTCGCCGCGCCCAGGGCCTTGTCGCTGTCACGCGCCCGCAGTAACTGCTTTCCGTCCCAGAGCTGCCGGCCGAGGTACGTCGCCAGCCGGTCTGCCTGCGTGGCATAGGTTTTTTCGCCGCTGGCCGCATAGGCCCGGGCCAGGGCAGACAACGCCAGGCCGTTCCAGGCCGCCAGTACTTTATTGTCGGGTAACAGTTCCCGCCCGCTGCGCGCGGTCAGAATTTTATTTTGTGCCGAGGCCAGGGTCTTATCGAGCCGGTCGAGTGACCAGCCAAGCCGGGCCGCAATATCTTCGCGACTGCCCTGCCAGCGTGGCAGGCGCCCGTACTCCGATTCCGCGGGTTGCCCGCCCAGCCAGGCGGCCTGTACTGCCTTGAGTTCCTCGCCGGTGAGCAGCTTCTTCAACTCGGCATCGCTCCACAGGTAATAAAAGCCCTCGCGCCCCTGGCTGTCCACGGCGGAAAAACTGCCGATGAAGGCGCCATCAGCCGTGCACATCTCCCGCAGCATGAAATCGACTGTATCCAGGCCAACCCGGCGATAGTGCGCCGATTGGTAGAAATCGGCCGCGTCCAGATAGAGCACGGCCAGCCGCGCGTTGTCGTAGAGCATTTTTTCGTAATGCGGAATCTGCCAGGCCGGATCGGTGGTATAGCGGAAAAAACCGCCGCCCAGGTTATCGTGCAGCCCCTGCCCGACCATGCGGTCCAGGGTCAGGCGGATAAACTCGTCGAGCTGTGCCGCCTTGCCCTGGCGGCGCAGGAACAGCAGGGCCTCTAACTGCGACACCATGGGAAACTTTGTCTGCTGCCCGAATCCACCGGCCAGCTCGTCCTTGATGCGCGCCGTCTCGTCCAGCAGATTATCGAGGATCGCCCCCGCGCTGGCCGGCGACGTGACCGCACCGGTACGGCGCAGCTGCCGCCATTCCGCCATGGCATCCCGGGCTGCCTGCCGTATTTGCGACTCATCCTGCTGCCAGCGCTGACTGAACTGCCCGAGTAACCCATAGAACGCATCACGCGGCAGGTAGACCAGCCCCAGCACGGGATAACCATCGGGCGTCAGGAAGACATTCAACGGCCAGCCGGCCTGGCCACGGGTCAGCTCGACGAATTCGATGAGATGCGCGTCCAGGGCCGGGTTGAGTTCGCGGTCGACTTTAACCGGGATAAAATGCTCGTTGAGCAATTTTGCCAGTGCAGGATCCTTGTAGCTCTCGCGCTGCATCACGTGGCACCAGTGGCACGAGAAGTAGCCACTGGAAACAAACAGGGGACGGTTGAGTTCCCTGGCTTTCTGCAGCGTGGCCTTGTTCCACAACTGCCAGTGCACGGGATCGTCACCGTGCAGCGCGAGGTAAGGGGAAGGGTGATTCTTGAGCTGGTTGTGAAGTTCCGCTTCGACGGCCTGGCTGTTAGTTAGCAGCAGGATGGAACAGCAGAACAACGCCCAGCGGCACAGCAACGCCATGCTCAACCTTCCGGCGACTCGCGGCCTTCTTCTTCTTCGATCCGATCCAGCTCCTGCTCCATGTCTGCGTCGCTCATCGGTTCGTACTCCTCGTGCCCGCTGTCATTGACATCTTCGGCCTTGGTGGGTGCAAAGCGTTCCCCCAGGAATACCCCGATTTCGAACAGCAGCCACATCGGCAACGCCAACAGCGTCTGCGAGATAATATCCGGCGGTGTCAGCAACATGCCAATGACAAAAGCGGCCACTATGATGTAGGCACGCTTGCTCTTGAGCGACTCTGGCGAGACCACGCCTGTCCACATCAGCAGGACAACAGCCACCGGGACCTCGAAGGCGATGCCAAACGCAAAAAACATCGTCAACACAAAATCCAGGTAGCGGCTGATGTCGGTCATGACCTCGACGCCCTCGGGGGCGGTCTGGGTCAGAAAACCGAAGACCAGGGGGAAAACGACGTAATAGGCGAAGGCGGCCCCGATGTAGAACAGCAGGGTGCTGGAGACAAGTAACGGCATGACGCGCTTGCGTTCGTGCCGATACAGGCCCGGCGCGATAAACGCCCAGGCCTGGTAAAGAATAAACGGCATGGCAAGAAAAATTGCCAGCACCATGGCAAGCTTGAAGGGCGTAAAGAACGGCGATGCAACGTCGATGGCCACCATGGAACTGCCTTCCGGCAGGTGGGCGGTCAAAGGACCGGCGAGCTGGCTGAACAACCAGTTGGCGAACGGCGTCAATCCCAGGAAGATGACGATAACCGCCAGCACCACTTTCAACAGGCGGTCGCGCAGTTCAATCAGGTGGGAGACAAAAGGCAGTTCGTCGCCATCGTCCGACGGCGGCTGATTATCCGTTGCTGTCATGAGACTTGTCGGTAACCG
>CBEUNK010000175.1:0-4250 GCA_965544455.1 uncultured Thiogranum sp.
GGGCCGTCCCCTTTACTTCCGAATTGACGAATTAATCAGGGCTCCCTTGGTTATATAATGTATTGACAATATCAATACATTCCTCTATTTTTTATTCATGGATGAACGCTATCAGTTGAATGGAATCAACTTTATCTGGGATCAGGACAAAGCCCGGAAAAACTTTAGCAAGCATCGCATCCGGTTTGAGAATGCTGCAGAAGCGTTTTTTGACCCGTTTATTCGTGTTGTCGATGCGAGTGATGAAGGGGAATCCCGCGATGCGGTAATCGGCATGGATACGTGCTGGAAGACGAGCAGGTTCGATTGATTTCCGCACGAAAGGCGACAAGGCAGGAAAGGCAGTTCTATGAAAATTGAGAAGCTCAAAAAACGCCTCGACCGAAACCGGCCAATGACCGCTGTGACGCTGCGCATGCCCGCCGATGTTATTGAAGACCTCAAACGCATAGCGCCACTGTTGGGGTTTTCCGGCTACCAGCCCCTGATTCGCAGCTACGTTGGTCAGGGTCTCCGACATGACCTGGAGCGCCTGGACAATGATACGGTGACAGCAATGGTCACCAGTCTCAAGCGTCACGGCGTCAGCGAGACAGTGATCGAAGAGGTGCTGGCCGAGGTCACACACGAATAGTCCTGCGATTGATACGAGTAGCATCGGCAAAGGGGACGGCGGGATTAAAATATATTCCCTCCGTCCCCTTTACCCTTTACTACTATGCTTCCTCCGCGGCAGGACTTTAACGGCGAATTTGCCTACAATAGCCGGGAAATTCCTGTTAATCATATAAGAATACTCTGAATGAAAGGCATTATCCTCGCCGGCGGCGCCGGCACCCGGCTGCACCCACTGACGCACGCGGTCAGCAAGCAGCTGATGCCCGTCTACGACAAGCCGATGATCTATTACCCGTTGTCGACGCTGATGCTGGCCGGCATCCGGGAAATCCTGATTATCACCACGCCGGAAGACAACGACGCGTTCAAACGCCTGCTGGGTGACGGCAGCCAGTTCGGGGTGGATCTGCAGTATGCCGTCCAGCCGCGGCCGGAAGGCCTGGCGCAGGCATTTCTGATCGGCAGGGATTTCATCGGTAAATCCGGGTGTTGCCTGGTTCTGGGGGACAACATTTTTTACGGACATGGCCTGGGGACCAACCTGGCACGTGCCGCGCAGCGTGACACGGGTGCAACGGTATTTGCGTACCGGGTGCGCGACCCTGAACGTTATGGCGTGGTGGCGTTCGATGACCAGGGCAAGGCTGTATCCATCGAGGAAAAACCCGCGCTTCCGCGCTCGAATTATGCAGTAACCGGCCTGTATTTCTACGACAGCCAGGTGGTAGATATCGCCGTCGGTCTGACGCCTTCACCGCGCGGTGAACTGGAAATCACCGACATCAATGCCCACTACCTGGCGCAGGGGACGCTGCACGTTGAACGGCTGGGCCGGGGCACCGCCTGGCTGGATACCGGCACCCACGAATCCCTGCTCCAGGCCGCCAATTTCATCGAAACCGTCGAGCAGCGACAGGGTCTGAAGGTGGCCTGTATCGAAGAAATCGCCTATCGCATGGGTTATATCACCGATACGGAACTCGAAGCCCTGGCCCGCCCTCTGGAAAAAAGCGGCTACGGGCGCTACCTGCTGGATCTGCTCGCAGACGCCGAAAAGTTTTCATGAAGCTCAGCCCCACCCGTATTCCCAACGTGCTGCTGATTGAGCCGGATGTTTTTGGCGACAGCCGCGGTTTTTTCATGGAGTCCTGGCACAAACAGAAATATGCCGCGCAGGGTCTGGATGTGGACTTTGTGCAGGATAACCATTCGCGTTCCACGCGGGGTGTGCTGCGCGGGTTGCACTACCAGTTGCAGCAACCACAGGGGAAACTGGTGCGGGTGGTTACCGGTTGTGTGTTCGATGTCGCTGTGGATATCCGCCGCGGTTCGCCGACCTTTGGCCAGTGGGTGGGGATGGAACTGTCGGCGGATAACCGGCAGCAACTCTATATTCCTCCCGGTTTTGCGCACGGGTTTTGCGTACTGAGCGAAACAGCGGATTTTCTCTATAAATGCACCACCTATTACGCCCCGCAGGACGAGCACGGTATTCTGTGGAATGATCCGGCGATCGGCATCGACTGGCCCGGCGATGATTTTGTTATTTCGGAAAAAGACGCCGCCAACGATGTGCTGAAGAACATGACGGATGTCCTGCCGTTGTACGGGGGCGATGCATGAAAGTCCTGGTAACCGGCGCCGGGGGGCAGCTGGGTCGTGAAGCCATGCTGGCCTTTGGCGCGCAGGGGTACGATGTCACGGGTATCGACCGCGGGGAACTGGACCTGGTGGCCGTGGAGCGTGTCGCCGAAGCCGTTGCTGCCCATCGGGCCGACTGGGTGGTGCATTGTGCCGCCTACACCCAGGTAGACCGTGCCGAGGAAGAACCGGAACGGGCGTTCGCCATCAACCGGGATGCAGCCGGGGCCGTGGCGCAGGGCGCGCAGCGAAGCGGCAGCCGCCTGTTGCACGTCTCGACCGATTTCATTTTCGGCGGCCGGCAGGCGACGCCGTACCGGGAAGACGCCGAAGGGGATGCCCTGGGTGTCTATGGCCAGTCGAAGTGGGAAGGCGAGCAGGCCGTCCGGGCGGCGCTGCCCCAGGCGCTGATTCTGCGCACCGCCTGGGTCTACGGCGTCCACGGCCATAATTTCGTGAAAACCATGCTGCGCCTGGCGACCGAGCGTGACGAGCTCCGGGTGGTGGACGACCAGATCGGCACCCCGACCTGGACGGGCGATATTGTCAGGGCCATGCAGGCGTTGATGGGTAAGAATGCCGAAGGCATTTGCCATTTCACCAACGAGGGCGTCGCCTCCTGGTATGATTTTGCCCAGGCGATTATCGAGCAGGCCAAAGCGCGGGCGATGCCGCTGAAAACGACTCGCGTCCTGCCCATCCCGACAGCCGACTACCCGACCCCGGCGCGGCGGCCGGCGTATTCGGTGCTGGACAAGACCCGGACACGCGCCTTACTGGATTACGACATCCCGCATTGGAGAACCAGCCTGGCGACCATGCTGGACCAGCTGGAAAACACCCCGTCATTGCGAGGCGCTTAGCGCCGTGGCAATCTCCAAATAATGGATGCCACGTTACGAGATTGCCGCGGCGCTACGCGCCTCGCAATGACGCTTAAAACGCACCTGGTTTTACATCTATGAAACACCTGCTCGTCACCGGCGGCGCCGGTTTCATCGGCGCCAACTTCATCCACTACTGGCTAACGCATCACCGCGACGACCGCCTGGTCAATCTCGATGCACTGACCTACGCGGGCAACCTGGAGAACCTCGCCGGTCTGGAAAATAACAGCAACTACCGCTTCGTCCACGGCAGCATCGATGACGCTGCACTGGTCAAGCAGCTCTTCGAAGACGAGCAGATCGACACCGTCGTCAACTTCGCCGCCGAATCCCATGTCGACCGCTCCATCACCGGCCCCGAAGCCTTTCTGCAAACCAACATCCACGGCCGCCCGCGCCGCCTGGCAGAGCGAACGCGCCGCCTGCCGTTTCCTGCACGTGTCCACCGACGAAGTCTATGGTTCGCTGGGCCCGGACGACGCCCCCTTTACCGAACAGACGCCCTATGCGCCCAACAGCCCCTACTCGGCATCGAAGGCGGCCTCCGACCACCTGGTGCGCGCCTGGCATCACACCTACGGCCTGCCGGTGCTGACGACCAACTGCTCGAACAATTACGGACCCTACCAGTTCCCGGAAAAACTCATCCCGCTGGTGATCCTCAATGCGCTGGAAGGCCAGCCGCTGCCGGTCTACGGCGACGGCAAAAACATCCGTGACTGGCTGTACGTCGAAGACCATTGCCGTGGCATCGACGCCGTCCTGCAGGGCGGCATCCCCGGTGAAACCTACAACATCGGCGGCTGCAACGAGTGGACCAATATCGATATCGTCAAGCGCGTCTGCCGTACCCTGGATGAAATGCGCCCGGCCGACACACCGCGGGAAACCCTCATCACCTACGTCACCGACCGCCCCGGCCACGACCGGCGCTATGCCATCGATTCCGGCAAGCTGATGCGGACCCTGGCCTGGGCGCCACAACACCAGTTCGAAGACGGCATTGTCAAAACCGTGGAATGGTACCTGGATAACCCCGAGTGGGTGGCTCGGGCCCGCAGCGGGGAATACCGGGACTATTACCGGCAGCAGTACGGCATTGGC
>CBEUNK010000176.1:0-4244 GCA_965544455.1 uncultured Thiogranum sp.
CGGGGAACGCTTCGATAACATGCAAATGCTCATTCATTCAGGCTGGAATGAATACGAATAGTCAGGCGTCTAGTTTGTACACATGATCCCGGGTAAAATGGTTATTACGGCGCGTTGGGGAACGCGGGCAGTGCCGTAATGGAAACAATAACAGCCAAGACGGAGGATAAGGCGATGCCCGAAAACGGGTGCGTACTATCACTGAAAAACAAGCCTGTAGCGCTTTTCGGCGAGCTACCCGAGCTGGCCGGTATTGGTGACCAGGTATGGCGTGAAGCACTTGCGGTATCGCAGGTAGTCAACTGTCCCGCCGGCACCAAACTGATCGAGTGCGGCGACTCGGCCGACAAGTTCGTGATTGTCCTGCAGGGTACCATCAAGGTTTACGAAACCGCCGAAAACGGCCGCGAAATCAGCCTCTACCGCGTCTGCGGCGGGCAGGTGTGCGTACTGACACTGACGCGCCTGCTGTTACGCTCCAGCCGCTGCGCACAAGCCGTTGCCGAGCAGGATGTACGCCTGCTGGCCATGCCGGCCGAGTATTTCAGCCGCCTGCTGGCGGAGTCCGAGGACTTCCGGCGTTACCTGATGAGTTCGATGGCGCACTGCATCACTGATATCATGCAGCTGATAGCCCGGGTCAGCTTCGACCACCTCGACCTGAGACTGGCAACGCTGATCCGCAAGCTCGCCACCCAGGTCGAACCCGGCAAACTCCGCTGTACCCACCAGTCGATTGCCAACGAACTGGGTACCACCCGCGAAGTGGTCAGCCGCCTGCTGAAGGACTTCGAACGCTCCGGCTACATCAAGCTCAACCGCGGCAGCATCGAGATACTCGACATGGACGAGCTGGAAAATCTCTGCCACTGACCCTTAAAACAAAGGCAGCTGCGGCACCTTTTCCACCGGCGGCTGAAACAGGCCGCAATCGAAATCGGGCATCCCCGGAAAGGCCGCGCGTTTGACGGCACGCTCAAAGCGCTGCCGGATCACATCGGCATACACGCCCGTCCCCGTCATGCGGCGCCCGAAGGCCGCGTCGTTTTCCCGCCCGCCCCGCAAGTCACGAATACGGTTCATGATGCGCTCCGCCCGGTCGGGCACGTGGTGTCGCAGCCAGTCATGGAACAGCTCTTTGACTTCGTGCGGCAAACGGATCATGACGTAACCCGCCGTCAGCGCACCGGCCTGCCGCACGCTGTCCAGTATGCTTTCGATATCGCTGTCGTTTAAAAAAGGAATAACCGGCGCCAGCAATACACCCACCGGTATGCCGGCCGCCGACAGGCGCCGGATGATTTCCAGGCGCCGGTGCGGTGCGGCGGCACGCGGTTCCAGGGTGCGTGCCAGGGGCGCATCCAGCGTGGTGACCGATACCATGACGTGCAGCAGATTCCGCGCAGCCATGTCGCCCAGCAGGTCGATATCGCGCTCCACCAGCGCCGATTTGGTCACGATGCCGACGGGGTGCCGGTAAGTGTTCAATACCTGAAGCAGGGAACGGGTCAGGCGCAGTTTCCGTTCAACCGGCTGGTAGGCGTCCGTGTTGACGCCCAGGGCGACCGGCTGACAGCGATACGCGGGACGACTCAATTCCTTTGCCAGCAAGGTGGCGGCGTCCGGCTTGTAAAACAGGCGGGTTTCAAAATCGAGTCCCGGCGAACAATCCAGGTAGGCGTGCGTGGGGCGCGCGAAGCAGTAGATGCAACCGTGTTCACAGCCGCGGTAGGGATTGATCGAGCGGTCGAAAGGGACATCGGGTGACTGGTTATAAACCATCACCGAGCGGCTGCGATCGATCGACAGCTGCGTCCTCGGGGCACCGGGGTCAACCGGAGAATTCCAGCCGTCGTCGAAATCCACCACCGCGTGAGCATGAAAACGGTTATCGGGATTACCCAGCGCGCCCCGCCCCCTGTTGAACCTCAATGTCCGTTCACCGACCCCGTCACCCACGGCCATCACCTGCATGCTGAAATACTGTGTATTTATACAGTATATTATAAAAACAGGCTATGGTCTGCTGTTCCACCGCGGCCCGCGTCATGAAAAAACCACCCGGCGGCGAGGCAATACCCGCCCCGGTCCGTGGATCACGGCGTATAGCGGCAGTAGAAAATTTGCTTATTGCACAGACTTATAGGGCAATCAGTGCTTTTTGGTGACCGGGCGTCACACAAGCCGGCAGAATTTGATAAAGATCAAACCCCTTCCGGCCGAAATCTGGTCTTATACACTCACAGTTTTCAGAACATTCCGGATGTTGACTATGAATTATCTCAGTATCGGTGTTTCAGGCCTGTTCGCCGTATTATCCCTCGCCTTTGCCGTGCTGCTGCTGGCGGCAATTATCAACAACCTGAGGACGGCCAGAGGCTTCCGGCAGGGCATTGGGAAAAGGCTGTCAGAGCTGCGGCTGTCGCGCATGCTGTCCCACCACCGTATCGATCGCGAAACCTACCTGCACACACAGCCGATTGTGGATATCGAAGAGCAGATGACACGCTGCTCCCGGTGTGCGGAAACGCAACGCTGTGACAAGGTGCTGGCGGAAGACGCCGACGTGGACACCGGGTTCTGCAACAACGACGACGAGTTGCAGCAGATCAAGGGCAAGCTGGGCAGCGCCGCCTGACCGGCGGCCGTTACAACCAGCGCACCAGGTAAAACAGGAACTGACCTTCAGAGGATTTTGACGGGCCGGCCACGATCGCTGCATGGCGGTTGCGGTCCGGGTCGGCCGCGGCACGCGCCGCGGCCTCGCTGTCCTTGATCTCGACGCAGTTGGCCGACAGGCGCTTTTTCTTTTTTGGCGCGTAGACCACGGCAAACTGATCCTGCACCACGCCACCGCGGTCCATCATCAGGCCCTGGATGGATACACCCATCGTCAGCCGTCGAAGCCGCAGGCCCCGCCACCGCAACAGGCCCCGCTGGCGCAGGGGGGCGCAGCGTCACCCAGGCTGCCGCTGCGGACAACCTGGCCACCGGTGGCCAGGCGCTGTACCGGACTGTCGGCCGGCGTCTCGCCGGTTTCCAGGCCGGCCAGGGCGCAGAGTTCACCCCAGTTCCTCACCGTCTCGCTCATGCGGTGTTTCGCCTCGACAACACGGCCGTTGGCTTCGCAAAGATAATCGTAGGTCGGCATACTTCTTACCTCATGATAATGATATTGCAGCCCGGTTAGACCGAATATAAGCGTATGGTTATGCACAGTAAAACAAGCGGGCTTGAAATGACAGCGTAAAAACCTGCTTGCTTTCCATTTACCTTCATGTAAACACAATATCTTATTGATAATATTACCAGTTATAAACTGTTTAAAATTTGTCCGATTTAAAGCAGAGGGCTGAAAAAAGCCCTTGTAACACGATTGAAACAGTTTAATCCACACACTTATCCACAGAAAATGTGGATAAGTCAGCCGTGATTCAATGGGCTGCAGTCGGTGTCAGCGCCCGGTTCCTGAACCAGTACCCAGGGGGCAACCACCACTGCCCAGAGTTCCGGCTCGCGCCCGGCCCAGTCCCGGGCGGTTTCAACCGCCAGGTGGGCAATCTGCCCCGCGGCCATCCATTGCTCCACGGCCGCCCGGTCGTCGTTGGCGAACCCGGCCGCCACTGCGACCAGGTCGAGATCAGCCGCCACGTGGATCACGACACCGCGGGCGAAATGCTTTTCCAGTTCCTGCCAGCCGACCCGCGCGGTCTGGGCGTGTAAATCCTGGAGACTGTGGTTCTGTCTGGTCATGGTAAAGCGTTTACCTGCAGGCCTGGTGCAGTGTCCGGATACGGTAGCTCAGTCCTCGCGGCTTGCGCGGATCCAGCGCCGGAACCCGCTTCAGGCGTTCACGTAACTGCCGGCTGGTGGCCGGTCGGTCGAGAAACACGCCGACGGCATTGTAGTTCTGTGGCGTGCTCAACTGAAAGGCGGCTTTAAACCGGCGGCGGCAGTTGGCGTCGACACGGTAGGCGGACACCTCCAGCTCCAGCGACGAGGCGAAATTACTGACAATCATGCCGCCCGGGTTCAGGCAGCGGCGCAGTTTGTTGACCCAGACTGTATCGGCGCAGACACTGCGCTGCGGTTCGCCGTCACAGTCACCGAACAGGTCGTCGATAATCATGTCGAACCCCTGCCCGCGATAACCCTTCACCCACTCGACGGCGTCCGCCCGCACCAGCTGGACATCGTCTCCACTGACCCCGAAAAACCGGCGGGCGATCGACAGGTGCACGGCA
>CBEUNK010000177.1:0-4221 GCA_965544455.1 uncultured Thiogranum sp.
GACAGCGGCGGTGCTGGAAGTCAGTAAAGGTGCCGATTTTTTCGCAACGCCGATCGAAATTCGCAGCAAGGTCATCGGCATGTTCTATGCCGACCGGCAACCCAGTGGTCGTCCGCTGGATGCGGAGAGTTTCACCAGTTTCAGGCATTTTGCCCACCAGGGAAATCTGGCGCTGGCTTATCTCAGCGGCAGCTGATTACGCCGGCTTCAGCATCTTACTTTACCCCGGCTTTTTTGCTGCCTTGCGTCTGCGTGACAGTTTCGAGCGCACACAGCTGAGCCGGGTTGCCGCCACAGCGTCAGCGAGGGCGTCAATCACCTTCGGGCGTGGAAAGCTGGCGCGCCAGGCCAACGCAATCCGCCGGCTGGGGATCGGGCTGGCGAAGCGGCGTATTTCCACCAGCCGTTGTGAATAACGATCTGCACCCGCCGCTGTACACGGCAATACCGTGAGCCCCATGCCGGACGCCACCATGTGCCGGATCGTTTCCAGCGAGCTGCCTTCCGCCGTATAGACAGAGCGTCCCTCGCCGATGGCTTTCGGCGCACAGGCGGGGCAGGCTTCGATCACCTGGTCGCGGAAGCAGTGCCCGCTGCCGAGCATGAGGATGGTCTCCTCTTCGAGGTCGCGGGACCGCAGGGTTTTGCGTGCCGTTAACGGGTGCGCCGCGGGTAGCAGAATGACGAAGGGCTCGTCGTACAGCGGCAGGGTCAGGATATTGGGCTCGTCGAAGGGCAATGAAATGAGGATGACATCCAGTTCGCCCTGTTTGAGTTTCTCGCCGAGTACCGCGGTATAGTTTTCTTCAACCAGCAGTGGCATCTGCGGTGCCTGGTCGCGCAGGTGGGTGATCAGATCGGGAAACAGGTAAGGACCGACGGTAAAGATCGCCCCGATGCGTAACGGCGCCGCCAACTGGTCACTCTCCGACCGGGCAACCTGGCGCACGGACTCGATAGCCTCCAGCGCACGTTGCGCCTGTTCGATGACACGTTCACCGGCCGGCGTAATATGCACCTCGTGCCGGGCACGCTCAAACAGTGCCACGCCCAGCTCGTCTTCCAGTTTCCTGACCGCCACACTCAAGGTCGGCTGACTGACGAAACAGGCCTCAGCAGCGCGCCCGAAGTGTTTCTCGCGGGCCAGAGCGACAACGTAGCGCAGCTCGGAAATGTTCATATCTCAGCTTGCCGACCCCGGATCACGGGCCTTTTGTTCCTGTCCTGGGGATCGAAAGCCATTGCTTCCATTCTTCGAAAACCGCGTCATCCAGTGCCGCGGCCGCAGAGCGCGGCTCCAGGCTGGCGGCGAATATGGGTTCGCCGCCAAGCGTTACCGCCTGGCCACCGGCTTCCTGCAGGATCAGGCAGCCGGCCGCATAGTCCCAGAGTTTTTGCCGGCCGTGGAGATAAACGTGGCAACGCCCCGCCGCCAGCCAGCACCAGTCGAGTGCCACTGCGCCAAAACTGCGTTGTGATTTGTACGGCGGTTCGGCCGCCAGCCGGCTGGCCAGGTCGGCGGGTAAGCGCTTGAGGTCGATCAGGGCCATCCCCTGCGACAGTGGTGTCGCCAGGCTCTGCTTGTATAACGGCTTGCCGTTCAGCCAGGCACCCTGGCCACGTGCCGCGGCGAAACATTCCTTGCGGCTGGGATCGTAAACGACGCCCAGTTCGACGTCGTTACCGCGAACCAGTGCGACAGACACGGCGTAGTAGGGTACGCCGATGGCGAAATTACTGGTGCCATCGAGCGGGTCGATACACCAGACGCCGGATTCAGCCTGTGCCAGCGCCTGCTGCTGCTCGGTCTCGGTCATTTCCTCGCCCAGCAAGGCAATGTCCGGCCACTGCTGAATCAGGGCCTCGTTAAGTGCCGCCTGTGTTACCAGGTCGGCTTCGGTCAGCAGGCTGCCATCCGCCTTGCGCTCACCGCAATGGCAGCTGAAGCGAGGCGGTAGTTCGCGCTCGGCAACTTCGCTGACCAGGGTAGTCAATTGTTGCAGGGAATCGGGAAACATTGAATGCCGGGCTTTAGTTGGTATGATCAATAGCTTTATACATTCTCGCACAAAGGCCCTGCATGAGCATAAAGAAAACACGGCATAAAAAGTCCGGAAAATCGGCCGGGCAGACGAAAAGCAACAAGCCACGCAAGGCTGACAGCGCCGACAAATACGTCCTCTATGAACAGTCGGTGCAATCCACCGAGTTCGAATACGAATTCATCGACGACAACTTCAGGCGTATCCGGGGGCGCGAGGCCAACCTGTTGCGCGAGGATTTCTGCGGCACCGCACAGATGTGCTGCGAGTGGGTGCGCGGGCGCGAGACGAATCACGCCATCGGTGTCGATTTCGACCCGGAAGTGCTGCAGTGGAGCCGCGAACATCATGTGGCCGCTCTCGAGCCGGAACAGAAGGCGCGCGTCACGCTGTTGCAGGAAGACGTCCGGGCGGTCAGGACCGACCCGGTGGACATCGTGCTGGCGATGAATTTCAGCTGGCAGATTTTCGAGGAACGCGCTGTGCTCAGGGACTACTTTGCCTCGGTGCGCGACAGCCTGGTCGACGACGGCATTCTGTTCCTCGATTCTTTCGGTGGTTACGAGGCCTACCAGGAGCTGGAGGAAAAAACCAAGCACAAGGGCTTTACCTACGTGTGGGAGCAGGCCAGTTTCGATCCGGTCACCAACCACATGGTGTGTCACATCCATTTCAATTTTAATGACGGCTCGAAAATGAAGAAGGCGTTCACTTACGAATGGCGCCTGTACAGTCTGCCGGAAATCCGCGAAATCCTGCTCGAGGCGGGTTTCTCCACTGTCACCATCTACTGGCAGGGCTGGGACGAGGACGACGAGCCCGACGGCAATTTCCAGCCCGCCACCCGGGGTGACGCCGACCCCGGCTGGATCTGCATGATCAGCGCCGAGAAATAAGCCGACTCTAAATAAGCTTGTAAAACAATGGGCAAGGCCCCGTACAACCTGCGTGCGGCCGCTTGACATACCAACTGGTATGTTTTATAAAGTAAACGCTCACTAACATAAAGGAGATGTCCCATGCCCAATGCCGATCTCGAACTCGATGCCCGTGGATTGAACTGTCCGTTACCGATCCTTCGTACCCGGAAGAGTATCAACGCGCTGAATCCCGGCCAGGTGCTCAGAGTGATTGCGACCGATCCCGGTTCGGTCAAGGATTTCGAGGCCTTCTGCAGGCAGACCGGTAATGAAATGCTCGGTTCCAGCCTCGAAAACGGTGAATACCATTTCAATATCCGCAAGGGCTGACATCATCAGTTGAGCCATCCCGACCTGAAGGCCCTCCGGGGCCTGGGTCGGGATGGCTTCCGCCGGTAAACTCGGCCTCATGGCAAAACGACTAAAAGCCACTGAACGACGCGCCGCCATCCTCGCCGTCGCCAAGGTACTGTTTTCCGATAAGGGCTATCACGGCGTCCCGGTGGATGAAATCGCCCGGCGGGTGGGGGTCAGCCCGGCCATCCTGTACCGCCATTTCAGCTCCAAGGAGGCGCTGTACGAGGAAGTCCTGAATTCAATTGCCTGCAAGCGCGAGAGTTATGTCGACGCCGTGGTCAGCAGCAACGGCAGCTTCGACGACGTGCTGAAAAAAATCACCCGTATCTACATCGACAGTGTGTCCGAAGATCCGGATTACCTGCGCATGGAATTACAGAGTGCACTGGAGGGCAGCGATGCCACCCGGCAGTTCTTTGATAACCGCTGGAAACCCTTTACCGATTTTATTGAGTTCAGCCTGGGTGAACTGATGGCGCAGAAACGCATCGAGCCGCTTAATGCCAGGGTTGCCGCACTCGCCTACCAGGGCATGATCCGCGAGGCACTCTATGCCAAGTGTATCTACCGTTCTTCCCGCTACCGCGATGTGCCGTTGCCGGAATTGTGCGACCACCTGATCGGCCTGTTTCTGAATGCGGTCGGCTATGAGGAGCCGGCCTAGCACCGGGACAAGCTGCCCCCGTGTTATCGCTGATCTGAAAATAACCGACGTGGAGCCCCGAAGAGCGTCAGTTGTGCCGCTGTGGGGACCTGTACTGTCTCCACCAAGTAACAGCCTAACCTGTTAATAATCCAGGAATTAATCTAGATGCCGAAATAGCTGTCGGGGTTTGGCGACAGTATAGCGGCCTGCGGTTTCGCTTTTCGGTATTAGATGCGTCGTATTACCTGTTGTTTTT
>CBEUNK010000178.1:0-4216 GCA_965544455.1 uncultured Thiogranum sp.
TCAGGCAGCAGGCCCGGCGTGGCGGTACCATTGACGCCCTTGCCCTTCAGGTCAAGCACCGGGATGCCATCATGGCTGCCGAGCATATTGATGGTTTGCAGGCCCTTACTGCGAATGTCATCGATCCAGCGCAACAGGGCTTCATTGTTGCCGGCCTCCAGGGCATTGATCACGAGTCCGGGAAAAAAGAAATCATAGACAGGATAACCTTCCCGCGAGATCTCCTCGTGGATGCACGCGCCATACTCGGCATGGATTTCCGGGAAGACGATCAGGCCGTATTTCTCTGCAATGCCCCGTAGACGCTCCAGGTACTCCCAGGTGCCGGGGCGGTTGAAGAAATTCGGCTGACCCGGTTCCTTATGCAGATAGGCGAAGGCATCCAGTCGGATAATCCTGGCCCCGTATTCACTGAGTTTCCGCAGTGTCTCGTCGTAGAATTCCCAGACCTTTTCGGAGCGTGCGTTGAGGTCCATCTGGCCCAGGAATTCGCGCTTATGGCAGACGGCCTCGATGACCTCGTCTTTATACCGGTCGATGGCCTTCAGGTCCACGGACTCCAGACAGCCCTTGTTCGCAATCACGACCTTGATGCGGTCTGCGAGTTGCGCCGCCTCCTGCGGGTCCATCCCCTTGATGTGCGCAAAGTCCGCGGCGGTAATCTCGTCGAACTCCACCTTCTGGTAAAAGGTGTTCCAGTAGGCCTGGAGTGAGCCGTCCGGAAACCGCACTTTCAGTATCGGCAGACCCGGTTTTCTCATGAACAGCTTGTCCAGATATTCCTTCTGCGGCACGACATGATCTTGCTCACCCATGCTGCCATGACCCTTCCAGAATTCATTCCAGTCGATGAAAAAGTCCCGGTAGGTGGAGTCCTTCCCGTTCTGTAGCAGGTCGACAAATTGCGGCGAGCGTACCGACAGGTGATTCAACACCAGGTCCAGCTTGATCTGGATGCCGAGCTCGTTGAGGTCCTCCAGATCCCGCGGGCTCACCAGTTCTTCATTGACAGCGTAATCGATAATGGAAAAGCCGCGATCGAGGTCACTGTGAAAAAACGTCGGCAGTATATAGAAAAGCGAAAAGGCGTCCCTGAACTCGCGCCGCTTGAGTAGTCCCACAATGTCCGACAGCTTTTCACCGATGCTGTCCGGATAGGCGTTCAGCATGACCCCCCGCGGAAGGACCTGTGCCTTGGAGTTATTATTATTTTCGTTCATGAGGTGCCCCCTTCCCGTTATTCTAACTTCTTCAACCGGGTGGAACGACCCGCGTGGGTACCCGGGCGCCACTGAGGTAGCTGCTCAACACGCAACAACCTGATTCGTATATAATTTATTTAAAATACATTGTCAAGTCAAAGCGGCCCTGAAATTGATCCGGAGCATGAATTCCAGCCCCGGAGAAATCCTGACTTGCATTCAGGTCAAGCCATTTCCGGAGAAGCGTACTTGACTCCGTACCTGAGTACGGTGTTTAGACTTGGGCTGTCTAACTGCGACGAGGCACCCAACCATGCGATTGACCAGCCTGTTTGATGCCAGCGGTACGCTCGGCGCGATTGTTTCGGCCATGGGCTGTGCTTCCTGCTTTCCCGCCATCGCCGCACTGGGCGCTTCCGTCGGCCTGGGTTTTCTGGGGCAGTTTGAGGGGCTCTTTATCAATACCCTGCTCCCCGTGTTTGCAAGCATTGCACTGGCCGCCAACCTCCTTTCCTTCATCTCGCATCGCATCTGGTATCGCCTGCTGGCGGGTATCGCCGGGCCTTCGATGGTGCTCGCCACGCTCTACCTGTTCTGGACCGACAACTGGAGCACCTACCTGTTCTACGCCGGGTTGGTGGTGATGCTGACGGTGTCGATCTGGGATATTGTTTCGCCACCGAGCAGGGTCTGCCGGCAGGCAAGCTGCCATGACTGATAGCAAATGCTGTATTACCGCGGCGGGTGACAGCACCTTGCATGTTGCGATCATCGGTACCGGTTCCGCCGCCTTTGCCGCGGCTATCAAAGCGGCGGAGGAAGGCGCCCGGGTCACCCTCATCGAAGGCGGCGATGTCATCGGCGGCACCTGTGTGAACGTCGGCTGCGTGCCCTCCAAGATCATGATCCGCAGTGCACACATCGCGCATCTGCAAGCGCACCATGAGTTTGAGGGTATTCCGCTCAACCAGCCACGCATCGATCGTGGCGCATTGGTCAGGCAACAACAGGCCCGGGTCGAGGAATTGCGACGGGCGAAATACGAAAACATCCTGGAGACCAATCCCGACATCAACCTGATCCGCGGCTGGGCACGTTTCCAGGATCCGCACACGCTGACCGTTACCCGGACTGACGGTTCAGAAATAACCGTGACAGCGGACCGCATCCTCGTCGCCACCGGCGCAAGTCCTGCAATACCGGCTATTCCCGGGTTGAAAGACACGCCTTACTGGACCTCTACCGAGGCCCTGGTCGCCGAACGGGTACCCGAACACCTGACGGTCATCGGTGCCTCTGTCGTTGCGCTGGAGCTGGCGCAAGCGTTTCTGCGTCTCGGGTCCAAGGTAACGATTATGGCGCGCAGTATCTTTCTGTCCAAAGAAGACCCTGTCCTCGGTGAAGCCCTGGTCCGGGTGTTCGAGGCAGAAGGTGCGCAGGTGTTGCTGCACACCTTGCCGGATTCCGTGGCACACGACGGTGCGCAGTTTATCCTGCCGTCGAAAGCCGGTGAGATTCATTGCGACCAGCTGCTGGTAGCCACCGGCCGCCGCCCGAATACCGATCGACTGGATCTCGATACGGCAGGCATCGAGACTGACCGCAATGGCGCGATTGTCATTGACGATCACATGCGCACCTCGGTCGAACACATCTTCGCGGCCGGAGAGTGCACCGACCAGCCGCAGTACGTCTACGTCGCTGCGGCCGCTGGCACCCGCGCCGCCATTAACATGACCGGCGGCGACGTGGCGCTGGCTCTGGCCGCCATGCCGGCGGTAGTTTTTACCGACCCGGCTGTGGCGACAGTCGGGCTGACTGAAAAGCAGGCCGCAGAGCTGGGCATCAACACCGAGTCGCGTACCCTCGATCTGGAGAACGTGCCGCGCGCACTGGCCAACTTCGACACCCGCGGTTTTATTAAGCTGGTGGCGGAAAAACACAGCGGCCGCCTGCTTGGCGCCCAGATACTGGCGCCTGAGGCCGGTGAGATGGTGCAGACGGCAGTGCTGGCGATTCACAACCGGATGACGATCGAAGACCTGGCCGGCCAGCTGTTTCCGTATCTGACCATGGTCGAGGGACTGAAACTCTGTGCGCAGACGTTCAGCAAAGATGTCGGGCAACTGTCCTGCTGCGCCGGCTGAAGTGCATCGTCGGACAACGTCTGTAATACTTGGGCAGGATCAAGCTGCGTGTACGAGAGTCCTCGATGATAAAGCCCAACCCCTGTTCAACTGAAACCATGACCATCGGCAACCTTGCCAGGGC
Source organism: uncultured Thiogranum sp. (assembly GCA_965544455.1). Taxonomy (GTDB): domain Bacteria; phylum Pseudomonadota; class Gammaproteobacteria; order DSM-19610; family DSM-19610; genus Thiogranum. Next base: position 3,474 of record CBEUNK010000178.1, read on the forward strand.
GGCGGGCGTCAATGTCGAGACCATCCGCTACTATCAGCGTATCGGCCTCGTCGATGAGCCGGATAAGCCGGCGCAGGGTTATCGGCGCTACCCGGCCTCAATCATTGATCGTATTCGATTCATCAAGCGCGCCCAGGAGCTGGGATTCAGTCTCAACGAGATTACGGATCTATTGTCTCTGAATGACGGGAATTGTGACGAGGCGCGAACGATTGCAGAGCACAAACGTGAGGTTATTCGACAGCGGATCGAAGACCTGAATGCCATGCAGAATGAACTGAGTAAATTGATCAAGGCCTGTCGAAAGAACGTCGACGGTCAGGGTCACTGCGCCATCATTGACACCTTGACCGGGTCCGATCACCGATAAGGTCGGCCTGGTAAAGCCAGGATCTTCGCAGATCACATTAAACCAATCCGCGAACGAGTGCGACCAGGCTGAACAGCAGGAAGGTTGGCATCACAAGGGTAAGGGTCGCCAGGCGTTGTACAGCGGCGTTGAAGTTTTACCCACCATTTATCGCACTTCGCCCAGCACGATTGGTGCATTGTTCGAGGCGGTAAAAACCGTATTAAATGGGGTTCGTAAAGGGCAGCACCAAGACTAACCATGTGCAGTAAATTCGGCGGTTCAGCCTACAATACCGACGCCAAACCATGCTCTATCTTATTGATCTATAATAATAATGGCGTCCCCAAGGGGAGGCCACCTTATCCCCCAGTTACGCACGACGTCTCACGTA
>CBEUNK010000179.1:0-4157 GCA_965544455.1 uncultured Thiogranum sp.
CTGGAATACGGCCTGATGAACCAGGCCGGCTTCACCGTCATCAGTGGTGACATCGGTACCGGCAAGACCACGCTTATCCGCCAGTTGCTGAACAACCTCGACCCGCAGCTCAAGGTCGGCCTGATTTCCAACACGCACCAGACCTTCGGTGACCTGATGCAGTGGATCGCCCTGGCCTTTGATCTGCCACGCACCGGCAAGGACAAGGTGCAGCTCTACCAGGAGTTCATGGAGTTCATTATCCAGCAGTACGCCGAGGGCCGGCGCACCGTGCTGATCGTGGACGAGGCGCAGAACATGTCGGCCGAGACGCTCGAAGAGCTGCGCATGCTGTCCAATATCAACGCCGACAAGGACCAGGTGCTGCAGGTGATCCTGGTCGGCCAGCGGGAACTGCGCGACACACTGCGGCGGCCCGACCTGGTGCAGTTCGCCCAGCGGATCGGGGTCGACTACCATCTCGACCCGTTGAGTGCGGAAGAGACCAGCGATTATATCCAGCACCGTTGCAAGGTAGCCGGTGGCAAGCCGGACCTGTTTTCGGACCAGGCACGCGAAGCCATCTTTGAATATACCGGTGGTGTACCGCGGCTGGTCAACCTGCTGTGCGACACGGCGCTGGTTTATGGTTATGCCGAGCAGCGCGAGCGTATCGACGCCAAGCTGGTGCGCGATGTTGCCCGGGACAAGCAGCGTGGCGGATTGTTTCCGGGGCGGGGTGAATCTGCGGAGCAGACTGAGGATGTTGCCAACGTCGAACCGGCAGAGGTGCGCCAGACAGGTGCAAGAAAAACAGCGACGCCATCGAAACCATCCATGCGTGTTGTTGATCGCGGCCAGGGGGCCGCTCCTACAGGGGGGAACGCTGTTTCGTTGCGGATCGCTATTGCGGCGGAATCGGAACTGCTGCGCATTTACCTGTCCAAGCTGTTGAGCAAGTTCGGCATCCAGGTCGCCGCCGCCGTACCGTTGAAGGCCGCCGACCTGCATGCGCTGGATGAAAAGGATCTGGATATCCTGCTGGTCGAACTCGACGATCACCTCGACAATCTCGGCGACGGGGTCTACGAATTGTTCGAGAAATGGGACAAGCCGGTACTGTTCAACGACAGCCTGGCTACCGAGGCCAGCCTGTCACAACCCAACCGCCTCGAATACGGCCGCAAGCTCAGCCAGAAGCTGTATTCCCTGGTGCCGCAGGCACCCCAGTCCGTCGCCTGAACCGGCATGCCGCTGCACCGCCTGTCACTGCTGCTGGCGCTGGCCTGGATGGCCGGAATTTTCTACCTCTCGCACCAGCCCACGCTCGATACCCCGTCGCTGTTCGAGAACCAGGACAAGGTCATGCACGCCGGTGCTTACGGCCTGCTGGCGATGCTGATACTGGGTGCGATGCCGTTGCGGCTGCCCGGTTACACGCGCGCCCAGATGTGGTTCAGCGTGGTGATTGCCAGCCTGTACGGTATCAGTGATGAATTTCACCAGTCCTTTATACCGGGGCGCAGCCCGGAGGTGGGGGACTGGATGGCGGATACGGCGGGGGCGTTGCTGGCGGCGTTGTTGCTGGCGCAGCTCAGTCGTAGATTGAAACAGAAGGTCCCTTCTCACTGATAGTTTTTCAAAGGATCAAAGTCCTTGCGATCCGGAAAAAGAGGGTCCCTTCTCCCTCCGGGAGAAGGACAGGTTGAGGGAATTTAATCAGGCTATGATCTTTTTGATCCCCTCACCCCGGCCCTCTCCCGGAGGGAGAGGGAGTTCATTAGGGATAGGGGTTCAGGTGGCAGCTGGTTTGAGTTAGAGGTATTCCGACCAGTCCCTGCTATCGTCACCAAAAACAAAAAAGAACGGGTTCAGCAGCGAATCCTTGGTGTTGTAGCGCAGCGGTTGCATGTCCAGGTCGGTCAGCGACCCGCCGGCCTGTTCTACCACGCAGTGCGCCGCGGCGGTATCCCATTCCGAGGTCAGGCCCAGGCGGGGATAGACGTCGGCGACACCTTCGGCCACCAGGCAGATTTTCAGTGAGCTGCCCATGCTGACGATTTCGTGGTCGCCCAGCTTGGCCAGAAACGCCTTGAGCGAATCACCCTGGTGGGAACGGCTGCCGACCACGGCCACCGGTCCATCGCCCAGCTTGCGGACATGGATGGGCTTCTCCCCTTCGCCCGGCACCTCTTTGATCGCACCCTGGCCGACACAGCCCGCGTAGGTCACACCACTCACCGGCACGTACACCACGCCCAGCACCGGCACGCCGTTGTCGATCAGGGCGATGTTGACGGTGAATTCACCGTTGCGCTTGATGAATTCCTTGGTGCCGTCCAGCGGGTCGATCAGCCAGTAGGTCTGCCAGGCGTTACGCTCCTCATAGGGAATCTTCGCCGATTCCTCGGACAATACCGGAATATCGGGTGTCAGCGCCGTCAGGCCGGCGACAATGGTCTTGTGGGACGCCATGTCGGCGGCGGTCAGCGGTGACTTGTCGTCTTTTTCTTCGACCGCAAACTCGGTGTTATAGACTTCCAGGATTTTTTCGCCCGCCTGTTTTGCCAGGGTGCGGATATCGTCGAGATAATTACATGGATTCATGAGGAATATTCGCCAGGTTGTGGATTTCTACTATCCGTCATTGCGAGCGCAGCGCGGCAATCTCATGACGGCTGCTAACCTGTTGGAGATTGCCGCGCTGCGCTCGCAATGACGGTATATTTATGCTGTAAACTTTCCGTGACTTCTATATCTGAGCTCGCCATCATACCGGTCATGATCCCCGATTTCGACTCCGCCGCCCTCCCCTGGGATGCCATCGACACCGTCTTCCTCGACATGGACGGCACCCTGCTCGACCTGCATTTCGACAACCACTTCTGGCTGGAACACGTGCCGCTGCGTTACGCGGAGAAACACGGCCTGTCGGTGGAGGAAGCCAAGCAGCAACTGTTTCCGCGCTTTCGTGCCCTGGAGGGCACCATCGACTGGTATTGCGTCGATTTCTGGAGCCGGGAACTGGGGCTGGACATCAGCGCCCTGAAGCGGGAACTGGAACACCTGATCCGCACCCACCCGCAGGTCACCGAGTTCCTGCAGGCACTGCGCGCCATGGGCAAGCGCGTCGCCCTGCTGACCAACGCGCACCACAAGGTAATTGAACTGAAAATGACCACCACCGGCCTGGCCGAACATTTCGACCACCTGATCTGCGCCCACAGTTTCCGGATACCGAAGGAAGATCCGCGCTTCTGGCCTCGCCTGGCCAGTGAAGACCCGTTCGACCCGGAGCGGACGCTGTTCGTCGACGACAGTCTGCCGGTACTGCGGGCGGCGCGTGAGTTTGGTATTCGGTATTTACGGGCGGTGCGGTTGCCGGATAGCAAGGCGGGGCCGAAGGAGACGGGGGAGTTTAGGGCTATAGAAAATTTTGACGAGTTGGTTGAAAGTCTGGCCTAGCTGCCCTCACCCTGGCCCTCTCCCAAAGGGAGAGGGGACTGACAAAGTAACGCAGGCGAGTAGCTCCCTCTCCCCCTGGGGGAGAGGGCTGGGGTGAGGGGAAAAAACATCAATAAGGCCGCTGCCCCCACCGCTTGAAGCGTTTTTTGCAATACGCCAGCAGTTCACCGTAATCCCTGAAATAGAGCTCGAAAAACTCTTCGGCCGGCGCATCGAATTCACAATAGTCGTTGGAATAATCCCGGCAGATCTGCGGCCGGTCGGCGTAGATGCCGCAACGCCCGTCCGACTGTATATGGTTGCAGGCGTTTTCGACCAGCAGGTACCAGCTGCCTTCATCCTTGTAGATACCGATATCCCGGTGCGAGATCTGCCACAGCAGGAAATCGAAATCCTGCTTGGAGCGCGGTGTGTCGATCTCCTGGCTGATGTAGGTGCAGCACTTGGTGTTGGTACAGAAGCCGCACTTGGTTTCCGGTGTCATGGTCTCGACGGGGATGTGTTTGCGTGGTGTCATGAAAAAAATTACCCGTTAAAGCGGTCACTCAAGACGCAGTAAATTCGAAACAATCAAAACCCGGCGCCTGTTCCACCAGCGCGCCGCAGCGGATCGCCACTTCACGTTCACCGACGTAGATTAACAGGCCACGGTTTTCGGCGTAAACCTCGGTCGGCGCAATCAGGCGCGCAGCCGATCCCGGCTCACCCGCCGA
>CBEUNK010000180.1:0-3911 GCA_965544455.1 uncultured Thiogranum sp.
CACGATGGCCACCATGACAAATACCGGGTAGCGCATGGCCGATTTGATCTGGTCACGGGTCTTCTTCTCCCGTTGGAGGTAACTACCGAGCTGGTGAAAGACTTCCTCCAGCCGGCCACTGGTTTCACCCACCCGGACCAGGCTGATGTAAAACACGGAAAACACCTCGGGAAACTGCGCCATGGAACTGGACAGGTCACGGCCGGCTTCCAGGCTTTCCATGACCCCCTGCAGTGTTTTACCCAGAGTGCGGTTGACGGTGTGGGTGGCCAGGCCGCTGAGTGCACTGAGGATGGGCACGCCGGCTTTAAGCAGGCTGTGCATCTGGCGGCTGAACTGGATCAGGTCGACCAGCTGCACCTTGACCGGAAACAGATCGGCCAGGTCGGTCGACAGGCCGACTTTTTCCTCGACCGGGTTGATATCGATCGGTGTCAGGCCACCCTCCATCAGCCGGGACGCGGCGAGGTCGCTGCTGGCGGCCTCGATGACCCCCTCGATGGCATCGCCACGCTGGCCGCGTGCCTTGTACTGGAAGGCCGGCACCGGTCTATTCCACCACGCCGCTCAGGCGCATGGCCTCGGCCAGGCTGGTAATGCCCTGGCGTGCATAATCCAGTGCGTTCAGTACCAGCGGCCGGTAACCTGCCTGGGCGCGGGCGGCATTTTCGAAATCCGCCGGGCTGTTGCGGCGCAGGGCGTCTGCCAGGACATGATCGATTTCCAGCAGTTCGTAGACACCAATGCGCCCATGGTAACCGGTGTGATTGCACTGATTGCAACCCGCGCCTTCCTGAAAGCCGTCGAGTTCCGTCTGTTCGCCGAGCGAATTCTTCAGCCAGGCTTCTTCACTCGGGTCGAGCATACGCGGTGTCTTGCAGTTATCGCACAGTTTCCTGACCAGGCGTTGCGCCAGGATGGCCTGGGTGGATGCCGCTACCAGGTAGGGTTCCAGTCCCATGTCGATGAGCCGCATGGCCGTACTGACGGCATCATTGGTGTGCAGGGTTGACAGCACCAGGTGACCGGTCAATGCCGCGCGCAGTGCGATTTCACCGGTTTCCCGGTCGCGCATTTCGCCGACCAGGATAATATCGGGATCAAGCCGCAGCGCGGTACGCAGTACCCGTGCAAAGCCGAGGTCGATACGGTGGTTCACCTGTACCTGGTTAACCCGCGGTAACTGGTATTCGACCGGGTCTTCGACGGTGATGATTTTTTTCTGCGGCTTGTTCAGATCGGTCAGGGCGGCATACAGCGTGGTGGTTTTGCCGCTGCCCGTGGGGCCCGTCACCAGCACCAGTCCGTGAGGCTTGTGTATCAGGGTACGGACACGCTGCAGGATATCGTCGGGCATACCCAGTTGCGGCAGGCGCCGGATGGCCGAACCGTGATCGAGCAGGCGCATGACAACGGCTTCCCCGGTTTGTGTCGGGATTGTCGCCAGACGTATATCAATGTTCTTGTCGAGTACGTGCAGGGTGAAGCGCCCGTCCTGGGGTAGACGTTTTTCGGAAATATCCGCCTCGGCCATCAACTTGAGCCGTGAGACCACGGCGGACGCAATGCGCGTGTCATCCATGGTGGTTTCATGCAGCACGCCGTCAATGCGGCGGCGGATGCGTAAGACATCTTCGTCGGGTTCGATATGAATGTCGGATGCATCGGCCCGGACGGCATCCTCGAACACCGTCTGGATCAGGCGTACCACCGGCGCGTCGCTCTGGCTGCTGCCGGCGGTCAGGGTTCTCAGGTCAAAGGCGTTGTCGGCCATGTCCTGACCGACCTCGCTGGCGAGGTTGCGTAACTGGTCGGCGTGCTGATACAGCCGGTCGATGTTCTGCAACAGATCGCTTTCCTTCACGCAGGCGATCTGGATCGACGATTTCAGGATACGAACCAGCTCGTCAAAGGCGAAAATATCAGTCGGGTCACCCATGCCCACCAGTAAGCCCGTGTGAGTTTCTTTCAGAACCAGGGCGCGGTAGCGGCGTGCATAGGTCTCCGGCAGGCGCGATACCAGATCGGTGTCCAGTTCAAAACGGGACAGATCGACGTAGGGAATATCCAGCTGCTCGGACAGGAGCATCAAGAGTTTGTCTTCGTCGACAAAACCGCTTTCGACCAGTACCCGTCCCAGTTTGCGGCCGCTCTTTTTCTGTTCAGCCAGCGCCTGCTGCAGCTGGGTCTCGGAGATCATTTTCTGTTCGACCAGCAAGTCGCCGATGCGAACACGTTTTCGGGGCATGGTTGCGGCCATGATGTGTTATCCCTGTGGACCGGCACCCGGGCCGCCAAGCGCCTGAATGCGTTGTTGTACAAATTGCCTGATTTCGCTCTGCAACGGTAACCGCCCGGCGTGCCGGTAGGCATCGAGTGCGGGTATTGTTAGCCCGCCCTGTTCCAGGGCAACACCCAGCCCGGTCCACCAGACGGCCTGGTCCGGTTGCTTTTGCAGTGCCTGGCGGTAGGTATCAGCTGCCTCCGCGTGGCGCTGCAGCCGCGACAGAATACCAGCCCGCAGGGCCAGCGTTTCGGCATCGGCAGTGCGATTGTCGCTTACACCTTGCAGCGCAGTCAGTGCTTGCTGAAATGCGCCACGTTCCACCAGCAGTTGCGCATAGGCCTGGACCAGTTCGATGCGCATCGGCCCGAGTGCGAGTCCCTCCGCGAGCAGGCTTTCGGCGCGACTCGTCTGCTGCGCCTTGATCATCAGCATCACCAGTTGTTCGCGTGCGGCCGCGTGGCGTGGGTCTTCAGCAAGGGCTTGTTCGAGCAAACGGCCGGCGGCTTCGCTTCGATTGCGCACTAGTGCCTGCTGCGCCTGGTTATAGAGGCGTTTGGCTTTTTCTCCGGGGCCGAGGCTGTGTCTGCTGGTAGTGTTTGGCGTCGCATCCTTGTTAATCACCTGTGTCGATTTGACAAGCGGTTTGGCCTCGATGGATGCAATCGCACCTTGTATGGTTGATTCAGCTGATGGCTGTGCTGTTGTTGCTGCTTTCTTAACCGCTACCGTCTGTGGTTCGTCATGGTGTAGAGCCGGTTGCTCCTTACCGATACCGGCAACTTCCCCAGGTTCTGTTTTCGCTTGTTTATGGATACGCTGCCGGTGCCGGGAAGACACTTCGATGGGGCCTTCACCACTTTGCAGGGAGGTGGGTGCCGGGTCTGCTGATGGGCCTTCCTGCAGTGCCGTTAAAATCGCGGGCGTTGGTTCGCCGGCCAGCCAGTCAACTGTCCAGTAACCCAACGCTACAGCCAGTGCGATAGCCAGTGCGATGCCGACCAGGGAGACAATGTGAGGCCGGCGCACTTGTTTATCGACCAGCCCCAGCCCGTGCAATGCAGCAACCTCGGCCCCGCTGGCGGGGCCGCGTTGCTGATCGAGGTCACGAAGCATCTGGTTGATCAGGCTCATAGGTTATAGGCGTAAAGCAGGCTGGCACTGGTAAGTGCGATTAACCCGGCCAGTCCCGAGATCAGCGTGAGCCAGCGGGGCCGTGATCGCAGCACGTCTTCGGTGTCACGCGCCGCGCGCAGCAGATGTTGGCGTTTTACCGTGGTAGCGTTGCTACCGTAGGCAGCCATCAGGGATTTATGGCACAACAGGTTCACGAGCCGGGGAATACCACGGCTGGCTTTGTGCAACTGCCGGATAGCCCGGTGCCCGAAAAGCGCCGGGCCCTGGTAACCGGCGACCTGCAGGCGGTGCCGGACATACTCACCCAGGGTCGCGCGATCCAGGGGTTGCAGCTGGTAGGAAAAGACAATTCGCTGTTTTAACTGGCGCAGTTTTTTCTGCGCCAGCCGCTTGTCCAGCTCCGGCTGGCCGAACAGTACCACCTGCAATAATTTGCGTTTCTCGGTCTCCAGGTTGGTCAGCAGTCTGAGTGCTTCCAGGCTGTCGTCCG
>CBEUNK010000181.1:0-3843 GCA_965544455.1 uncultured Thiogranum sp.
TTATCTGTAGAGGAAGACAAGTGCTGAATCAACGCGATGGCAGTACCTGCACGATTAATGACGCGGGAGAGAACAAATGACCAGTGATCAGTGTGAACAGGCACAAACCAGGCGCATTGGCGGCTGAGCAGTAGCGGTAACGGTGTACTGGTTTCGGCGCAAAAAGGAGAATATCTCCCCGATCAACGGGCTGATCCTGCCCGGCGGCGGCGCGCGCAACGCCTACCAGGCGGGTGTGCTGAAAGCGATTGCGGAAATGCTTCCGGACAGCGGGAAGAACCCCTTCCCGGTGATCTGCGGAACATCATCCGGCGCCATCAATGCGGCCATTCTGGCCAGTAACGCCACGCGTTTTTCCGCGGGTGTCCGTCATCTCAACGGTATCTGGGAAAATTTCCACTGTGGAAAGATATTTCACGCTGACCCCTGGTCCGCGGTGAAAAGCGGTTTTCGCTGGACGATGGCATTTGCCACGGCGAGGCTGGGACAGTCGGCGCCACGCGCGTTGCTGGACAACAGCCCGCAGCGCGACATGATCGAGAGTCATATCCGCTTGGCGCGTGTCCAGCACGCCATCGACACCGGCGCCCTGCGGGCGCTCTCCGTCACGGCATCCAGTTACAGCAGCGGACATTCCTTCAGTTATTTCCAGGGCGTCGATGAACTGGTCCCCTGGCAACGCACCCGTCGTCAGGGTATCGCCGAGGAAATCAGCATCGACCACCTGATGGCTTCGTCGGCTATCCCGCTGGTGTTCCCCGCCGTGTGGCTGAACAATGAATACCACGGCGATGGCTCCATGCGCGAATCCGCACCGCTGAGCTCCGCCATTCACCTCGGCGCCAATCGCCTGTTGATCATCGGTGTCCGTAACCCGGTGCTGGATGCCGCGCCGGCCGTGGGCGAAGACGTACCCTACCCGAGTATCGGCCAGATTACCGGTTACATGCTCGATACCCTGTTCATGGACCGCCTCGACTCCGATATCGAGCGCATGACCCGGATCAACCACATTATCGGCGAGACCAATGCCAGGCATATCGAATACGAAGATACCACCCTGCGGCCCATCGAGTTCCTCATGATCTCGCCCAGCCGGGATGTGCGCGAAATCGCCCAGCGCCACGCCGGTGCGTTCCCCGCTGCCGCCCGCCTGCTGCTGGGGGGCCTGGGCGCGCTGGCACACGAGGGCCGGCCGCTGCTCAGTTACCTGCTGTTCGAGTCATCGTTCTGCCGGGAATTAATTGAACTGGGTTACCAGGACGGGCTGGCGATGCGGGCGGAGATCGCGCAGCTTCTGGATATAGAGAATTGAAAAATCAAAAGTTTGTGTCGAAAAAATTTACGAAGTTTGGGCTGGCTCTGGTATCGGGGAGGACGGGTGCCGGGCGGGTCCAGCGGCTGCTGAAAAAGGCCGAGAGGGCACCGGTCGCCAACCCTGGCTGAATGATCTTGCCTGCAACCTTAATACAAGTGATACGACGCCAATTCGTCCAGGAACTGCTCCCGATCCCGGTAGTGTATCGCCTCCATACCCTGTAGCCGGGCATTGGTCGCGTTGCCGGCGTCGTCGTCCACGAACAATACCTGTCCGGGCGCCACCGACAAATCATCGGCAACTTCGTTGAACAGTTCCGGGTCCCGCTTTCCCTTGCCGAGATAGTAGCTGTTATAGACAGCGTCGAAGGCATACCTGAACGGGCTGCGTGACTCGATTTCATCCAGCCAGTGGGTCTGGTCGCTGAGGATGGCGGTGATATAGCCGGCCTGGCGCAGCCGCAGAACAATATCGATCATCCAGGGGCGCAGCAGGAAGCCATCCAGAATGGTTTCCGTCAACGCCTGGTCGTCACCGGCCAGGCCTGTGCGGTCGCGCATTAACTGCCAGAAATCGGCCGCACTGCCCGTCCCGAGGACAAAGCCGGAGTCGTACACGGCATCCATACCTGCCTGCGCCAGGTGCAGGGGGTCGAGACCCTGTTCCCCGGCAATGGCCCGGAGGCCGTCACGGAAACCGTCATCGGCCAACACGCCGCCAAAATCGAACAGCACGGCCGCTATTGGACCCTGGGTATTGTTCATTACCTTACGGTCGACCGGTCAGGTACCGCTTTCGGCATTATCATCGGCGACGTGCACGGAAACCCGGTTCTTACCGGAATCTTTGGCGCGATACAGGGCATCATCCGCTTCCTGAATCCACTGTTCCGGGGTCTTGACCGGCATGTTCGCATCACCGGTATAGCAGGACAGCCCCATGCTGGCGGATATACCGCTCCTGTTTTCACCCTGCCCACAGGATAACTGTCGTATCTGTTCCTGGATGCGGCCGGCGACCCGGTTGGCGCCTTCACAGTCCGTATCCTGGAGGGCAACGATGAACTCTTCGCCGCCAAAGCGGGCGATGATGTCGGCGCCCCTGGCGCAGTGCTTGAGAATGCCGGCCACCGCTATCAGGACCCGGTCACCTTCCAGGTGGCCGTGGCGGTCATTGATCTGTTTGAAGTCGTCTATATCGATCATCAGGAGTGCCAGTTTATGACCATAGCGGGCACACTGCTCGATCAGTGTGCCGAAGTGACTGATAAAGTAACGCCGGTTGTGCACCCCGGTCAATCCATCCAGGATGCTGAGAGATTCCGCACGCTCGAGTGCGGCCTGCAGTTCCAGGGTCCGGTGTTCGATCTCGTGCTCCATCGTTCGCAACAGGCGGTGGGACTTGATCAGCTGCCCCAGCATATTGCAGAACACATAGAGGAAACGTTCATCCCACTCGTTGAAGATGTTGGCCCGTCGGTGGGAAATGTTCAGGACCCCCATGGTCGTGTCCTGGAAGCAGATGGGAACACTGATAATCGAGCCCAGTTCCGCATTTTCATCGGCCTGCATATGCTTGAAGCGGGGATCCACGGAGCAATCCCGGCAGTGCTGAATCTGACCGGTTTCGGCCGCGAGTCCGATCAGGCCCTCACCGACTTTAAAACGCTGTGTACTCACCGATGCCAGCGGTTTCTCGGTGGCGATGGCATTTTGCTCTGACCAGCTCAGGCCGGCGGCATTTATGAGTTCATCTTCCTGAATCAGGAATATCGAACAACGCTGCATGTCCTGGTTTGCCATTAACACCTGCAGTGCACCGCGCAACACGCCTTCTTCGGTCCGGGCCTGGACGTCGATCTCGGTGAGTGCGCTCAGTGACGACAGGGATTCAATCGTGTCGATCAGCCGGTCCTTGAGTTCTATCGCGGCATCGGCAACGGTAACGGGATCAGGGAGGAGGGGTTTTTCACCGCAGATCAGTTCGGCCAGATCGGAAAACTCGTCAAGGTGTTCCAGGCAGACATTCAGGGTTTCAATATCACCCTGGGCGATGCCCAGGCTATTCAGGTCATTGGAATTGAATTCATGGATTTTGTCCCGACGGACAACACGATCGGCCCAGTCATGCGCCACTGCGATGAGCCGGCAGGCCAGCCAGCAGGAGTCCTTGTAATCGGGGTCGGCAAAATGCTCCGTGGTACAGATGAATAACGCCGGCAGGTGCCAGCGCTTGAGCAGGGCAGCGCCGACGCTATGGTGTGTCGCGCCGAATTTGCGCTGAATCCGCTCGGCCAGGTTGCCCGGCTGCCCGTTTTCCTGTTCGAGGATGGGATTCAGGTCATCCGGGAACAGGTGTGCCAGTGCCAGTAGCCCGATGCCGTGTAACAGGCCACAGAGATAGGCCTCGTCAGGGCTCAGGGAGAGGGCGGGTCTGGCTTTTCCGGCCAATTCCCTGGCCATGTGTGCCGTGAGTACCGCCTGCAGCCAGAAACGACCGGGTTGAAAGGCCGGGCATTGATTGCC
>CBEUNK010000182.1:0-3794 GCA_965544455.1 uncultured Thiogranum sp.
GTTGCGCTCGTCCACCCCGGTGCGACATTTCACCGTGACCGGTATCGTAACGGCCTCGCACATGGCACGCACGCTGTCGGCGACGCGTTCCGGTTCCAGCATCAGGCAGGCGCCGAAGCGGCCGGACTGCACCCGGTCGCTGGGACAGCCGACATTCAGATTCACCTCGTCATAGCCCCATTCCTGTGCCCAGCGGGCACACCGGGCCAACGCGTCGGGCTCACTGCCGCCCAGTTGCACCGCCAGCGGGTGTTCGCAGGCGTCATAGGCGAGCAGGCGCTCGCGGTCACCGTGGATCAACGCGGCCGTGGTAATCATTTCGGTATAGAGCCGTACGTGGGGAGCAACGTGACGCAGGAAATAACGGCAGTGGCGATCGGTCCAGTCCATCATGGGCGCCACCGACACGGGACAGGCGGTGTCAGGCATGCCGGGCATTCTATTGAAACTCTGGGGCCGGTGCGAGATCTAAGCTACACTCTTTTGAAAACAAGCCGTTATAGGTCACACCACCCATCGTGGTATCACCCGTCAAGGAGGCGATGTGATGTTCTTTACGGATTCAGGCTTCATGTTCAAGTCACTGGAGTTCCTGGCCACCTTTTTCGTGATTCTCGTGGGACTGGTTTTTGTCACCATCGCGGTGGTCTACGTTCTCGACATTACCCAGACCAGGCAGGCCATCCGCCGCAACTACCCGGTCATCGGTCATTTCCGGTATTTTTTCGAAACGCTGGGCGGCTTTTTCCGTCAGTACTTTTTCGCCATGGATCGCGAGGAAATGCCATTCAACCGCGCGGAACGCTCCTGGGTGTACCGCGCCGCCAAGGACCTGGATAACACCACCGCCTTTGGCTCCACGCGAAACCTGTCACCGCCGGGCACGGTGCTGTTCGTCAACTGCGCGTTCCCGACGCTGGGAACCGACGCGGCCGAGGTCGGCGAAGTGACGATAGGCCCCGAGTGTAAACACCCCTACACCACCCGTTCGCTGTTCAATATCTCGGGCATGAGTTTCGGCGCACTGTCCAAACCCGCTGTGCAGGCCCTGTCGGCCGGCGCGGCGAAAAGCGGTTGCTGGATGAATACCGGCGAGGGTGGCCTGTCACCCTACCACCTGGAAGGCGGCGCCGACCTGGTTTTCCAGATCGGCACGGCCAAGTATGGCGTGCGCGACGAACAGAGTCAGCTCAGCGACGACAAGTTGCGCAGCATCGCCGCCCACGAGCAGGTCAGGATGTTCGAAATCAAGCTCAGCCAGGGCGCCAAGCCCGGCAAGGGCGGCATCCTGCCGGGTGGCAAGGTGACCAAAGAAATTGCCGCCATTCGCGGTATCCCGGTGGGCAAGGACTCCATCAGTCCAAACCGCCACCCCGATATCAATTCGACCGGTGACCTGCTGGACATGATCGAGCGCATCCGTACCGTCACGGGTAAACCCGTCGGCTTCAAGGCGGTGATCGGCGCCTATGGCTGGCTGGAGGAACTGTTCCAGGAAATCAACCGGCGGGGCCTGCACAGCGCACCTGACTTTATTACAATCGACAGTGCCGATGGCGGTACCGGCGCCGCGCCCATGAGCCTGATGGATTACATGGGTCTGCCGATCAAGGAAAGCCTGCCGCTGGTAGCCGACAAGTTGCAGGAACACGGGTTGAAGGAACGTATCAAGCTCATTGCGTCAGGCAAGATGATTACACCGGCTGAAGTCGCCTGGGCGCTCTGCGTGGGCGCGGACTTTGTCGTCTCGGCGCGCGGTTTCATGTTTTCGCTGGGTTGTATCCAGGCGCTGCACTGTAACAAGAACACCTGCCCGACCGGCATCACCACGCATAACCCCCGCTTGCAGAAAGGCCTGGTGCCGGCCGTGAAGGCAGAGCGCGTATCCAATTATGTACGTAACATGGTGCGCGAAGTCGGCGTTATCGCACATTCCTGCGGCGTACGGGAACCGCGCCAGTTAAGACGCTTCCACGCCCGCATCGTGGTGGAGGACGGACGCTCCGTGTCGCTGGACGATATGTACGCGTCCAACGCCATCCAGTCCATGATCAGGAAGCGATCGAACAACAAGGCAGTGGTTTCCTGATAAAGCCGGGTATAAAACCGGGGACAGATTTAAACCTGTCCCCGGGACCCTGTATGATTACAGCACTTCATAACAAGCAGAGACACAGTAATGGGTAACAAAATTCTGGTAACGGGGGGCGCCGGCTATATCGGCAGTCACGTAGTCCGTCAGCTGACCGATGCCGGTCAGGCCGTGGTGGTTCTGGACAATCTTTCCACCGGTTTTTCCGATGCGGTTCTGGGCGCGGAACTGGTCATCGGCGACACCGGGGACCGCGAACTGGTGTCACGGGTGCTGGAGGAACACGGGGTCGATACGGTGCTGCATTTCGCGGCACATACCATCGTCCCTGAATCGGTCGAGAACCCGTTGAAGTACTACGGCAACAATACCTGCTGCACGCGCAACCTGCTGGAGTGCTGCTCGGCCGCAGGCGTCAAACACTTTATCTTTTCCTCAACGGCAGCCGTTTACGGCATTCCGGAGGGCCCGGAGTGTACCGAGGACAGCCCGCTGTCGCCGATCAATCCCTACGGGACCTCCAAGCTCATGAGCGAAACGATGCTGCGCGACCTGGGCAAGGCCACCGACATGCGTCATGTCATCCTGCGCTATTTCAACGTCGCCGGTTCCGATCCCGAGGGCCGGATCGGCCAGTCAACCGAAAAGGCCACCCTGCTGATCAAGGTGGCGGCTGAAGTCGCGGTTGGCAAGCGTGAACAACTCTATGTTTTCGGCACGGATTACCCGACCCCGGACGGCACCGGTGTACGTGACTACATCCACGTCGACGACCTCGCCGATGCCCACATCAAGGCACTCGACTACCTTCACCAGGGCGGCGAATCCGTTACCCTGAACTGCGGCTACGGTCACGGTTACAGCGTGCGTGAAGTAATCGACGCGGTGAACCGCGTTAACGGTACGCCGATCCGCGTGCAGGAAGAGGAGCGCCGGGCCGGTGACCCGCCGGCACTGATCGCGAAAGCGGAGAAAGTTCGCACCACCCTGGGCTGGGCACCGAAGTACGACGACCTCGATTTTATCGTCAGGACCTCGCTGGACTGGGAACGCAAGCTGGCGGCGAAATCCTGACCGCTTGACGGGTCAGCAAGCACCTTCAGGCGGACGCCTGTACCTTGTCACCCCGGCGCCGGCGCACGGCGTCGGCCAGTTTTTCCAGTAACGGCACGGTGTCATCCCAGCCGATGCAGGCGTCGGTAATACTCTGGCCGTATTCGAGCGCGGCACCGGCCTGGTTATCCTGGCGGCCTTCCCGCAGATGGCTTTCTATCATGGCGCCCATGATATGTTGATCGCCACCGGCAACCTGGCCGGCGACATCATCGCCCACGACCAGTTGCCGCTTGAACTGCTTGGCGCTGTTACCGTGACTGAAATCGATCATCAGCCGGGCCGGCAGGCCGGCGGCCTCGAGCTGTTGTGACGCGGCCGCCACGCCCTCGGCATCGTAATTCGGTTTATGGCCGCCACGCAGAATGATGTGGCAGTCGTCGTTACCCGCCGTCGAGAAAATCGCCGACCGGCCCGACTTGGTCAGCGACAGGAAATTATGCGGTTGCGAGGCCGAGCGGATCGCGTCGATGGCAATTTTCAACGAGCCATCGGTACCGTTCTTGAAACCAACGGCACAGGAAAGCCCCGAGGCCAGTTCACGGTGTACCTGGCTCTCGGTGGTGCGCGCGCCGATGGCACCCCAGCT
>CBEUNK010000183.1:0-3698 GCA_965544455.1 uncultured Thiogranum sp.
CCGGCGAGTTCGCGCCTGGTGACCAAGGTGAGTGGTGGGCATAACTGCTGGTTGCCCAGCGATGCCGCCTGCGCGACTGCTATCACCTCGTATATCGAGGACTGGGCCGCGGGTACCGCTAGCGGCGGGCGCCAGATCCAGTTGGTGGCGCCGGTCGCCAAAACGCCGGGTGCGACCAAGACCTTTCCCGCCGACGTGAATACCACCACCTTTGCAACCACGGTCTGGCCGTTACTGACCGCCAATTGCGACGGTTGTCATGTGGATACTTCACCAACACCGCAGGCACCGTTTTTTGCCAGCCCGATACTGGCGGATGCCTATGCTGCCGCTGAATCCAAGATCAACCTGAATGATCCGGCCTTGTCACGCCTGGTGGTGCGTCTGCGTGACGAGTTCCATAACTGCTGGAGCCAGTGCAGCAGTGACGCCAGCGATATGGAGAACGCCATCATTGCCCTGTCCGGTTCCATCAGTGTCAACCAGGTACAGGCACCGACGGTCTTCAGTAACGCATTGACCATGCAGGACGGTGTCGCCGCCGCCGGTGGTAACCGTTACGAAAATGATGTCATTGCCCTGTATGAATTCCGTACCGGCACCGGTAACACTATCCTCGATCTGAGTGGCGTTATACCGGAACTGAACCTGACCATCAGTGGCGATGTTGACTGGGTCGGTGGTTACGGTGTACGGATCAATGACGGCAAGGCGCAGGGCTCGACCACCGACAGCAAGAAACTGCACGATCTGATCAAGGCTACCGGTGAATACAGTATCGAGGCCTGGGTGGTGCCGGCCAACGTGGTGCAGGAAGGCCCGGCGCGCATCGTCAGCTACTCGGCCGGCGTTAGTGCGCGTAACTTCACGCTCGGGCAGACGCAGTACAACTACGACTTCCTGCAGCGTTCCAGTACCACTGACGGTAACGGTGAGCCGGCACATTCGACGGCAGACGCCGACGAGGACCTGCAGGCCAGCCTGCAGCACGTGGTGGTGACCTTCGACCCGATCAACGGCCGGCGCATTTATGTCAACGGTGTGTTTACCGACGATGTCGATGCGACCGCAGCGGGCAACCTGAACGACTGGGACGACAGCTTCGCCCTGGTGCTCGGCAACGAGGTTTCCAACGACCGCCTGTGGCAGGGGGTCATCCGCCTGGTGGCCATTCATAACCGTGCCCTGACACCGGCGCAGATCCAGCAGAACTTCGATGCCGGTGTCGGCGCCAAGTTCTTCCTGCTGTTCGGCGTCGGCGGCATCGGCGGCGTGCCGGCGAACAGCTATATCATGTTCCAGGTGGAACAGTTTGACAGCTACAGCTACCTGTTCACCGATCCGACCTTCATCAACCTGGATCCCGCCATGACGCCGACCGGTATCCCGATCAAGGGGCTGCGTATTGGTATCAACAGCAAGTTGGCACCGGTCGGGCAGGCCTACGTCAACATGGATACCAGTGTGACGGCCGGCAGTTATGACCCGGCGACCGGTCAGGTGCTGTCGGATATCGGCACTGTCATCGCGCTCGAGAACGGCACCAGCGGTGCCAATGCCGACGAGTTCTACCTGACCTTCGAGAACCTGGGGACGGCGACCAACGTGGTGGTGGACAATCCGAGCACCACGCCGATTCCGCTGCCGAATCCCGGGGCGGTGTCGCAGATCGGCCTGCGGACCTTTGACGAAATCAATGCTGCCATGGCCGCGGTGACGGGTGTCGATCCGGCCAACGTGCAGGCCAGTTTCCTGACCATGCGCCAGGCGCTGCCGGCAGTGGAAACCATCGAGGGCTTCCTGGCGGCACAGCAGATGTCGATTACCCAGCTGGCGCTGGTGTACTGCGACGACCTGGTCGAGGACGCGACACTGCGTAACAGCTTCTTCGGGCCCTTCGGCTTCCCGGCCAGTGGCTTCACCTCGGACGTGGCCACCGCCTTTGGCAGTGGTGATTCCACCGCCAAGAACCAGGTTCTGGACGCTCTGTTCGACCAGATGGTGGGGCTGCCGGGCACCGGGCTGGACCTGAGCGATGCGCCGGTTCATGAAGACATCAAGATCGAGCTCATCGGTTACAACGCCGGCGGTGCCGAGGTGAACACCAACAGCCTGTTCCACCGCATGTCGGCGGGCGGCGGTAACCAGGTGCGCACCCGGGCGATCGTCAAGGGTATGTGCGGGGCGGTGCTGGGCAGTGCCGCGATGCTGGTGCAATAGGAGAAACCTGTCATGAAACGTAATAGAACAAAAGCACTTCATCCGAACGCGCCGCTGATGCATGCCGATCATGCCCGGCCGGTTACCCGGCGTGATTTTCTCCGCCAGGGGTTTATCTCCGGGGCCGGCATGGTGATGGGGGCATCGATCTTCAGCCTGTTCGCCAACCCCCGCGCGGCGCGCGCCGCCCTGTCGGGCGACCTGAATTCACTGGCCACCACTATTGGTTGCAACCTCGGCGGTGGCGGCGGTGTCGGCAAAATACCGTTTATCTGTTTCGACCTGGCCGGTGGCGCCAACTTCGCCGGTTCCAACGTCCTGGTCGGCCGCGACAGCCCGCTGGACGTGCTGAGCACGGCCGGCTACAGCAAGCTGGGCCTGCCGGGTGACCAGATACCCGGGTTGCCCGAAACCAACCCGACGGCGACCAGCAACGGTGACCACACCGATACCTCGCTGGGACTCGCTTTCCATTCCGACAGTTCCATGTTGCGCGGCATCCTGGAAAAGGCAGGACCGGCGGTGGGTAATGTGAATGGTGCGGTGATCCCCGCCCGTTCCGACAACGACACCGGAAACAACCCGCACAACCCCATGTACGGTATCGCCCGGGCGGGTGGCGGCGGTGACGTGGTGACGCTGATCGGCTCGCGTAATTCCGATTCCGGCGGCAACTCCATGGCGCCGGCCATGCTGATGGACCCCGAACTTCGGCCCACCAAGGTGGATCGTCCCAGCGATGTCACCGGCATGGTGGATACCGGTAACCTGACTGCCATCCTGGGTCCCAATGACGTGGTACCGGTCATGGAGTCGGTGGCACGCATCAGCGACAAAAAACTGTTTCGTGTGAACACCGGCCTGGACGCCCTGGTCAACAATGGTGCCGACCTGGTGGTCAAGGACCTGGTACGCTGCGGCTACCTGAATGCCGCCGACATTGCCGACCGCTTTGCCGGTGTCGATGTCGACCCGGCCAACGATACCGATATTGTCGGACCGGCGGGTATCTTTACCCAAGCCGAGTTCGACGGCAGCGACGGCCAGGGCAACAGCCGTGAGTTCCAGAAAACCGCGTCGGTGATGAAAATGATCGTCGACCGCCATTCGGGTGCCGGCACCATCGCCATGGGCGGTTACGATTACCATACCGGCGACCGTTCCACCGGCGAGCTGCGTGACCTGCGCGCCGGTCGCTGCATCGGCGCCTGCCTGGCCTACGCGGCCATCCGCGGCGAGCCGCTGATGATCTATGTCTGCAGCGACGGTTCGCTGGCGTCCAACGGCATGATCGATAACTCGGTCAACGGGCGTGGCAAGGGCGTGTGGACCGGTGACAATTCCTCGACGGCATCGTCGTTCTTCCTGGTGTACAACCCCGGCACGCCACCGCAGATAATCAACGATGGCTTTGTCACCCAGTTGCAACGCCAGCAGATCGGCTGGTTCAGGGCCGACGGGTCGGTGGATACCGCCAG
>CBEUNK010000184.1:0-3602 GCA_965544455.1 uncultured Thiogranum sp.
CAACTCACCGTGCCAGGGTACGCTGGGATAACCAGCGCATCAGGCTCAGCGATATTCTTGAAGCTATCAGCGCGATCGGCTATCACGCGCACCCCTTCGACCCCGGCCGCCAGGAACAGGTCTACCGTGACGAGCGCAAGGCCGCGCTGCGACGGCTGGCGGTTGCCGGGCTGGGCATGATGCAGGTGATGATGCTGGCGGTGGCGCTGTATGCCGGCGCGGCCGAGGGCATGGACAGCACGCTGTGGCATTTCCTCCGCGGGGTGAGCCTGTTATTGACATTGCCCGTGGTGCTGTACTCGGGGAAGTCGTTTTTTACCAGTGCCTGGCGCGACCTCAGGCGTCACCAGCTGGGCATGGACGTGCCGGTGTCGCTGGCGATCGGCGGTGCCTTCACCGCCAGCGCCTGGGCGACGCTGCGCGGGGGCGGTGAGATCTATTTCGACTCGGTCACCATGTTCACCTTCTTTCTTCTGGCCGGTCGTTTTCTCGAAATGGGTGCGCGGCACCGGGCCGGGCAGGCCGCCGAGGAACTGGTCAAACTGCTGCCCGCAACCGCGGCACGGCTGGGCGAGAAGGGCGAGGAGCGGGTGCCGGTCAGCGACCTGTCACCGGGTGACCGGGTGCTGATCCGCCCCGGTGAAAGCGTGCCGGCGGACGGCCTGGTCACCGAGGGCAGCAGCTCGGTCGACGAATCATTGCTGACGGGTGAAAGCCTGCCGCAGCGGCGTAAACCCGGTGAGCGGCTGGTTGGTGGGACGGTCAACAACGAAAGTCCGCTGGTGATGCGGGTGGAACAGGTGGGTGCCGATACCGTGTTATCAGCCATCGTACGGTTGCTGGACCGCGCCCAGACGGAAAAACCGACCGTCGCCAGGCTGGCTGACCGGATCGCCGGCTGGTTTGTGGCGGGCCTGCTGCTGCTGGCGACCGGCGTCGCCTGGTGGTGGTGGCAACACGACCCGGTACATGCTTTCAGTGTGACCCTGTCGGTGCTGGTGGTGACCTGTCCCTGCGCGCTGTCGCTGGCGACACCGGCGGCATTGACGGCGGCAACCGGTGCCCTGACGCGCCTGGGAGTGCTCACTACCCGCGGCCATGCGCTCGAGTCCCTGGCGCGCGCTACCCATGTCATTTTCGACAAGACCGGCACACTCACGGAAGGGCGTCTGCGGCTCGACAAGGTCCAGTTGCTGCACGACCGGGACAGGGAGACCTGCCTGCGGCTGGCGGCGGCACTGGAGCAGGCTTCCGAGCACCCCATCGCCCGCGCCCTGTGTGCCGCGGTGCAGGAAGGCCTGGCGCCCGCCACGGCAGTCACTGCCAGCCCGGGTCTCGGGGTGGAGGGCTGTATCGAGGGGCGGCGCTACCGTATCGGTACGGCCGCTTTTGTCAGGGAGCTGTCGCGCGAACCGGGTGGCGGGCAAGCGCTGTCTGCCGGGTTGCCGGAAGGCGTGGTACTGGGCGACGAAGACGGGCTGCTTGCCGGTTTCACTTTCGATGATCACTTGCGCGGGCAGGCTGCCGAGACTGTCCAGGGGCTCCGCCAACTGGGGCTGAAGGTCGAGCTGCTGAGCGGTGACCAGGAATCGGCCGTGCAAGCCGCGGCAGGCGCTCTCGGCATCGATACCTACCGGGCCCGCTGCCTGCCGGGAGACAAACTGGCGCGTATCAAGGCCCTGCAGGCGCAGGGCGCGGTGGTGGCCATGGTCGGAGATGGTGTGAACGACGCGCCGGTACTGGCCGGTGCCGAGGTGTCGCTGGCCATGGGGGGTGGCACCCAGCTGGCCCACGCCAGCGCCGACATGGTGTTGTTGTCGGAACAGTTGCCGCACCTGCTGGACGCCATCCGCACCAGTCGGCGCACGCTGGCGATCATCCGCCAGAACCTGGCCTGGGCACTGGTTTATAATGTCGTGGCGGTGCCACTGGCAGCAGCCGGCCTGGTGGCTCCCTGGATGGCGGCGATCGGCATGTCGAGCAGTTCGCTGGTAGTGGTGTTGAATGCGCTGCGATTGCGCACAGTGAGTTCCGGATGATATGGATATTCTGTTTTTATTGATTCCCATCAGCCTGATTATTATGGGAATTGCCATATGGGTCTTTCTCTGGGCCATTCGTTCCGGGCAGTTCGAGGACCTGGAGGGGCCGGCCCACCGCATCCTGATGGACGATGACGACCCGCGCATTCCGCGCAAGCCGCAATTGAAGGACGATGACGAGTAAGATAAGATAACGCTAATATTACCGAGGCTGGATTGATGTTTACATTTCAGGGTTTTCCGATGTTCATTGTGATCGCGCTGGTAACCACGGCGTGGTTGAGTTTCCTGTCGGTGGTTTTTTTCGCCTGAATAAAAAAAAGGGGGCAGCATTCAATGCTGCCCCCTTTTTTTCACGTCCTTTTCCCGGCCGGTCAGGCCATCTGTCGTTTCAGCTTGCCGATGGCATTCTTTTCCAGCTGCCGGATGCGCTCGGCGGATACGCCGAACTGTTCGGCCAGCTCGTGCAGCGTCGCTTTCTGCTCATTCAGCCAGCGTTGCTCGAGAATGATCCGGTCGCGTTCACCGAGCTGCGCGAGCGCCTCATACAGTCGGCCGTTTGTCCGGTCTTCCCAGTCACTGTGTTCCACCGAGCGGGCCGGATCGGCGGCTTCGGGCGCCGTGAGATAGGCCGACGGGGACCAGCCGGTCTCATCGTCGTCGCCCGGTACGGCCGGATCGAAACTGATGTCCTGGCCGCTCAGCCGTGACTCCATTTCCAGTACGGTTTCCGGGCTGACGCCCAGGTCCTTGGCCACCGACTCGACTTCTTCGCGGTTGAACCAGCCGAGTCGTTTCTTGCTGCTGCGCAGGTTGAAGAACAGTTTGCGCTGCGCCTTGGTCGTCGCCACCTTGACGATACGCCAGTTGCGCAGGATGAATTCATGGATTTCGGCCTTGATCCAGTGCACGGCAAACGACACCAGGCGGACGCCGACATCGGGGTCGAAGCGCCGCACCGCTTTCATCAGGCCGATACCGCCTTCCTGGATGAGGTCGGCCAGCGGCAGGCCGTACCCGCTGTAGCCCCGCGCGATTTTGACCACGAAACGCAGGTGCGAAACCACCAGTTCACGCGCCGCATCGACATCGTCCCGGTCGCGCAGGCGCAGTGCCAGCTCCCGCTCGCGTTCCGCGCTGAGCACGGGGATACGGTAAATCGCCTGTAAATAGGTATCCAGTGACTCGCTGGGTACCGGCAGTGTCATGGCATGGGTAGTGACCAGGGCATTGCTCATTTCTGCTGTAACCTCCATCTCTGCTGGCTATGATTTTAGCACTCTTGCTATGAGAGTGCTAACCAGGCCAGAAGTTCCTTCCGGGTTCAGCAGGTAATATTGATCCTGATCAGATAGTTATGTGGTCAGGCGCACACTTTGTTGCGCCCCTGCGCCTTGGCCGCGTACAACGCCTTGTCGGCGTGGTTCAGCAGCTGGGTAAGGGTCATGTCAGGCCGATGTTGATTGGTCGCCAGGCCGATACTCACGGTAACGCTGACATCGGCCGGCTTCAGTGCCTCGATCTCCTCGCGCAGCCCTTCGGCACAGTGCCAGGCCCGGG
>CBEUNK010000185.1:0-3592 GCA_965544455.1 uncultured Thiogranum sp.
CCGTTGAGAATGCTCCCGGAAAAGGCGGAAAAGCGGAAAGGAAAAGGGGACGGAGGGATTAAATTTTAATCCCTCCGTCCCCTTTTGCACCCTTTTGACCTTCGTTGATCAGTGGTGTTCGTACATTGCTTCGATGTCGTTCTGGAAGTGTTCGCAGACCTTGTCCCGTTTCAGTTTTAACGTCGGGGTTATCAGGCCGTCTTCAATACTCCACGGTTCCAGCTGGCAACGCACCTGGCGTATCTGTGCGTAGCCCGGGAAGGCGGTGATCTGTTTGGCCACACGTTCCAGTACAGCCTCCCTGACCTGGTGATTTTCACATGCCTGGGGGTCGTCCGGGTCAAGATTGAACTGTCTTGCCAGGACTGCCCACTGTTCGGGATTCAATACCAGCAGTGCGCTCAGGAAGGGGCGGCTGTCACCGATCACCATGGCCTGCTCGAATAAGGTATCCATGCAGATCGCCATTTCCATATCGGCCGGTGGCACTTTCTCGCCATTGGCCAGCACGATAATTTCCTTCAGCCGTCCGGTGATGTAAATGTGCTGGTTTTCGATACGCGCCTTGTCGCCGGTGTGCAGCCAGCCGTCCGAATCGATCATGTCCCGGGTCGCCTTTTCGTTGGCCCAGTAACCCAGCATTACGCCCGGGCTGCGTACCTGCAATTCATCCTGCTCACCGATGCGCGCTTCCACATCCGGCAGCAGGCAGCCCACGCTGGCGGGGTCGTTATCCTCGACGCGGTTAACGCTGATCACCGGGCTGGTCTCGGTCAGGCCGTATCCCTGAATCATGGGCAGCCCCAGGCCGAGAAACAGCCGCGCCACCCCGACAGGCAGGGGGGCGCCGCCCACCACGGCCAGGTGCAGGCGGCCACCCAGTTTTGCCATGACTTTAGCGGCGACCAGTTTGTTCAGCAGCGGCCACAGCAGCAGCTTCGGTTGCCAGCCGGTGCGCCCCTGCTGGTGTTCAAACCGCGTCCAGCCCACGTCTACGGCCAGGTTGAACAGTCCGCGGGCGATGGGTGATTTTTCCGCCAGTCCGGTCTGGATCTTGTTATAGACACGTTCGAAAATACGCGGCACGGAGATCATCATGGTGGGGCGTATCACCAGCAGGTCATCCGCCAGTTGCGGGATGGAACGGTTATAGGCGACGGCTCCACCCAGCATCATCGGCATGTAATAGCCGGCCGTACGCTCCAGCGTGTGCGACAGGGGCAGGAATGACAGGAACAGTTCGTGGTCGCCGCACTCGGCCATTTGCAGGCTGCCGTACGCATTCCAGAGGATATTGTGGTGACTGAGCATGACGCCCTTGGGGCGGCCGGTGGTGCCCGAGGTATACACGATCGTGGCCAGGCTGTCCTTGTCCCAGTTGACGCGCATCAGTTCGGCGTTGTCCGGCAACCATTCGCCGGCGGTTTTAAGACGCGCATCGGGATGACCGGCGGTATCGATATGTTCCAGGCTGACAATACGGCCAAGAAAGCCCAACTGGTCGCGGACCGCGTTGATGCTGTCCCAGTGCTCCTGTCCCCCGAGTACCAGCAGCTTGACGCCCGCATTCTGCAGAATAAAAGCCACGTTTTCGGCGCGGTCCTGGGTATACAGCGGTACCACGACCAGGCCATTGGCCAGGGCGGCCTGGTCGACCATCATCCAGGCGGGGCAGTTCTGCATCATGATGGCTATGCGGTCGCCGGGCTGCAGGTTTTCACCGGCGAGTGCCGCCTGCCAGCGCGCCACCTGGGCACCGGTTTCGGCCCAGCTCAGATCACGCCAGCATTCCTTGTCGGCGTCATAATAACGATAGGCGAGTTTGTCCGGGGTGCGCTGGACCCGTTCGTAAAACAGGCCTGAGAGCGTACCGGCCTCTGCCGGTGTGATGTGTTGCGTGCGATCGTTTGCCATGACTGTTTAACCGTTTTATTTTTCGGGTGCAGTAAAACCGGATACCCGTTCCCAGCCCGGGTCCGGCTTGAAGCGTGGTCCAAGGCGCTGTTCAAAATCCTGCAGCTGGCGGTACAGGACATCGGCGCCAGTTGTTTCGATGTAATGCAGCGGGCCGCCGCGGAAGGGTGCGAAACCGGTACCGTAGACCATGCCGGCATCGAGGTGTTGTGCATCGTCGACAACATTTTCGCGCAGGCAGGCGACCACTTCATTGAGCATGCGCAATATCATGCGGTCACGGATATCAGTGTTGTAATGATGCTTGTGCGTGATCTTTTCCTTAACCGCTTTACCCTTCTTGTAGCGATAGAATCCATGGCCACTTTTGCGCCCCAGTTGTCCGCGTTCCACCATATCGCGCAGGCGCTGCGGTACCGTTGTGCCGAGATGCGCCGAAAGAATGTCGGCGACGTGCAGGCAGATGTCCAGGCCGACGGTATCGGCCAGTTCGACCGGCCCCATGGGCATACCGAAATCGAGTGCAGCGTTGTCGATTTCCACCGCCGGTACGCCCTCATTTTCGAGTTCCACGGCTTCCAGCAGGTAAGGCATGAGAATACGATTGACCAGAAAGCCCGGGGTGCTGGCGACCGGCAGGGGCAGGCGGTCGATCTTGCGGGCGAAGGCGATGGCATTTTCAACCACCGTGTTATCGGTATCTGAATCGCGCACGATTTCAACGAGCTGCATTTTGGCGACGGGATTGAAGAAATGCAGGCCGACCAGGCGTGACGGGGTGTTCAGTGCGCTGCGTAATTCCTGCAGGGGAATACTGGAAGTATTGGTTGCCAGTACGGCGCCGGGTTTCATGCGGGGTTCGAGTTGCTGGTACAGGGCGCGCTTGGCGTCGGCATCCTCGAAAATCGCTTCAATCACCACGTCGGCGTGCTCAACGCCCAGGGCACGGTGATCAGGCATCAGGCGATCCATGGTTTCCTGGACAGGGCGTGGCCGTTTCAGGCGTTTTTTAAACAGCGCGTGTGCGCGTTTGACTGCGGGTGCGATGCGTTCCGGCGACTGGTCACTGAGCGTGACCTGCAGGCCGCGCAGGGCACACCAGGCCGCGATGTCGCCCCCCATGACACCGGCGCCGACCACGTGCACCCGTTCGGGCCTGAAGTCACTGTCCCGGGCCAGACCTTTCAGGGTTTCCTGTAACAGGAAAACGCGGATCAGGTTCTGGGCGGTCGGTCCGGTAATGAGCCGGGCTACCGATTCGGCCTCGGCGTGCATCATGTCACGCGCATGGTTGGCGTGTTGCTGCCACAGGTCCACCAGGGCATAGGGCGCGGGGTAATGGTCGGCGCGCGCTTTTTTGGCGACCTGGCGGCGCAGCAGGGCGCCCAGCGCCGGCCTTACCCAGGCGTGGTTGCTCAGTGCCTGCAGTTTGCTTGGCCGGTGTGGGAACGGCGGATCGAGAATCAGGCTGCGGGCTGCAGTGTGCAGGTGCCGTTCCGGCACGACATGGTCGACGAAACCCATGCGCCGTGCCGCGCGCCCATCGACACTGCGGCCGCTGAGCATCAGGTCCATGGCGTGCAGAGCGCCCACCAGCGGTGTCAGTCGCACGGAACCACCGAAGCCGGGATGAATACCGAGGCGTACTTCCGGCAGCCCGAGGCGGGTGCCGGGATCA
>CBEUNK010000186.1:0-3561 GCA_965544455.1 uncultured Thiogranum sp.
AAACACGTCTTCGACGGCACCCGTGAAAACTTCCGGCAACTGGTCGTGGAAAATTCCGCCAAGGGCCCGGTACTGGTCAACTACTGGACGCCCAATGCGGGACCCTGTTTCCGGTTATGGCAGGTGCTCGAGGGCCTGAGCGAGGCCTACCAGGGGCGCTTTCTGCTGGTCAATATCAATACCGACACCCAGAAAACCCTGGTGCAGGAACACGGTATCACCAGCGTGCCGACGGTGAAGCTCTACCACCGCGGCGCCGTGGTCGAATCGATTTACGGCGCCCAGTCGGAGGCCAGCCTGCGCAAGGTCATCGACCGGTACGCCGCCCCCGCGCAGGACACGGCCGTCGCCCGGGCAATCCGGTCCTACCAGGCCGGCCAGGTTGACGAGGCCCTGATCGTCCTGGTCGAGGCCGGTACCCGGGAGCCGGACAACGTCAAACTGCACCTCACCGCGCTCAAACTGTTACTGCGCGAACAACGCTACGCGGACATCGAACGCTACGTCGCGGTACTGCCGGACAGCCTCAAGGCAAACGCCGACATCAGCGCGATACAGGCCCATGCCGGGATGCTGCAGCTGGCCCGGGAAGCCCCCGCGCCGGCGCAACTTGCCAAACGGCTCGAAACCACGCCGGACGACCTGCACGCCGCGATGACCGGCGCGGCCGTCGCCATGGTGCAGGACGACTACGCGACCGCCCTGGAATACCTGCTGCAGGTCTTCCGCCAGGACCGCCACTATGCCGGCGGGCTGCCGCACAAGGCCATGCAGGTGATCTTTTCCCTGCTGGGTGACCGGCACGAACTGACCCTGGCCGGCCGGGCCGCCATTCGGGAAGCGCTGCACTGAGCCGGGACCGGCCTGTCGCCCGACCCCGGGCGTTGTTTACCGGCTGTTACTCCACCCGTCAGCCAGCGCGGCCGGCGAATCCACGTCCAGGACCACCGCGCTGTCCTGAACCTCGATCAGCGTCAACGATTCGGGGTTATCGCGGACGATACGGCGCGCCCCTTCATCCGCCCGCAGGCGCAGCAACGCCGCAGCATGGCGCGCGGCGAAACCCACCGGATGGCCGCGTCGTCCGCGATAAACCGGGGCAACGATATCTGCGCCCTGCCCCAGTGCCGACACGACCTGCCGAACCACGGTTTCCGGAATAAACGGCATGTCGGCCAGCGCAATGATCCAGCCGGCCGCCGCGCGGCTCGCCGCCACACCGGCGGCGATACTGGTGCCCATGCCCTCGCGGGCGTGGGGATTTTCAACCAGGCGCACACCTTCGGCGGCCAGCAAGGTCGCGACATCACCCGCCAGGTCGTCGACCACGGCGATACAGTCCGGGACCACCGCCCGCAGACGGCGCAGGGAGGCAAGCACCATCGGGGTACCATCATCGAGGGGAAACAGCAGCTTGTTGGTCCCGAA
This sequence comes from uncultured Thiogranum sp., assembly GCA_965544455.1. Lineage (GTDB taxonomy): Bacteria > Pseudomonadota > Gammaproteobacteria > DSM-19610 > DSM-19610 > Thiogranum. Next base: position 1,429 of record CBEUNK010000186.1, read on the forward strand.
CCGCCGGCTCTGCCCGGCCGCGAGCAACAGGCCGGTGCAAGCGGCCGTCATGCGGCGCTGGCGGCGCCCGGCACGGCCTGCTGCGCCCGGTTACGCAAGGCGGTGATCTCCGCCAGGATGGACACCGCGATCTCCGGTGGCGCGTGACTGCCGATCGGCAGGCCGACCGGCGCATGCAGGCGGGCGAGCTGCTCCGCACTGACACCCAGTGCCTGCAGGCGTTGGCGCCGCTGCGCGCTGTTCTGTCGTGAACCGATGGCGCCGACGTAAAAGGCGGGTGATGCCAGCGCATCCAGCAGCGCCATGTCATCCAGCCGCGGGTCGTGTGTCAATGCCACCACCACGCTGCGGGAATGCGTGGCATAGGTCTGCACGGCGTCATCGGGCATGCTGTGTACGCGTTCAACGCCGTCGATAACCGCATCCTGCCGGTCGTCATCGCGCGGATCGCAGACGATCACCCGGTAGTCGAGCATCAGCGCGATGGCGGCGACGTAACGGCTAAGATGACCGGCGCCGATCAGCAACAGCTGCCAGCGCGGTCCAAACACTTTCACCAGATCGGAACCGGTGTAGCGGAAATCGTCCGCGGCCGTGGCCGCGTGCAGGCTGACCTCACCGGTCGACAGGCAGACACGCCGTTGCATCAGCGCATTCGCCTTGAGCCTGTTCAACAGGAGAGTCAACGGTGCCGGGTTGTCCAGCCGTTCGATCAGCAGTTCCAGCCGGCCGCCGCAGGGCAGGCCCAGGCGGGTCGCCTCGGTGCGGTTGATGCCGTAATCGACCAGGGTCGGGAAGGCATCACCCAGCTGGCCGTCCCGGTAGCGTGCCAGCAGGTCTTCCTCGACACAACCGCCGGACACCGAACCGCAAACCCGGCCGTCGTCGCGCACCAGCATCAGCGAGCCGGCCGGGCGCGGTGACGAGCCCCAGGTCCGGGCGACGGTGACCAGCGCCGGCTGATGGCCTTGCGCCAGCCAGTCGAGGGCGGTCTGGAGAATTTCCCGGTCGGTGCTGTAGACGGGCATGGCGTTGCGTTCAGGCCCGTAGCCGTAACGGCAGTCGGTCGAAGGTCTGGCCGGTGGCCTGGTGCAGGGCATTGGCCACCGCCGGCGCGATGACCGGCGTGGCCGGTTCGCCGACACCGGTAGGCGGCTCGGCCGACGGTACAATGTACACCTCGACCTGCGGCATGCGGTCGATGCGCAACACGCTGTAGTCGTGGAAGTTGGACTGCACCACCCTGCCCTTGTCCAGCGTCAGTTCGCTGTCCAGCGCGGCGGACAGGCCGAAGCCCATGCCACCTTCCATCTGCGCGCGGATCACGTCCGGGTTCACGGCGATGCCGCAGTCCACCGCGATCACCACGCGGTCGACCGAGAAACTGTTATCCGCGTGAACCGTCACTTCCGCCACCTGCGCAACATAGCTGTTGAACGACTCGTGTACCGCGATACCGCGGCCGCGCCCGGCCGCCAGCGGCGAGCCCCAGCCGGCTTTCCCGGCCGCCAGTTGCAGCACGCCGAGGTGCCGCGGGTGGTTCTGCAGCAGGTCCCGGCGGAACTCCACCGGATCCCGACCGGCGGCCGTCGCCAGCCGGTCGATGAAGGTTTCGACGGCAAACGCCGTGTGCGTGGACCCCACCGAGCGCCACCACTGCACGGGCACCGGCAGTTGTGGCGAGTGCAGGTCAACGTGGATGTTGGGAATGGCGTAGGGCAGGTTGGCGGCGCCCTCGACCGAGGTGACGTCGACACCGTCCCTGACCAGCGCACCTTCAAACGCCGTATTGGCGGCGATCGACTGGCCGACGATGCGGTGCCGCCATGCAACCGGCTTGCCGCCGGTATCCAGCCCGGCTTCCAGTTCGTGGTAGTACAACGGCCGGTAGTAACCGGCACGCATGTCGTCCTCGCGCGTCCACACCAGCTTGACCGGCGCGCGGCCGCCGATCGCCTTGAGGATATGCGCGGTTTCCACCACGTAATCCGACGCCGGGTTGGCGCGGCGGCCGAAGGAGCCACCGGCGTACAGCATGTTGATTTTCACCTGCCCGGGTTCGATACCGAAGACCCGGGCGACGGCCTGCTGGTCGGGTGTCTGGTACTGCTCGCCGTTCCAGACCTCGACACC
>CBEUNK010000187.1:0-3487 GCA_965544455.1 uncultured Thiogranum sp.
ATCGGCTACGCCGTCAACGGCGCCTATGTCAGGGATGACCTGGCATTGACAAGCATCAGCGCCGGCCTCGGCCAGCTGGATATCTATACCGCCGCCAACTGCGTTGTCGGGACACAGGCGGTGGCCACGGATATCCCGGCGGTCATCTGGACGAGCGCAAAAAACTTTTATTTTCAGCCGCCGATCTCGAGCGTGGATGAAAACGAGAATGTTGATAATGACAACTGCTTTGTAAACAGGAATTACAACACCGTTACCAATTTTGAATTTGATGACCAGATGATCTGGTTGTCGCGCAATATCCTGTTCAACCGCATGATCACAGCAGGCCAACTGCCATGATACCGTCCGCCGGCCCGGTACTGACCATTGCGCGTTACACGGCCCTGGAAGCGGTGCGCACCCGCTATGCCTGGCTGGTGCTGGCGCTGGTCGGCGCCGGCATGGCCATCGCCGGCTTTACCGGTGATCTGGCGATTACCGAAACCGGGCCGACCCAGGCCGCCATCACCGCATCGATCCTGCGGTTTGCCGCCGTACTGCTGGTCATGTTATTCGTGACCACCAGTGTCAACCGCGACTTCAGTGACAAATCGGTGGAACTGATGCTGTCGCTGCCGCTGGCACGCAGCGGCTACTACCTGGGCAAGCTGGGTGGTTATGCGCTGGTCGCCGCACTGACCGCGGTGCCATTGTTTGCCCTGATGGTGTTTCTGGCACCCGGGACAGCGGCACTGACCTGGGGTTTTTCCCTGGTGCTCGAATTGATCCTTGTGTGCGCGGTCAGCCTGCTGTTTGCCTATGCTTTCAGCCAGGTGACGGCGGCCATTGCGGCGTCCCTGCTGTTTTATCTGCTCAGCCGCAGCATCGCCGCCATCCAGCTGATGGCGCACGGACCGCTGACCAGTCAGGCGGAAACGTCGCAGCGGCTGATGACGGGGCTGGTCGATGCCCTGTCCTACCTGTTACCCGACCTTGACCGGTTCTCGCAAAGCGGCTGGCTGGTGTACACGGGTGACAGCACCGGCCTGTTGATGCCGCTGCTCATTCAGGCGCTGATTTACACCTTGCTGATTTCCGGTGTCGCCCTGTTTGACCTCAACCGCAAGAACTTTTAATGACCAGCGTGTTCCGACAAACGCAGCGCCCGCTCAGCGAGGTTCCCCGCCCGGTCCTGCTTGTGCTGATCCTGGGACTCGCGCTGCAGATCGGCTGGCGTTACCAACTGCCTGCCGCCGCCGCCCGTGCCGAGGCATTGACCTTTGCGCCGGCAGCCGACAGCCTGCGTGTCGCCAGCCTGGGTGACGAAATCGCCCTCTCGAAGTTTCTCAACCTGTGGCTGCAGATGTACGACAACCAGCCCGGTATCAGCATCCCGTTCCGGGAACTGGACTATGCACGGGTCAGAAGCTGGCTGCAGGCCAGCCTGGACCTGGACCCGCGCGGCCAGTATCCGCTGCTCGCCGCGGTGCGCCTCTACGGCCAGGTGCCCGATCCGGCCAGGCAGGTACAAATGCTTGAATTCGCTTACGAAAAATTCCTGGAAGACCCGAACCACCGCTGGCCGTGGATGGCCCACGCGGTGCTCGTAGCACGCCACCGGCTGAAAAACCGTGAACTGGCTCTCAAGTACGCCAATGCACTGGCCGATAAGGCTACAGGTCCCCGAGTACCGCACTGGGCACAGCAGATGTCCATTTTCGTACTCGAGGACATGGGCGAGACAGAAGCCGCCCGGGTCTTGATCGGCGGCCTGCTGGAAAGCGGCCGGATCACCGATCCCCACGAATTCAGGTTTCTGTCCGAGCGACTGGATCTGCTCACGGACGACAGCCAGACCGGCAATGAACTAGCGGCAAAATCGGAGTTTGAACATGAATAAGCAGCAGCGGGGTTTTACCCTGGTAGAAATCGCCATTGTACTGGTTATCATCGGCCTGTTACTGGGCGGCGTGCTCAAGGGACAGGAAATGATCACCAGCGCCAAGGTACGCAACCTGGCTGACCAGGGCAGCGCCATCAAGGCAGCGTTCTTCGCCTTCCAGGACCGTTACCGGGCAGTACCGGGTGACTACAGCGCGGCCGCCAACAACATCAACGGCGTGGCCGGCGGCGCGAACGGCGGTAACGGCGACGGTAACGGGCTTGTTGCTTCCAACAACGACCGCGGCCTGTTCTGGCTACACCTGGCGGCCGCCGGCTTCCTGACCGGCAGCTTTGACGGCCAGGCACAGGCCAACAACCTGACCTGTCCGGCAACCCGCTGCCTGACCAATTCCTATGGTTCTCCGATGCTGTTTTCCTGGGGTTCAGCGGCCGACGGCTCGAACCGTGCTGCCCACGAACTGCGTACAGGACGCAACATCCCGGTGGACGTACTGGCCGAACTGGATCGCAAGACCGATGACGGCATCCCCCGCACGGGAAGCTTCCAGACCGACCAGGGTGTGAACCCGGCGACCTGCAGGCAGGGTGCCGGCTCGACCAGCACCTACCGTATTGTGTCGAATAACCCCCAGTCGAACTGCGGCGGCGTTTACGTCCTGTAACACGACAGCTGTCCGCCCCGGCGGATCACCGCGAAAGCCCGCTTCGGCGGGCTTTTTCATGCCCGTAAACCCGTCGGCCTGTTTCTTGCTTGTATCCCTGTGTTATGCAGGAAAATGCTATTGACATCAATCGCCTGTACAAGGGCTTCAGGGGCCGTTCGGTACTTAAGGGCGTAAATTTACAGGTAAAACAGGGCGAATACTTCGGCCTGGTGGGGATGAACGGCGCGGGCAAAACCACGCTGATCAAATCGCTGCTGGATTTCTGTCAGGTTGACGCCGGCAGTATCCAAATTTTTGACGCCGAACATCGACTTACCGCCGCCCGCCGGCGGCTGGCCTTTTTGCCGGAGCGCTTCACGCCACCCTATTACCTGACCGGCCGGGAATTCCTGCGTTACATGGCGGAACTGCACGGCGTGCGCTACGAGCGCGACGCCGTGGCGCGGGTGTTTCACCACCTTGACCTGGACATGGAGGCGCTGGCGCGGCCGGTGCGTACTTATTCCAAGGGCATGGCGCAGAAGCTCGGGCTGGCGACCTGTTTTCTCAGTCAGCGCGACCTGCTGGTACTGGACGAACCCATGAGCGGCCTCGATCCCAAGGCGCGCGCCCTGTTCAAGCGCTACCTGCTGGACACCCGGGACGGCCGGCAGACACTGTTTTTCACCACCCATTTACTGAATGACGTCGAATCACTGTGCGACCGCCTGGCGATTCTGCACGACGGCGAGGTGCGTTACATCGGCTCGCCAGCCGCCTGCTGCGAACACTATGGCGCCGGCAACCTGGAACAGGCCTACCTGAAGGCCATCGGTACGGAGGACGACTGGCACTCGGCCGCGTAACGCCATGCACCAGCAGATCAACCTCTATCAACCGGTGTTCCGACGGCAGGAAAAAGTATTTTCCGCCGTCACCCTGCTGCAGATCGGCGC
>CBEUNK010000188.1:0-3442 GCA_965544455.1 uncultured Thiogranum sp.
GACGCGCTCGCCCGGGTGTTGCCGGCATGATCGAGCGATTGTGCATTATCGGCGTGGGTCTGATCGGCGGTTCCCTGGCGCGGGCGCTGCGGGCAGCCGGTGCCGTAAAGGAAATCGTCGGTTGCAGCCGTAACCCCGATCACCTGCAACGCGCCGTTGAGCTGGGCGTCATCGACCGCTTTGACACGGACCCGGCGGCGGCGGTCCGTGGCGCCGACATGGTATTCGTGTCGGTACCGCTCGGTGCCATGGGTCCTGTTTTTGCCGCCATTGGTGACGCGCTGGAGCACACTGCCGTGATCACGGACGGCGGCAGCGCCAAGGCCAGCGTTATCGACGCTATCCGCTCGGCCCTGGGCACCGTGCCACCCCGGTTTGTCCCGGGACACCCGATTGCCGGCACCGAGCAAAGCGGTGTCGAGGCCTCGTTTGCCGAACTTTACCAGGGGCGCCGTGTAATTCTTACGCCGCTGTCCGAGACCGACCGCGGCGCGGTCGACCGGGTGCGTGCCATGTGGGAGGCCGCGGGCGCGCGGGTCAACGAGATGGACGTGGCGCATCACGATGAAGTCCTGGCCGCCACCAGCCACCTGCCGCATATACTGGCGTTCGCGCTGGTGGAGAGCCTGGCGCGCATGAGTGAGCAGCGCGAGATATTCGAATACGCCGCCGGCGGGTTTCGTGATTTCACCCGCATTGCCTCCAGCGACCCGGTCATGTGGCGGGATATCTGCCTGGCGAACGGTGACGCCATTCTCGCCATGATCGAACGCTTCGATCAGGATATTGCGGTACTGGCCGACGCCATTCGCCGCCATGACGGAGAACGCCTGCTGGCGATTTTCAAGGATGCGAAAGCGGCACGGGATGAATTTGCGGGTTGACGGTGATTGGAAACAGTAACGATGACTTCCCAGAAGAAAACAAGCTTTCAGGTTCAGCCGGGCGGTGCCTTGACCGGCAGTCTTCGGGTGCCCGGTGACAAATCGATCTCGCACCGTTCCATCATGCTGGGGGCGATTGCCGAGGGCACCACGTCGATAAGCGGTTTTCTGGAAGGCGAGGACAGCCTCGCCACGCTGAAAGCCTTCCGGTGCATGGGTGTTGCCATTGAGGGGCCGGATAATGGCAAGGTGGTCGTGCACGGTGTCGGACTGGATGGGTTGAAAGCGCCGGGCAGACCGCTGGACCTGGGCAATTCCGGTACCTCCATGCGGCTGCTGGCCGGCCTGCTGGCCGGCCAGTCATTTGACAGTGAACTGGTTGGCGACAGCTCGTTGATGAGCCGACCCATGCGCCGCGTAACCGGGCCACTGGCCGCCATGGGTGCCAGTATCGAAACAACCGAAACCGGTACCGCGCCTTTGAAAATCAACGGTGGCAAACAACTGCGGGCTATCGACTATGTCATGCCGGTCGCCAGTGCACAGGTGAAATCCTGCGTCCTGCTGGCTGGCCTGTATGCAGACGGACGGACCTGTGTGCATGAACCGGCACCCACGCGCGACCATACCGAGCGCATGTTGAATGGCATGGGTTACAGCGTCAGCCGCGACCGGGGCACAGCCTGCCTGCAAGGTGGCGGCAGGCTGAATGCGACGACCATCGATGTGCCCGCGGATATCTCATCCGCGGCTTTTTTCCTGGTCGGCGCCAGTATCGCGCCGGGGTCGGACCTGGTGCTGGAACACGTGGGTGTCAATCCGACCCGGACCGGGGTGCTGGAGATTCTCAGGCTCATGGGCGCGGATATCGAACTGGACAATCAGCGCGAGGTCGGCGGCGAACCGGTGGCCGACCTGCGGGTGCGTTCGGCGCGCTTGCGGGGTATCGATATTCCCGTCGAGCAGGTGCCGCTGGCCATTGATGAATTTCCCGCCCTGTTTGTCGCGGCTGCCTGCGCCGAGGGGCGTACTGTACTGACCGGCGCCGAGGAACTGCGCGTCAAGGAAAGTGACCGTATCCAGGTTATGGCCGACGGTCTGCAGGCGCTGGGTGTGGACGCGGAGGCGACCCCGGACGGCATGATTATCAACGGCGGCGCCATCAGCGGTGGTGATGTCGACAGTCATGGCGATCATCGTATCGCCATGTCCTTTGCCATGGCGACCCTCCGCGCGACGGGGCCTGTCCATATTGACGACTGTGCCAATGTGAATACCTCCTTCCCGGATTTCGTCGGGGTGGCATCGAATGCTGGCCTGGACATCACGCTATGAGTGGTGAAACCGAAACCGCGCCGGTCATTGCCATTGATGGTCCCAGCGGTTCCGGCAAGGGCACCATCAGCCGCCTGCTGGCACGGGAACTGGGTTACCACTTTCTCGATAGCGGTGCCCTGTACCGGTTGCTGGCCTATGCGGCCGGGCGCCACGATATCGCGCTGGCCGATGAGGCTGCGTTGGTGCGGTTGAGCGGTGACCTCGATATCCGCTTCCCTACCGACGGCAGCGAGGATGATGTCCTGCTGGACGGCGAGCAGGTCGGCCGGGATATCCGCACCGAGGCAGCCGGTGCCGGTGCCTCGCGCGTGGCCGCCCTGCCGGGCGTGCGCAAGGCCCTCCTGCAGCGCCAGCGCAGTTTTCGGCAGCCACCCGGCCTGGTCGCCGACGGGCGTGACATGGGGACGGTCGTGTTTCCCGACGCCGATCTTAAAATCTACCTCACCGCCAGCGCAGAAGAACGTGCAAGAAGACGCTGTAAGCAGCTGAAAGAAAAAGGAAAAAAAGCTGATTACGAAAGCACCCTGGCGGATATTCAGGCGCGTGACGAGCGCGACAGCAACCGCGCCGTGGCGCCGCTAAAGCCGGCGGAAGACGCTATTGTGGTCGATACCAGTGCGCTGGATATCGATGCAACCTTTCAGTGCGTCCGCGATTTGCTAAAAAATCGTCTAAACCCGTGAATTCCAAAGAATATGCGTTTATAATTACTGGTTACACAGCCCGGTGACGTCTGTTGTCACCGGATTTTTAACCTCAACCCGCCGTCGGGCGTAAGTGGCCGGGCGAGCGGTTTTGTATGCCGTTGCGCGAGCAGCGGAAGGAATTTCACCCATGTCTGAAAGTTTTGCTGAACTCTTTGAACAAAGCCTGGTTAACAAGGAAATGCGCCCGGGCACCATCGTTACCGGTACTGTCGTTGATATTCAGAACGACGCCGTCATTGTCAACGCCGGACTCAAGTCCGAAGGCGTTATCCCCATAGAACAGTTTTACAACAACCAGGGTGAAGTCGAAGTCGCCGTAGGCGATGCTGTTGAGGTTTCTTTGGATGCCGTCGAAGACGGCTTTGGTGCCACGCGCCTGTCGCGCGAAAAGGCCAAGCGCGCGCAGGTCTGGAAACGCCTGGAACAGGCGTTCGAAGACAGCGAGATCGTCAAGGGCGTCATCAGTGGCAAGGTCAAGGGCGGTTTCACCGTCGATATCGATGATATCCGCGC
>CBEUNK010000189.1:0-3435 GCA_965544455.1 uncultured Thiogranum sp.
CGGGTAATGTGCTCGGGCCCGCCTCCGGTTCCGTCGACGCTGAGGCTGGCAACCCCGGTTTCGAACAGCACCGCCAGGGTGGCAACGGCAGCGAACAGGTAAGCCAGCCGGCCGGGCAGGACCAGGGCGCCGGTGACAACGGCGATGACCAGCAGAATGCTCAGGGCACTGATAACACCACCACTGGCGTGCATCAGCAGCGAAATGGCGCCGATATCCGCCAGTACCTGCAGCAAGGCCTGGAATTCGTAGGCCGGCCAGCGCAGGCGGGTACTGAAACCGGCGATGATGCTGAATGCTACATAAGTCAGCAGCGTCGCTTTAAACATCTCCGGCAACTGTACGTTGAACAGGTTGCTGTCCTGCAGGCCAAAGTACAATACGGTCAGCAGGCCTGCCAGGATAGCGCGGTAAAAGGTCAGCAGGCGGAGTGGCTGCCAGTCGATTGTCCTGGGTGATGTGTCCGGGGTCGCGGCACCGGCTGTCGGCATCGGCTAGTGGTCCTCGTCGCGGTGGGCGGGGCAACAGTAGTAACGGTCGCCCGCCTGCAGGGCCTCGTTGCGGGGCACATAAGTCCCGCAGCGCGCACAGCGCACCATGTTGCCGACCTTTTTACCGGGCTTGTTTTCGACGCGGGGTGTCCTGGCCAGGCGGAACAGAATCCAGACAACAAGGGCGATGCCGAGGATATAGATAAGAACACGTATGCCGAACATGGCGCTTAGTGTAACTGATGTGGTCTGGCGGGGGACAGATTTCAAATCTGTCCCCGATTGTCGCAGAATACGGTTTTTCCGCCAGGGATGTTGTCATGCACCTTCACGAATATCAGGCCAAGCAGCTGTTTGCCGATTACGGCGTTCCCGTCCCCGAGGGCAGGATGGTCGAATCGGTGCAGGATGCGGCGGCTGCAGCCAAGGCACTGGGTGGCGAGCGCTGGGTGGTTAAGGCACAGGTCCACGCCGGCGGCCGTGGCAAGGCCGGTGGTGTGCAGCTGGTGGATAGTGTCGAGGCGGTGGAAAAGGCCGCGACCGGCCTGCTCGGCGCACGGCTGCAGACCAGGCAGACCGGCAGTCCGGGGCTGCCGATACACCGGCTGCTGGTGGAAGGCACCGTTGATATTGACCGCGAACTGTACCTGAGCCTGCTGGTCGATCGTGCCCGTGAGCGGGTCATGGTAATGGCGTCGGCCTCGGGCGGCATGGATATCGAGGAAGTTGCCGCGCGTGATCCCGCGGCGATTCTGACCGCGGCGATTCACCCGGCGGTCGGCCTGCAGGGGTACCAGTGCCGCAACCTGGCTTTCGGTCTGGGGCTTGGCGGCGATCAGGTCAAGGCGTTTACGCGCCTCCTCGGTGGTCTTTACCGCCTGTTTGAACAGCAGGACGCCAGCCTGGTGGAGATCAACCCCCTGGTGGTTACCGGCTCGGGCCAGTTGCTGGCGCTTGACGCAAAGCTGGATATCGAGGACAACGCCCTTTACCGGCACCCGAACCTTACCGACCTGCGCGACCCGACCCAGGAAGACGAAAAGGAACGTGCCGCCAGTGAGCACGGCCTGAACTACATCACCCTGGATGGCAACATTGCCTGTATGGTCAATGGTGCGGGGCTGGCCATGGCGACCATGGACCTGATCAAGCTGCATGGCGGCGAGCCGGCCAACTTTCTCGACGTGGGCGGCGGCGCCACTGCCGAACGCGTGGCGGAAGCCTTCAAGCTGATTCTGTCGGACGACAAGGTGCGTGCGATCCTGGTGAATATTTTCGGTGGTATCGTACGCTGCGACCTGATCGCCGAGGGAATCATTCAGGCGGTCAGGGAAGTCGGCGTCAACCTGCCGGTCGTGGTGCGCCTTGAGGGGACCAACGTGGACCAGGGCAAGGCGATGCTGGCGGACTCCGGGTTGAGCATTATTACCGCCGATGGTCTGACGGATGCGGCGGACAAGGTCGTAGCGGCGGTGACTGGTTAGTTGGGGACAGATTTCAAATCCGTCCCCATTCGCACATAACGAGAGAAATCCATGAGCATTCTGGTCGACAAACACACCAAGGTCATTTGCCAGGGGTTTACCGGCAAACAGGGTACCTTCCACTCGGAACAGGCGCTGGCCTACGGCACGCAACTGGTCGGCGGCGTTACGCCGGGTAAGGGGGGGCAGACACACCTGGACAGGCCGGTGTTCGATACGGTGCAGGATGCTGTCCGCGAGACCGACGCCAACGCGACCATGATCTACGTCCCGGCGGCGTTTGCCGCCGATGCGGTCCTGGAAGCCGCGGATGCCGGTATCGGGGTCATTGTCTGTATCACCGAAGGTATTCCGGTCATGGATATGCTCAAGGTCAAGGCCGCCCTCGCCGGCAGCGGCGCCTGCCTGATCGGGCCCAATTGCCCGGGGATAATCACCCCCGGCGCCTGCAAGATCGGTATCATGCCGGGCGCTATTCACAAACCGGGCAAGATCGGCATCGTGTCCCGTTCGGGTACCCTGACTTACGAGGCGGTTTACCAGACTACGCTGGCGGGCCTGGGGCAGAGTACCTGCGTCGGCATCGGTGGCGATCCGATTCACGGTCTGGAGTTCATCGACTGCCTGCAGCGCTTCGAGCAGGATCCGGCTACAGAGGGTGTGATCATGGTGGGCGAAATCGGCGGCAGTGCCGAGGAAGAGGCCGCGGACTGGATTCAGGCAAACATGAGCAAGCCGGTGGTGGCGTATATTGCCGGCGTAACGGCGCCGCCAGGCAAGCGTATGGGACACGCGGGTGCCATTATCAGTGGTGGCAAAGGAACGGCGGAAGCAAAATTCGCGGCGCTGGAACAGGCTGGCGTGGCGGTCGTCCGCTCGCCTGCCGATATGGGCAGGCGCATGCAGGACGTGCTGCAGGCCGCCTGAGCGAGTTCGGCCGGGATGACAACGAACCCGCGTTCACCGCATACCGCCTTGCGCGTGGTGATGGCGCAGTGTGATCTGCTGGTCGGCGACATCACGGCGAACAGCCAGCGCGTTATCGATACCGCCGTCCACGCGCGCGATGTGCTGCAGGCCGACCTGGTCGTTTTCCCCGAGCTGACCCTTGCCGGCTACCCGCCTGAAGACCTGTTGTTCCGGCCGGGATTCCAGGAGATGGTGGACGCGGCTTTACTCAGGATACGCCGCCAGGTCAGTGGTATTCACCTGCTGATCGGGCACCCCGAGCAGACGGTTGAGGGGCGGTTCAACAGCGCTTCCCTCGTGTATAACGGCGAGGTACTGGCGTGTTGCCGCAAGTGCAATCTGCCCAACTACGGTGTCTTCGACGAGAAGCGTTATTTCGTGGCCGGTGATGGTTACGCTGTCTGCGAGATTGCCGGTCTGCCGGTGGGCGTTACCATTTGCGAGGATATCTGGACACCGCAAGCGGCCCGCGCGGCAGCGGATGCCGGTGC
>CBEUNK010000190.1:0-3429 GCA_965544455.1 uncultured Thiogranum sp.
GCTTTTGCCCCGGATTTCAAGGCTACTGGTCGAGGCTTTTCGAGACGATTTCGAAAACATCCCTGGAGAGTTTCGGGCGCGAAAGGATGCGCCTGAGTTCGTCCTGCATGAGCACCTGCCGTCCCGCGTCGAAACGTTTCCAGCGACTCAGGGCGCTGACCAGCCGCGCCGCTATCTGCGGATTGATACCGTCCAGTTCGATCACCTGGTCGGCGAGGAAACGATAACCCTCGCCGTTCGCGGCATGGAAACGGACGGGGTTACCCATGCAGAAGCGCCCGATCACTGCGCGCACCTTGTTGGGATTGGTCAGGCGGAAGGCCGGGTGTTGCAGCAGCTGTTTGACCCGTCCCAGGGTATCCGGCAGGCGGGCGCCGGCCTGCAGGCCAAACCACTTGTCGACCACTTGCGGATCGTGCTGCCATTGCTGGTAGAAGCAGGCCAGCTGTTCATCGCGCTCCGGCCAGTCGTGCTGTACCAGCGCCGACAGCGCGGCCAGGGTGTCGGTCATGTTGTTGGCGTGTTGCAGCTGGGCGAGGCAGCGTTCGCGCGCGTCCGGGGCGCCGGTTTCGGTCAGGTAGCCAAGGCACAGGTTTTTCAGTGAACGTCGTGCCATCTGCGCGGCGTCGAAGCGGTAAGGTTCAGGCTGATCGTAGAGCTGGAAGAGCCGGGTAAAACTTGCCTGCAGCCCGGTGGCCAGGGTCCGGCGCACATACTCGCGGGCCTGGTGGATGGCTTCGACATCGACCGTGTCGCACTGGTCTGCCAGGTAGGATTCCGCCGGCAGGGTCAGGGCCTGGGTGATCAGCGCGGGATCCAGTTCCGTGTGTTCCAGCGTGGCCCGGAAGGCATCGACAAAGCTGTCATCCAGGCTGAGTGCCGCACCTTGCTGGATCCGCGTGACCAGGTCCAGCAGTGTATTGACAGCCAGTGCCTGGCCGGCATCCCAGCGGTTGAACGGGTCGGGATCGTGGGCAAACAGGAAGGCGAGTTCCGCAGCGCTGCGCTCGATTTCCAGTTTGACCGGTGCCGAAAACCCGCGCAGCAGCGAGATCACCGGCGCCTGTGTCACACCGGTAAAGCGGAAAATCTGACTGGTTTCGCGCAATGCCAGGACGCGGTGCGCGTCCTCGCCGGTCGCTTCACCCGCCAGCCGCAGGGGCAGGGGATTGCCGCTGTCGTCCAGCAGGGCGACTTCCACCGGGATATGGAAGGGCAGTTTCCGGTCCTGGCCCGGCGTTGGCGGACAGGACTGTTCCAGTGTCAGCTCGAGTTGCTGCTGCTGCGGGTCGTAATGCGTGCGGGCCCTGATCACCGGGGTGCCGGCCTGGCTGTACCAGTGCCGGAACTGGGCCAGATCCACCTTATTGGCATCTTCCATGGCACTGACGAAGTCATCGGTTGTGACCGCCTTGCCGTCGTGCCGCTCGAAATACAGGTCACAGCCCTTGCGGAAACCTTCGCTGCCGCACAGGTTGCGTATCATGCGTACCACTTCGGCGCCCTTGTTGTAGACCGTGACCGTGTAGAAATTACTGATCTCCATGTAGGCGTCCGGCCGCACCGGGTGGGCCATGGGGCTGGCATCCTGGGCGAACTGGTGGCTGCGCAGCACGTTCACATCGGCGATGCGCTTGACCGGCCGGGAGTTCAGGTCAGCACTGAACTCCTGGTCGCGGAACACGGTAAAGCCTTCTTTCAGGCTCAACTGGAACCAGTCGCGGCAGGTGACGCGGTTGCCCGACCAGTTATGGAAATACTCGTGCCCGATGATGCTCTGGATGTTGTAGTAATCAGCGTCGGTGGCGGTTTCCGGGCTGGCCAGCACGCAGGCCGAGTTGAAGATGTTCAGCCCCTTGTTTTCCATGGCGCCCATGTTGAAGTCGTCGACCGCCACGATCATGAAGATATCCAGGTCGTACTCGCGCCCGTAAGTTTCCTCGTCCCAGCGCATGGCCTGCTTGAGCGAATGCAGGGCATGGTCGCACTTGCGGCTGTTGTCCGGTTCGACAAAGATCTTTAACGCCACCTCGCGCCCGGAGCGGGTAGTGAAACGGTCTTGCTGGCAGTAAAGGTCACCGGCCACCAGCGCAAACAGGTAGCTGGGCTTGGGAAACGGGTCCTCCCAGGTCACCCAGTGGCGGCCATCGTCCAGTTCCCCCTCCTCGACGGGGTTGCCGTTGGATAACAGTACCGGGTAACGTGCCTTGTCAGCGACCAGCGTTGTGCTGTAGCGCGCCATGACATCGGGCCGGTCGGGAAAGAAAGTGATGCGCCGGAAACCTTCGGCTTCGCACTGTGTGCAGAACATACCGCTGGAAACATACAGGCCTTCGAGCGCGGTGTTTTTCTCCGGGCTGATGAAGTTTTCGATTTCCACCACCGCGCCGTCCGCGGGGGGTGGCAGCTGCAGTTGCTCATCGTCCAGCTGGTACTGATCGGTATCGAGCAGTTCGCCGTCGAGCCGCACCGATGCCAGTTCCAGGTCCTGGCCATCGAGCACCAGCGGTTGTCCGGATTCGCTACAGGCGGGATTGTGCCGTAGCACCAGGCGACTCGATACCTTCGTACGCGCCGGTTCCAGCTCGACGTGCAGCCTGATCTCTTCGACCAGGTAGGCCGGCGGCGCATAATCTTTCAGGTAGATGGTGCGGGGGGAAGATGCCGCCGAGTCTTTGGCAATGTCCGCCATACAGAGAGCAACCCGTGAGTAGTGAACGTTGATGGCAGGTATTGTAACAGGCTACAGCCGGCTCAGTGCCTCGACAATGTCGGCTGGCTCCATCCGCGTGGTGTAGTCTTTGTCCACATAGGCTGCATGTATATTGCCATCGGGGGCTATGACGTAGGTAGCCGGTACCGGCAGTTCATAGGTGTCGTCGCCATTGGCTGCCGGCACGTCGATACCCCACTGCAGGTAAAGCGGACGGACCGATTCCGCGACTGTCATGATTAATCCGTAGTTACGTGCCGTCCGGTTGCCCTGGTCGCACAGGACGTCGAATGCCAGGTCCAGTTTTTCCGCATGGCTCAGCGAGGCATCGGGCTTCTCCGGCGAAACGGCAATCAGGCGGGCGCCGGCTGCCTGGATATCCGCCAGTCTGGCCTGCAGGGCATTCAGTTCGAGGTTGCAGAACGGGCACCAGGATCCGCGGTAAAAACTCAGTACCACGGGACCATCCCGGAGCGCGGCCTGCAGCGACACCGAGCCGCCCTTGACATTCGGCAGGTCGAAATCGGGCGCCGGATCACCGACATTGATGGCGGCCGCTGCCACGGCAGAGGCCATCAGATCCTGGAATGCCTGTCCGACGATGGCCTGCTGGTCCTCGGGCAGGCTGGTGATGAACTCGTTGCGGGTTTGCTCGGTCTGTTGCGAAAGTTTGTTTGACATATACCTGCCTCCATTAGTAAGAAAACAAACTAATA
>CBEUNK010000191.1:0-3422 GCA_965544455.1 uncultured Thiogranum sp.
CGTGGGCCGGGTGCTGGGGCACCCCTACGGGTTTGTCGACCGTATCGCCAAGCTGATTCCATTCGAAATAGGCATGACGCTGGACAAGGCGCTGGAACAGGAAGAGGCACTGAAACAGCTTTATGATGAGGATGACGAGGTCCGGGCCATACTCGATATGGCGCGTTCCCTCGAAGGTTTGTCGCGCAATGCCGGCAAGCACGCGGGGGGCGTGGTTATATCGCCCACCAAGTTGACCGATTTCACGCCAATCTATTGCGAGCAGGGTGGCGTCAATATTGTCAGCCAGTTCGACAAGGACGATGTCGAGGCTGTCGGGCTGGTCAAGTTCGACTTTCTGGGCCTGCGCACCCTGACGATCATCGACTGGGCGTTGCAGACGATCAATAAACAGCGCCGGGAGGGTGGTGAACAGCCGCTGGAGATAAGCGACATTCCCCTGCAGGACAAGGCCAGTTTCGAGCTGCTCAAGAACTACCAGACTACCGCGGTATTCCAGCTGGAATCACGCGGCATGAAGGATCTTATAAAGCGCCTGCAGCCGGACTGCTTCGAAGACATTATCGCCCTGGTGGCGCTGTTCCGTCCGGGTCCGCTGCAGTCCGGCATGGTGGACGATTTCATAAATCGCAAGCACGGCCGCGCCAGGGTCGAGTACCCGCACCCCGACCTGGAACAGATCCTCAAGCCGACCTACGGCGTTATCCTTTACCAGGAACAGGTCATGCAGATCGCCCAGGTCCTGGCAGGCTATACGCTCGGCGGCGCAGATCTGCTGCGACGTGCCATGGGTAAGAAAAAGCCCGAAGAAATGGCCAAGCAGCGGGCCATCTTCACCGAGGGCGCCCTGCGGCGGGGTGTGGAGGAAAAGACGGCGACCTATATTTTCGACCTGATGGAAAAATTCGCCGGCTATGGCTTCAATAAATCGCATTCGGCGGCTTATGCGCTGGTCTCCTACCAGACGGCCTGGTTGAAAGCCCACTATCCCGCACCGTTCATGGCGGCCGTTCTGTCCGCGGACATGGACAACACCGACAAAGTGGTCAATCTCATCGAAGAATGCCGTCATATGCAGCTGGATGTGGTGGCGCCCGATATCAATCGCTCCGGCTATGCGTTCACGGTTGAGGGGGATACAACGGTCGTCTATGGCCTGGGCGCCATCAAGGGTGTCGGTGAAGCGGCCATCGAAGTCATGATTCATGAACGGCTGGCCAATGGGCCGTTCGGGTCGCTGGTGGATCTCTGCCGGCGCGTCGATTCACGCAAAGTGACGCGACGTGTTTACGAAGCGTTGATCCGTTGCGGCGCGCTCGATGGCCTGGCCGACAACCGGGCGACGTTGATGCACCAGTTGCCGGAAGCACTCAAGTCGGCGGAACAGCACCTGCGGGATTCCGCTGCCGGTCAATCCGACATGTTCGGCAGTGTCGCCGCACCCAGCGGGCCGGTGGAATCGACGCTGGGTAGCGTCGCCGAATGGGACGAGGAGACGCGTCTGGCGGGTGAGAAAGAAACGCTCGGGCTTTACCTGACCGGGCACCCGATCGAACGCTATCGCGAGGAGCTCGCCAGCATCGTCACGGCACCGCTGTCGGAGCTCGCGGAGGAATCGCCGCCGGCCGGTGGCGGGCAACAGCGTGGCAAGGAAAAAACCGTAGTACTTGCCGGCCTGGTGGTCGAGTTGCGTACCCGTAACACCCAGAGCGGTAGCCGTATGGCGTTTGTCACCCTGGACGACCGGACCGCCCGCATGGAAATCCGGGTGTTTTCCCGCGTGTTCGAACAGTATCGCGCGCTGCTGGCGAACGACAAGGTGCTGGTGGTGCAGGGCAGCCTGGCATTCGATGATTTTTCCGGCAGCATGCGGCTCAATGCCAACAGGATCTACGAAATTGATCAGGCACGCGAAGTCTACGCGCGGCGCCTGGTGGTCAGTATCGGCGCGTTGAAAGCCGGCAACGGTTTTGTGAAATCGCTGGCGGCGGTGTTGACACCTTTCTGCGAGGGCAATTGCCCGGTGGGTATCCAGTACCAGAACGGCAAGGCGCAGGCACACATAACACTGGGTGAGGAATGGCGCGTGCACCCGACCGACGAGTTGCTGCACCGGCTGCGCGAACTGGCCGGGGATTCCCAGGTCAAGGTAATGTATGGCTGAAAGACGCGGTGTATTGGTGCAGATTTACGGCGGTGCCGTCACAGGTGTTACGGCGCCAGTGTGTTAAAATAGCTGATTATTGGATGTGAGATGCCTGGATATCGAGGTTTCACATAAAATAAACGCAGTAACGTATTGTAATAATAGATATTATCCAGACCAGAAGTCGGGTAATGAAGCGGCGCGTGCAGCATTCCCCCAGGGAGAGCGAATCCAGAGGCGCAGGACATGAGTGTTAATCTCGAAAGCCGACAGATCAATCGCCGCTATCAGCGACAACCGGTCAGCGGCTGGAGCCGGTTACCGGAAACCCGGCACCAGGACCACCCGGTACGCATACACACGCTGGGACGCTTCAGCGTTCAACTCCACCACCAGGCCGTTACCCTGAAGCAGACCCGCCAGCACCGCCCCCTGGAGTTACTGCAGGCGCTGATTGCGCTGGGTGGTCGCGGTGTCGGTACCGAACCGTTGAGCCAGGCGCTGTGGCCCGACGCGGACGGTGATGCGGCGAGCAATGCGTTCGACGTGACGCTGCACCGCCTGCGGCGACTCTTCGATGTGCGCGACCTGTTGTTACTGCACGATCATCGCCTGACACTGAATGCTGACCTGGCCTGGGTCGATGCCTGGACCTTCGAACGCCTGGTCAACCACGCGGAGCGCTTGCTGTCCCGCGCCAATGATCCGGTCGTCCTGCGCCAACTGGCGAGGGTCGGCGAACGGTTGCTGACGCTCTACCAGGGCGGATTCCTGGCCCGCGAAGCCGGTAATAACTGGTCGCTGTCGCTGCGTGAGCGGCTGCGCAGTAAACTGCTGCGCCATATCCTGGACGTCGGCAGGGTCTGGGAGCGTCTCGGCGACTGGGAGCAGGCCGAGCGTTACTACCACAAGGGCCTGGAGGTCGATCCCCTGACCGAGGTGCTGTATCAGCGCATGATGGTCTGTTTCAGCGAAAGCGGTCGAGAGGCTGACGCCATGGCCGTTTATTACCGCTGCCGCGACATGCTCAATCAGCAATTTAACATGCAGCCATCATCTGCCACCCGGACGCTATACACCTCTCTGCGAGTCTGAAGCTCGTTCCGCATTTCACCCGATCTACCGCCCGGCCGCCGCGGGCTGTCTTTTCCATCATGGTAGACGCAGGTAGCGTCACAGTGCCTGTCCGGGTGTTTGTCACGTCTGTAGGTCAACTGTAAGTCACTTCCTGCGATAGTCCGCTGCGTAGTCATCAATAAAACCATCGTTATTGGAG
>CBEUNK010000192.1:0-3416 GCA_965544455.1 uncultured Thiogranum sp.
CGGCATGCGCCAGCAGGTAGAACGCCAGTGCCTGCAGCGCATCGCCGGCGAGGATCGCCTGGGCCTCGTCATAGGCCTTGTGACAGGTCGGCTGGCCACGCCGCAGGTCATCGTCATCCATCGCCGGCAGGTCGTCGTGCACCAGGGAATAGGCGTGGATACATTCGACCGCGCTGGCCGCCACGTCGAGCGCCGACGGTGGCGCGTTGAGTGCCTGGCCGGCCGCGTAGACCAACAGCGGACGCACCCGTTTGCCGCCCTCCAGCGCGGCGTAGCGCATGGCCTGGTGCAGCGTGGCCGGCAACGTCTGTTCAGAGGGCAGGAAGCGGTCCAGCGCGCTCTCCACGCGCTGTTTACAGGCGACGGCGAAGGCCGCCAGCTCAGGTGGCAGCATCGTCCTCGAAGGGTTCCAGCGAGGGTTTGCCGTCTTTTTCCATCAGCACCTGAACTTTCTGTTCGGCGTCTTTCAGGGCCTGCTGGCAGGAGCGCGTCAGCTGGACACCGCGCTCGAACTGCTTGAGCGATTCATCCAGGCTGAGGTCGCCCTGTTCCATTTTTTCGACCAGGGCTTCGAGTTCCGCCAGGGCGGCCTCGAAATCCGGTGTTTTACTGCTACGTTTTGCCAACGGTTGTCGTCCAGGGTGTTTTAACCGGGCGTAACGTTACCCGTCCGCCCAAATCCGGTCAACGCATGCCGCGGCTGTAAAATTCACCAGTTTGTGTAAGATGCCGGTTCGCAACCACAAAAACCGCCACTAAACCGGCATTGACAGCTTGAAACAGCTGGGCTAAATTTAAGCCTGATTTAGACTGAGTCTAAAATCCGGGCGGCAGCCCATTTCTATCCTGATTCGGAGGCTCCAAGCATGGATCTGAAAGGCAGTAAAACAGAAGACAACCTGAAAGCCGCGTTCGCGGGTGAATCCCAGGCCAACCGCCGCTACCTGTACTTCGCCGCCAAGGCCGACGTTGAAGGCTACAACGACGTTGCCGCGGTGTTCCGTTCCACCGCCGAAGGTGAAACCGGTCACGCCCACGGCCATCTCGAGTACCTGGAAGCGGTCGGCGACCCGGCTACCGGCCTGCCCATCGGTGGTACGGCGGATAATCTCAAGGCCGCGATCGCCGGCGAAACCCACGAGTACACCGACATGTACCCGGGCATGGCCAAGACCGCGCGCGACGAGAGTTTCGACGAAATCGCCGACTGGTTCGAAACCCTGGCCAAGGCCGAGCGTTCCCACGCCAACCGTTTCCAGAAAGCCCTGGATAACCTGGACGACTGAGTCCGCAAGCGCCCGACCCTCTCCCGCCGGGAGGGGGTCAGCCGCCCGCCTGCAGGGGGGCGATATTCCCGGTACGGTCTGTTCTGGAGATAAGCTATGCCTGTCCGCGAAGGCAGCCTGGAAGCACCCACCCGCCATCCCCTGGACTGGCAAAACCCCGATTTCTACGACGAAGCCTCACTGTTGCAGGAACTGGAGCGCGTTTACGACATCTGTCACGGGTGCCGCCGCTGTTTCAACCTGTGCAACGCGTTTCCGACCCTGTTCGATGCCATCGACGAGTCGGATACCATGGAACTCGACGGTGTCGACAAACGGGTTTTCTGGGACGTGGTCGACCACTGTTACCTGTGCGACATGTGCTACATGACCAAGTGCCCCTATGTGCCGCCACACGAGTGGAATGTCGATTTCCCGCACCTGATGCTGCGTGCCAAGGCGGTCAAACACCGGCAGGGAAAAACCCGCGTGCGCGACCGGATCCTGACGTCCACCGACGTTGTCGGTACCCTGGCCGGTATTCCCGTGGTCTCGGGTGTTGTCAATGCCGTCAACCACAGCAAGGCCGGACGGCGCGTGGTCGAGGAACTGTTTGAAGTTCACCCGGACGCGGTACTGCCGAACTATCATTCCCGGACGCTGCGCCGCCGATTTTCCTCCGACCGCAACAAGACCGCCCGGGCGGCAACCGCGGCCGGTCCGACCCGCGGCAAGGTTGCGCTGTTCGCCACCTGCTATGGGAATTACAACGAACCCGAACTGGGCGAAGATCTCATTGCCGTTTTTGAACACAACGGTATCCCGGTCCGCCTGACCGATACGGAGCGTTGCTGTGGCATGCCCAGGCTGGAGCTGGGCGACCTGGAAGCGGTGAGCAAGGCCCGGGATGTCAACATCCCGCAGCTGGTGAAGCTGATCGACGAAGGCTGGGACGTGGTGGCGCCGGTGCCGTCGTGCGTACTGATGTTCAAGCAGGAATTGCCGTTGATGTTCCCCGACGATGCCGATGTCGCCCGGGTACGCGACAATATCTACGATCCCTTTGAGTACCTGGTGCTGCGCCACAAGCACGGGGAATTGAAAACCGATTTCAAGCACAGCCTGGGCAGGATCGCCTACCATGTCGCCTGTCACCTGCGCGTACAGAATATCGGCATGAAAACGCGCGAGCTGCTGCAGCTGGTGCCGGACACGCAGGTCGAGGCCATCGAACGCTGTTCCGGTCACGACGGGATATACGCCGTCAAGAAAGAATGTCACGAGATTTCGATGAAAATCTGCAAGCCGGTGGTCAGCCGGGTGGAAAAAGCGGCTGCCGACCACTATTGCAGCGACTGCCCCATGGCGGGTCACCAGATTGAAAACGGGTTGCGGGATGGCCGCGGGCCCGAGCACCCGTTGCGTCTGCTGCGCCACGCCTACGGGCTCTGAAACAGGGTAGAGGTGCAATATGGACAAGCTGACACGAGGCGACCTGTATTCCCTGGAGCAGTATGCCGAGGTACGCCCGGAGTTCCGTGCCCAGGTGATCGCCCACAAGAAGAACCGCCGTCTGCCGCTGGGCGAGCTGGCCGCGCTGTATTTCGAGGACCGCCTCACCATGCAGTACCAGGTGCAGGAGATGTTGCGTATCGAACGGATTTTCGAGGCGGCCGGTATCCAGGAAGAGCTGGATGCCTACAACCCGCTGATTCCAGACGGGCATAATCTCAAGGCGACCTTCATGGTCGAGGTCGCGGACGAGGATGAACGGCGCAAGGTGCTCGCTGACCTGAAAGGCATCGAGGACGAGGTCTGGTTGCGCGTCGACGGTTTCGAGCCGGTGTTCGCCATTGCCGACGAGGACCTCGATCGCGAAAACGAGGACAAGACCTCGTCGGTGCATTTCATGCGTTTCGAGTTCACCCCGGAAATGATTGCCGCCGCGCAGGCCGGCGCCGCCCTGGGTGCCGGCATCAGCCACGCCGGCTACACCCGGCAACTGGAACCGCTGCCCGACAATATCCGCGCCGCCCTGGTGCAGGATTTCGAGTAACTTTGCAGGAGCGCCCGCGCCGGGCCGCTCCTACAGGGGCTTAAGCTGACAGGCCGAAGGGCCGATAACCACCAGGATTTTCTATGTATTGATGA
>CBEUNK010000193.1:0-3299 GCA_965544455.1 uncultured Thiogranum sp.
CCGGGTAAACGCCGCGGGTCGCCACTGGATCGACGGGGTTTATTGATCTGCATCATTCCGTTTCAGCCCCCGGGTGTTAGACTAACTGACAGCATCGCACTGTTCGTTTAACAAAATTATAGCGGTGTCAGTCACTTAGGCTCTTGTACGTCCGGGGCCCAGGTTTTACAGGAGGCAGTACCCGCGTGTCTACACAACCTCAAGCCAATATTTCCATGACGCCCAGCCGCCTGGATCCCGTAAGAGAACACCTCGCCGCCCACGTGATCGGCCAGCAGAAGCTGATCGACGGCATGCTGGTCTGCCTGTTGAGCGATGGCCACATGCTGGTGGAGGGCATGCCCGGCCTGGCCAAGACGACCGCGGTCAACGCGCTGTCGGAAGCCATCGAGGGTGACTTTCACCGCATCCAGTTCACCCCCGATTTGCTGCCGTCCGATCTCATCGGTACCGATATCTACCGGCAGGAAAAAGCCGAGTTCGAGTTCCGGCCCGGGCCACTGTTCCACAACATTCTGCTGGCTGACGAGGTCAACCGCGCGCCGGCGAAAGTGCAGGCCGCGCTGCTCGAGGCCATGGGCGAGCGCCAGATCACCGTGGGCCAGAAAACCTACCACCTGCCGCAACTGTTCATGGTGCTGGCCACCCAGAACCCGGTGGAGCAGGAAGGCACCTACCACCTGCCCGAGGCACAGCTGGACCGTTTCCTCATGCAGGTGGTGGTCGATTACCCCAGCCATGCCGAAGAACTCAAAATCCTGGAACTGGACAATGACCGCCAGCGCGAGGTGCCGAAACCGCCGGCCAATCCCCTGTCGCAGTCGGAACTGTTCGCCATGCGCAGCGCGGTGGCCGAGCTGTTCATCAGCCCGAAACTGAACCGCTACATGGTCGACCTGATCCAGGCCACCCGTAATCCGCAGAATTACGACAAGGACATGGCACGCTGGTGCCGCTTCGGTGCCTCGCCACGCGCCACCCTGGCGCTGGCACGCTGTGCCCGGGCGCGCGCCTGGTTGCACGGCGAGCCCTACGTGTCTCCCGAACACATCCAGGAAATCGCTGCCGATATCCTGCGCCACCGCCTGCTGTTGACCTTCGAGGCCGAAGCCGAGGGCATCACCAGCGACGACCTGATCGAGCGCCTGCTCTCGCTGGTGGCCATCCCCTGAGGTTGTCATGAGTTTGCAACCCCGCCTGGACGACCTGCTGGAGTTAAGGCACCAGGCACACACGCTCGGCCTGGCCTCACACCACCTGGTGAACTCCTCGTTCAGCGGCCTGTACGCATCGGTGTTCCGTGGCCAGGGCCTGAACTTCGAGGAAGTGCGCGAGTACCGCGAAGGCGACGACATCCGCAACATGGACTGGAAAGTCACGGCGCGGACCGGTGAAGCCCACCTCAAGGTATTCCGCGAGGAGCGCGAACGCAGCGTCATGCTGTGCGTCGACAAGGGGCCGCACATGAATTTCGGCACCCGCAAGACCTTTAAATCCGTGCAGGCCGCGCGCGCCGCCGCGCTGCTCGGCTGGGCGGGCAACAGCCTGCACGACCGGGTCGGCGGCCTGCTGTTCGGTGGCGACGGCCGCGACAACACCTACTTCCGCCCGACCAAGGACCGGCGCGCACTGTGGCAGCTGCTCAAGGCCATGACGGCCGACCACGTGCAACACGGGGAATCGAGCCCGGGTCTGCTGGCCGACATTCTGCGCCAGGCCGCACGCGGCATCGGCACCGGCGGCCTGGTGTTCGTCATTGCCGACTTCAACCGCGAGCACGAGGGGCTGGTGCAGGGACTGGCGCAACTGCGCCAGCGTCACGCGGTGGTGCTGGTGCCGGTCGACGACCCGGCCGACCGCGACCTGCCGGACATGGGCGACGTCATGTTTCGCGGTCCCGACGACGAACTGCTGACAGTGAACACCGGCGACGCTGCCGGGCGTGAGGCCTACCGGCAGGCCTGGCAGCAGCGCCGCAACAACCTGGTCCAGCTGGCCAACGGTTCGGGTTGTGCCCTGATACCGCTGGACACCGACGCCGAGGTCCACGCCACGCTGATGCAGGGGCTGGAACGCCGCCTGCGCATGAGGTCGTTCCTGTGAATCCCGACATGCTGGTGCGCCTGCGTGATATCCGCGGTCTCGACGAAGTATCCTGGTGGCCCCTGGCCAGCGGCTGGTGGCTGGTGGCGTTGCTGACAGTCGTGCTGCTGTTTGCGCTGGCAATGTGGCTGCGCAACCTGCGGCGTTACCCGGCCGGTTCCTGGCGCCGGCACGCGTGGCGGCAGCTGCGCGATCTCAGGCAGCAGGCCCGGCGCATGCCGGCCCAGCAGCTTGCCGGGGAGCTGTCGGAACTGTTGCGCCGCATCGCGATAGCCCGTCTTGGCCGCGCCCACGCCGCGGGTCTGAGTGGCGAACACTGGCTGGCCTGGCTGCAGGAACATGATCCGGCCGGTTTTGACTGGGCACAGCGTGGCCGTCCCCTGCTTACCCTGCCCTACGCCCCGCCGGAAAGCGGCCAGGACAGCACGGTGCAACTGTTACCCCTGATCGACGCGGCATTCGCCTGGGTCGATCGCAACCGGGCACGCCAGCATGCTTAGCTTCGAATGGCCGTGGATGGGGTTATTACTGATCGTGCCGCTTGGCATGTGGCTGTTGAACCGGGATCGCGCCTATACCTCCACCGATACCCGCGAGCGCAAGGTCACACTGCTGCATCCGGACCTGTACAACCTGCAGGCCGCATTCAGTACGCACCGCCCGGCGACCACCATCGGCACGCGTATTTATTACCTGTTGCTGGGCCTGTTGTGGATCGGTTTGACGGTGGCGCTGATGCGGCCGCAGTGGCTCGAACCACACACCGAAGAACGCAGTGAAGGCTATGACCTGATGCTGGCCGTTGACGCATCGCATTCCATGGAAGCGCTGGATTTTACCGTTGCCGGCAGCCAGGTGAGTCGTATGCAGGTGGTCAAGGGCGTGATGGGCCGCTTTATCGAGGGGCGCCATGACGACCGTGTCGGCCTGATCATTTTCGGCAGCCGGGCGTTCGTATTGTCGCCGCTGACCCTGGACCGCGAGGCGGTGCGCCACCTGCTCGATGACCTGGTGCCGCGCATCGCCGGCGATGGCACGGCCATGGGTGATGCGCTCGGCCTCGGGGTCAAGAAACTGCGCGAGCGCCCGCCGGGTTCGCGGGTGCTGGTGCTGATCGCCGACGGTGAAAATACAGCCGGCACGATTCCCCCGCTGGTGGCGGCACAACTGGCCGCACGCGAAGGTATCCGCATTTA
>CBEUNK010000194.1:0-3268 GCA_965544455.1 uncultured Thiogranum sp.
TTTCAGGAAGCCAGCCTGTTTCCCCACCTGTCGGTACATGCCAACCTGGCCTATGGTTACCGCCGCGTGCCGACCGCTGAGCGGCGCATCGATTTTGACCGTGCGGTCGGCCTGCTGGGACTGGCGCCGTTGCTGACGCGGCGACCCGCCCACCTGTCCGGCGGCGAACGCCAGCGCGTGGCGATTGCCCGGGCCCTGCTGACCAGCCCGCGCCTGCTGCTGATGGACGAGCCGCTGGCGGCGCTGGACGTCAAACGCAAGGCGGAGTTGCTGCCTTTCATCGAACGGTTGCACGAAGAGCTGGACATGCCGGTACTCTATGTCAGTCACGCGCCGGACGAGGTGGCGCGGCTGGCCGATCACCTGGTGCTGCTGGAGGCGGGCAAGGTGCTGGCCAGCGGCCCGATTGAGGCCATGCTGACGCGTTTCGACCTGCCACTGGCCCATGACCGGGATGCGGGCGCCATTATCGAGGCGACGGTAAACGGCTATGACCCGGACTATCACCTCACCCGGCTGACATTCGCCGGTGGCGATTTCATCCTGGCACGCGAGGTCTCGCCACCGGGTCGGCAGGTACGGCTGCGGATACTGGCGCGCGACGTCAGCCTTACCCTGGCCCGCCAGTCCGCTACCAGCATCCTGAATATCCTCCCGGCCCGCGTCGAGGCACTGGCTGCAGAAAGCCCGGCCCAGCTGATCGCGCGTCTCGACGTCGGTGGTGTGCCGCTGCTGGCACGCATTACCCGCAAATCGGCGGTGGCGCTCGATCTGGCGCCGGGAAAAACGGTTTTTGCCCAGGTCAAGAGCGTGGCCCTGCTGGGGTAGGTCTCAGCGGGGTTTCCTGGTGCGCGCGCGGGGGTGTGCCTGGTCGTAGACCTGCGCCAGATGCTGGAAATCGAGGTGGGTGTAAATCTGCGTGGTGCTCAGGTTGGCATGTCCGAGCAACTCCTGCACGGCGCGCAGGTCGCCGCTGGATTCAAGCATGTGCGTGGCGAAGGAATGCCGCAGGGCGTGCGGGTGCAGTTGGCTGTCGAGTCCGCGCAGCAGGGCCCAGCGCCTGAAGCGCTGCTGCACGCTGCGTGCGCCCAGGCGCGTGCCGCGGCGATTGATAAACAGGGCGTTTTCACCCCCGGCGACGTACAGCGCGCGTACCGGCAGCCAGCTTTGCAGTGCTTCCAGCGCTTTTCGCCCGATGGGAACAATGCGGGTCTTGTTTCCCTTGCCCTGCACCCGGGCTTCGCCCGTCTGTAAATCAATCTGCAGCAGATCGAGGCCGACCAGCTCGGCAAGGCGCAGGCCGCAGGAGTACATCAGCTCCATCATGGTCACGTCGCGCTGCGACAACCAGTTGTCGGTTTTTACTTCGAGCAGCGCCTGCAGGCGGTCAACGTCCAGACTGTGGGGCAGCTTGCGCGGGGTCCGGGGAGCACGGATATCCTGAGCCGGGTTGTGCTGCAATTCGCCGCGGTTGATCAGGAAGCGGCAGAAACTGCGCAGCGCCGACAGCTTGCGCTGCACGCTGCGGCCGGACAGGCCACGGCGGTGCAGCAGCGCCGCCCAGGCACGCACCTGGGCGGGTTGCAGTTGTTGCCAGCGGGCGATGCCCCGGGCATCGCAGAATGCGACCACGTCCAGCAGGTCGCGGTGGTAGTTGCTCACGGTATGCGGCGACAGGCGTCGTTCGTCTCGCTGGTGGGCTTCGAAGTGTTGCAGCCAGGCTGTCTGGCGTTCGTTCACGGCGTCGTGTGTTTACCGGCCAGCCGGGTTACCAGTTCCCCAAGGTGGTTCAGAAACAGGGTGCCCATGCAGGGGTTGAAGCGGTTGACCTCGCGGCTGCCTATGCTCAGCAGGCCGGCCTCGGCGTGATCACCCAGCGGGATTACGGCACAGGATTCGATGGCGGCGGCCTGGTCCCCGAACAGGAAGGTAGCCTGCTCCTGCGTCAGCCGGCCGCACTGTGGCTTGTTGTCCACCAGTGGCGTCGGCAGCAGCGCCTTGAGCGCATCGTCGATCAGCCAGGGCCGCGCGCCGGTTTCCCGCTGGCGGGATTCGTCCAGTGCCGGCAGGTGCAGCACTATGGCGTCGGCCTGGAACTCGCTGCGCAGGTTGTGTTCCAGGCTGTCGAGCAACTCCACCAGCGAGCCGGCCCGGATCAGGTCCAGGGTCAGCCGGTGCAGGCGTTCGCTCAGACGGTCATTGTCGCGGGCCACGTCGACCAGCTCCAGCAGGCGTTTTTTCAGGTCCTGGTTCTGTTCGCGCAGCACCTGTACCTGGCGTTCGATCAGCGAGACGGCGTTGCCGCTGGCGTGTTCCAGTTTAAGTTCGGCGAGCAACTCGGGGTGCTGGTCAAAAAATCCGGGGTGGCTGGAAAGATAATCGCTGACCTGGTCAGCGTCGGGGGTCATGATATGGTCTTCGGCATTGGCCTGGGTTGTCATAGTTCTATGCTGCCCTCGAATACAAAAGTCGCCGGCCCGGTCATCAGCACCGGCTGATTGTCACCCGCCCAGCTTACCACAAGATCGCCGCCGCGCAGTTCGACCGTGACGGTTTCGTCGAGCAGGTCCTGTATGCGCCCGGCAACCACGGCCGCGCAGGCGCCCGAACCGCAGGCCAGGGTTTCGCCCGCACCGCGTTCGAATACCCGCAGGCGGATACGGCCGCGGTCGACGATCTCCATGAAGCCGACATTGACATGGTTGGGAAAGCGCGGGTGGGACTCGATGGCCGGTCCGAGCCGGGCGACGGGCGCGGTATCAACGTGCGGGACCTGCAGCACGGCGTGCGGGTTGCCCATGGAGACGGCGCCGATCTCATAGGTTTCGCCGTCGACCGACAGGGCATAACGCGGTGCCCGGACGGTCGCCTGAAAGGGGATGTCGGCCGGCTCCAGTTTCGGCGCACCCATGTTGACGGTTACCCGGTCGTCGTCTTCAACGATCAACTCGATGCGCCCGGCGCTGGTATACACCGGAATCCGGGTGGCGTCCGTCAGTCCCCTGGCGCGGACAAAACGCGCGAAACAGCGGGCGCCATTGCCACACTGCTCGACCTCGCCCCCGTTGGCGTTGAAAATGCGGTAACGGAACTGGCTGTCCGGCTGGTCGGAGGCTTCCACCAGCAGCAGCTGGTCAAAGCCGATGCCATGGCGCCGGTCGGCGAGTCGGCGGACCTGCTGCGGTGTCAGGCTAACGGCCTGGTTGATGGCGTCGATGACCACGAAGTCGTTGCCCAGGCCGTGCATTTTGCTGAACTTCAGTTCCAT
>CBEUNK010000195.1:0-3174 GCA_965544455.1 uncultured Thiogranum sp.
CGTTTCTCGGTCTCCAGGTTGGTCAGCAGTCTGAGTGCTTCCAGGCTGTCGTCCGGCATGGCCTGCACCTCGTCCAGTAACAGCACGACCTGTTTGCCATCGCCACTGAGCTGCAGTAACCGTTCGGTGATCAGTTGCAGCAGGCGATGCTGACCGATATTGCGTGCGAAACGGATACCCAGTTCCTCCGCCAGCGCCATACGCAGCGCGGTGGGATTCAGAAACGGGTTGGGAAGCCAGGCGGTAATGACCGTTTCGTCCAGCAGGTTCAGCAGCTGGCGGCATAACAGGGTTTTACCGGTGCCGACTTCACCGGTCACCTTGATAAAGCCTTCACCGCCCTGCAGGGCGACCAGCAGGACATTCAGTGCTTCCTGGTGACTGCCGTGATTGAAGAAAAACCCGGTATCGGGCGTCAGGGTGAAGGGCGGTTCCTTGAGCTGAAAATGCTGCAGATACACGGCTCGGTTTCCTTGTTCAGGGCAGGTCGCGGTGACGGATTCCGTCGAAGCGTTGCGTCGCCTGGTCGATCTGGCGAGCCCAGGCCCGGTTGTTGTCGACCACAAAGGGGCGCAGCAGTATCACCAGTTCGGTCTTGGTGGAGACCTTGCGTGTCTGGCGGAACATGTGACCCAGCATCGGCAGGTCGCCCAGGAACGGGGTCGAACTCAGGTTGTCGCGTACCAGGTCCTGCATCAATCCGCCAATGACCACGACCTGGCCGTTGCTCGCACGGATGATAGTGTCTGACTCGCGGATAGTGCTTTTCGCCAGCGGCAGGTTGAACTCCGTCTGGGTGGAAATACTGACTTCCTTGTTTTCCTGCGTGACTTCACTGATCGCCGGGTGCACGTGCAGGGTGATTTCGCCGTCCTCGTCGATCTGCGGGGTCACGTCCAGCGCGACACCGGAGAAAAACGGTGTCAGGGTAACGTCTGCCGACTGGTTGGATACACCGCTGGCAACATCGGTTTCAACATCGACATCGGTGACGAAGTACTGGTCGGTGCCCACCTTGATGATGGCCTTCTGATTGTTCACTGTGGACACGCGCGGACTCGACAACACCTGCACGTCGCCCTGGTTTTTCAGCAGTTCCAGCAGGGCATCGAAGTCGCCCAGGTGAGCATCCACTGCAAATACGCTGCCGAGCGCGTCGGGGTCAGCGTTGTTAATGTTATTGAACGGCGCTGCCAGGCCGGTACCGAAAATGCCGGTGGCGATTTCACGGCTGCCCCCCTGGAGATCGATCAACGAGGTCCAGTTAATGCCGGCCTGGAACTGGTCGTTGAGGCGTACTTCGATAATTTTAGCCTCGATAATCACCTGACGGTTGACCGAAACCTGCAGGCTGTCGAGGTAATGCTGAATGTCCAGTAGTTCCCGCGGCATGGCGCGTACCAGTACCGTGCCGGACAAGGGGTCGGCGATAATCTTGCGGCCACCCTCCTCACCGACCAGCAGCTTGAGGGACTTTTCCAGGTTGTCCCAGAAGTCCGTTTCGGAGCGCGTGGTCACCTGGGCGCCGGAAAAGGAACCCGGGCTGCTGGTCTGATTGCCTGGCGTCGTGCCGGGCGGTGTGACCGGTGTGGTGCCGTTGCCACTGCTGGTGCCACCCGAGCCGGTATTGCCGCCGCCACTGTTCGAAGACTGGCTGACCTGACCGGAACTGACGCGGGTACGCGAACCACCCTGGCGCTCAATATCGAGATAATTCACCTTGAACACCTGTGAGCGCATGCGAGCGGGAAACACCTGGTAGATGCCGTGACTGTAGCGGTACTCGTAGCCGTAGACATCACGCACCGTGTTCATGACATCCATGGTGCTGACATTTTTCAGGTCCAGTGTCAGGGCGCCGGACACATCCGGGTGTACGATCATATTGTCACCGGTGCCTTCCACCAGGCTCATGAAGAACTGGCGGGCGGGTACTGCGCTGACCGAGACGTCGAAGGTTGCCACCTTGGGCCTGAGCCGGCCCAGCGTGGTACCCGCCGGTGGCAGCAGCGCCTGCTGCACGGCCGGTGGCGGTGTAACGGCAGTAGTCGCGGCTGGCGATTGCCAGTCCTGCAGACTCTGCTTGACCTCCGGCAGAGCCGGTGTGTCTTTCTGGGGCATCGTCTGGCAGGCGCCAAGCAGCAGGGCGGCCAGGCCCGGGAGAAGATTCTTGATGCGGGACTTGCTGTTCACGGGCTCACCTTTTTTATGTTTTCAGGCAGTAACTGCAGGGTCAGGGTACGTTCGCCGGTGTTTAATACGACTTGTGATGGTTTGATGCGGACGACCCGGGCATTACCGATGTGATCACCTTCCCGTACACGTGTACCGTTAATAATGGCGATGCGGCGATCCGGCGCGGACAAAATCGATTGCAGCGTCCAGGCTGAAGTACTCGGCAGGTGGCTGCTGCCGAAGTACAGTACAGGGTCGGTAGGGCGTGTCGGATCCTGCAATGCCCAGGCATTTGCAGCGCCTGTGCTTGCCACCAACAGTAAGATTCGCAGCCGGTATCTAGTCATGAGCTGCTCCCAGGGTGTAAAGCTTCAGCCGGGTTTCGGCCCGGGGATACTCCGTCGACTGGAAATTCACCTGTTCCCAGAAGAATTTCCACGGCATGTGTTCCAGGCTTCGCAGGTAGTCGAGCACGTCCAGGTAGCTGCCTTGCAGCACCATGTCGAGCCGGTAGCGTGCCAGGCCGGTACTTTGGGCCTGCTCCTCGATCGTCAGATCGCTCAATGGTTCGGTGCTTGCCGACAGGCTGACGAGGCCCAGGCCGGGATGACCACTGAGTAATTGCTCGAGCACCTGTGCCGCCTGCGCGGGCTCCACCAGGGCGCCCAGTTGACCCAGAATGCGGCCGTCGAGTTCGGCCAGTTGGGTGCTTAGTTCGTCACGCCGCTGACGACGTAACGCCAGGGGATCGGTACTGGCCTGGTAGGTCAGCAGCTGAGCGCTCTGACCCAGGGCATGCAATCTGGATTCGAACTCGCTGATACGCTGCTCGGTGACCTGCTGGGCTTTGAGGGTAGGCTGCAACCAGAGCGTATCAATCAGCAGGAACAACACCACCACGCCGGCCGCCATCAGCAGGATGCGTTCGCGCAATTCCAGGGCATCCACGCGGTCCAGCCAGGGTTGCGCGCGGGTCATGAGCGCTAGTTCCACGTGGCG
>CBEUNK010000196.1:0-3149 GCA_965544455.1 uncultured Thiogranum sp.
AGCTCATAGCTGACAAACAAAAGAACTACGCTAAGCACAAATGGTATTAGATACCACAATGATGCCCGGTCTACGTCGAATACAAATTTCATACCCCCGCTAGTTACAGCAAAAAACGCAACCGCTATCACAATGGACAATAGGAGATTCATATCGGCTAACTACAATTAGCATGCATGAGCCCGATAGGCCGAAAAGCCATGCACGTGCTCATTTATTAGCTTAATGGGGTGGATGGACAAGCTTCTGCCCTCTATCATGATTTTCACTAAGTCCTTTTAATTTGTTAAACGACTAACATTCTTACTTTTTTCAAACCTTTTCGCAATAGACCGGGATAGCGAGCTCAGGCCTGGATATCATCGTAATTCGATCTTAACGACTCACAGCTTGATAGCATGCCTTTGTCGAGTAATATGCGAGCTACCCAACCATATGAAATTTCGATAGTTACCGGGACACGGTCGGATATTGACAGCATTATCCAGGCAAAAGTCTTGACTTCGAGCCTGATTGTGATTTCAATATAACTGTATATATATACAGTTATCAGCCAAAGGAGTGGCTTATGTCCGAAATTCGCCTGTTGGATCGTGTGCGTAACACGATTCGCGCACTACACTACAGCCGAAAAACAGAGCAGTCATACTGCTACTGGATCCGCTTTTATATCAGGTTTCATCATTGTCGCCATCCAGCGGCATTGAGCGCAAAAGATATTACTGCATTCCTTACCTGGTTGGCCGTCAAGCGTCAGGTGTCTGCTTCGACACAAAATCAGGCGTTCAACGCCATATTGTTTCTGTATAACAAGGTACTGAACATACGACTTGAACATATTGAGGACGTGGTCCGTGCCAAGCGGTCGCGCCGGATTCCTGTCGTTTTTTCTCGCGCTGAGGTGGCTGCGATTCTTGCCGGTATGAAGCAGCCCTATCGATTAATGGCCGGGCTGATGTATGGAAGCGGTCTGCGTGTCATGGAAACCCTGCGGCTGCGCCCTAAAGATATAGATTTTGACCGGCTCGTTATCCTGGTACGTCAGGGCAAAGGCGATAAGGACAGAGTAACCATTCTGCCGGAAAAACTGCTCCCCGATATCAAGCGGGCGATCGAGCGGCTACGCGCTCTCCATCAACAGGATATATCTGAAGGTTTCGGCGAAGTGCAGATGCCCTACGCACTGGCACGCAAATACCCGAACCAGGCAGCCAGCCTGCATTGGCAATTTCTATTTGCCGCGGACCAGCGCTCTACTGATCCGGTATCAGGCCGGGAGAGGCGGCACCATATTTTCGAAACGACTATTCGCCGGGCCGTCAAGGAGGCGATGTATAAAGCGAACATTCACAAACATGGGAACTGCCACACATTCCGCCATTCTTTCGCCACTCACCTGCTGGAGGACGGATACGACATTCGCACCGTTCAGGATTTACTCGGTCACAAGGATGTAAAAACCACGCAGATTTACACGCATGTTCTGAAACGTGGTGGCAACGCCGTACGCAGCCCTTTGCAGGCACTCGGCTGAGCCGGGCCTCTCTGGCGTGCAGCCGCTAGACCTGACCATAACGCGGCGCATGCCCCAGCCAGCGTCGAATGATGCGTTCGACAGATTCGGGATGTTTGTCCAGCAGGTCCGTGGCGGCCGCCTCAACTTTATCGAGCAGCGCCTGGTCGCGCATCAGGTCGGCGATGTGGAACTGGATCATGCCAGTCTGGCGGGTGCCGAGCACTTCGCCGGGGCCGCGCAGTTCCAGGTCCTTGCGGGCGATTTCGAAACCGTCGTTGCTGTCGCGTAACACGGCCAGGCGCTGGCGCGCCATCTGCGACAGCGGCGCATGGTAGAGCAGCACGCAGCTGCTCTGCACGGCGCCGCGCCCGACTCGGCCACGCAGCTGGTGCAACTGTGATAACCCCAGGCGTTCGGCGTTTTCGATAATCATCAGGGAAGCATTGGGTACATCGACACCCACCTCGATGACGGTGGTCGCCACCAGCAGGTCGATATCGCCCCGTTTGAATGCCGCCATGCGCTGCACTTTTTCCGTGTCTTTCATGCGCCCGTGGACCAGCGCGACGCGCAGGCCGGGCAGCGCCTCGGCCAGCCGCTCGGCCGTGTCTTCCGCCGCCTGGCACTGCAGGGATTCCGATTCCTCGATCAGGGTGCACACCCAGTAGGCCTGGCGGCCGGCCTGGCAGGCGTCGCGCGCCCGCTGCATGACTTCGTCGCGGCGGCTTTCGGGGATAGCCACCGTCTGCACCGGTGTGCGGCCGGGCGGTAACTCGTCGATCACCGAGGTATCCAGGTCGGCGTACAGCGCCATCGACAGAGTGCGCGGGATCGGTGTGGCAGTCATGATCAACTGGTGGGGCACGCTTTCGCCTGCACGCCCCTTGTCGCGCAGCGCCAGCCGCTGGTGCACGCCGAAACGGTGCTGCTCGTCGATGATCACCAGGCCGAGCGCCTGGAAGCCGACGTCTTCCTGGAACAGCGCGTGAGTGCCGATCGCTACCTGCACCTGCCCATCGGCCAGTTCGTCCAGCACCTGCCGACGCGCCTTGCCCTTCACCTTGCCCGACAGCCAGCCCACGCGAATGCCCAGCCGGCCGAACCAGTCGTCGAAGTTGCTGAAGTGCTGCTCGGCCAGCAGCTCGGTCGGCGCCATGATGGCCACCTGGCGACCCGCGGCAACAGCCTGGACGGCCGCCGCCGCGGCGACCACGGTCTTGCCGGAGCCCACGTCACCCTGCACCAGGCGCATCATCGGGTGGCCCTGTGCCAGGTCGCGCTGCAGTTCGGCAATGACACGCTGCTGTGCGCCGGTCAGCTCGAAGGGCAGTGCCGCATAAAACTGTTGCAGCAGTTCGCCATCCGGCCCCAGGGGGTCGGCCCGCAGGTGGCGGGCGCGCAGGCGCACGCGTCGCAGGCTCAGGTGATGTGCCAGCAGTTCTTCGAACGCCAGCCGCTGCTGGGCGGGATGGGTGCCGGCCTCCAGGGCGGCCACGTTGGCATCAGGTGGCGGTCGATGCACAAAGCGCAGCGCCGACACCAGGTCGGTGTAATCCAGTTTCGCCAGCAACGCCGGCGGCAGCCAGTCGGGCAGGCTGCCGGCCTGCAAGCGGCCGAGTGCCTGCTCGCTGAG
>CBEUNK010000197.1:0-3081 GCA_965544455.1 uncultured Thiogranum sp.
CCTGGCCGTGCGCGTCGGCCAGCCGCTCATGCGCTGGTCGGTCACCACCGGTTTACAGCGTGTCGATCTGGACCTGCAACCCCAGGCACACGCCCGCGAGCCGGCCCAGGCGCTCGGGCAGATCAAGGCTACCGGCACCGCCGGCATCTACCTGCTGCTGGATTTTCACCCCTACCTCGACGACCCGGCCCATGTGCGCCTGATCAAGGAGATCGCCCTGGGCTATGGTGATGCCCGGCATACCCTGGTATTTATCAGCCACCGCTGCGACCTGCCCGATGACCTGCAGCCCTTCACTGCCCGCTTTGAACTCGCCTTGCCGGACCGGCAGGCACTGGAACAGCAGGTCCGCGAGGAAGCCAAGATCTGGGCCAGCGCCCACCCGGGCCGCAAAGTCAAAACCGATGACCGCACCCTCGACCAGCTACTGCGGCAGCTCGGCGGTCTCGGTGCCAGCGATGCCCGCCGCCTGATCCGCAACGCTATCCACGACGACGGCGCCATTACCGCCTCTGACCTGCCGGCCGTCATGCAGGCCAAGTACCGGCTGCTCGATCAGGACGGCGCCCTCTCTTTTGAACTCGACACCGCGCAGTTTGCCGATGTCGGTGGCCTGCAGCACCTCAAGCGCTGGCTGCAGCAGCGCCAGGCGGTGTTCCTGGAATCCGACGCCGCCCTCGATCCGCCGCGCGGTATTCTGCTGGTCGGCGTCCAGGGTGGCGGCAAGAGCCTGGCGGCCAAGGCCGTCGCCGGTCTCTGGCAGCTGCCGCTGCTGCGGCTTGACTTCGGCACGCTGTATAACAAGTTTTTCGGTGAGACCGAGCGCAACCTGCGCGAGGCCCTGGCCACCGCCGAGGCCATGTCCCCCTGCGTGTTGTGGGTGGACGAAATCGAAAAAGCTATCGCCAGCGGCGACTATGACAGCGGCACCTCCCGGCGGGTGCTGGGTGCGCTGCTGACCTGGATGGCGGAGCGCAAGGCGCCGGTCTTCCTGGTCGCCACCGCCAACCGCATCGACAGCCTGCCGCCGGAACTGATCCGCAAGGGCCGGCTGGACGAAATCTTTTTCGTCGACCTGCCGGATACCGCCACCCGCGTACAGATTTTCGACATCCATCTGCGCAAGCGCGGGCACCCGCCACACGACTTCGAGCTCACCGAACTGGCGGCCAACAGCGACGGCTTTTCCGGTGCCGAAATCGAGCAGGCGGTGGTCGCCGGCCTGTACCTGGCGCGCGAACAGAACCAGCCCCTGACCACGGCGCACCTGCTGACCGAACTCGCCCAGACACGCCCGCTGTCGGTGGTGATGGCCGAGCGGCTGGCCGCCCTGCGGGCCTGGGCCGCCGAGCGCACCGTACCCGCCCATTGACGGCCTGCCGGCCAGTCGAACGGCGCCATTGAATCGACGCCCTGGAAAACAGCCGACATAACCCCTTGTCAGACCATGCGCCGGAAAAATGGCGTGTTGGACCATATTGACCGTGATGTTGTAAGAAATTGTCGCTATTTACGTCTTGCGGTACCCTTATACCAGCGGTATAACCTATTTTTATTTATATTTTTCATTTATTTAAGAGTTTACTAATACGCATTACAAAGGGTGCGGGAACTTGTGATATTCTCGAAGTCGAAATAATTAGAAACATAAAACGAACTGCACGGCAGTCGGCGGAGGTTCAGAAAATGCCAGAATTAAAAACACAAATCACCGAAACCCGTAAACCGCTGGTCGATTTCGACCAATGGGCCGACCTGGCCAGGACCGATCCGGCTGCCTTCGAAGCCAAGCGCGCCGAAGTCATCGAGGACATGATCCAGCGCATGCCCGCCGGCAAGCAGCAGCGGATGCGCTGCCTGCAGTGGAAAATCGACCAGGTGCGCAACCAGGCCGCCAATCCCATGGCCGCCTGTATCAAGCTCAGCGAAATGATGTGGGATTCCCTGGTGGGCCCCGGCGGCCTGCGCGAGGTGCTGGAACGCGTCGGCGAGCAGAATTTCGAACCCCCGCCCAAGGCCAGGGTGCTGGATTTCCAGGCCCGCCACTGAACCCGAACGTCCCCGGCCGGCCGGGGCTTGCCGCGCGGCGCGCTATCACGTATTATTCGCGGCCTTTCGGCAGGCGCCAGCACGTGGTTGCGCGCCGCCCGGCGTTAATTTCGAGGCAAATGGCATGAAAGCAGATATCCATCCGGCATATGGCGAGATTACTGTGACCTGCAGCTGCGGTAACAGTTTCCAGACCCGTTCCACGGTCGGCAAGGACCTGACCATTGAAGTCTGCGCCCAGTGCCACCCCTTCTACACCGGCAAGCAGAAAATGCTGGATACCGGCGGCCGTGTCGACCGCTTCCGCCGCAAGTACGGTATGAACAAGCCGGCCTGATGTCCACGGGACGGCTGATGCTGCAAAAGGCGCCACTGGTTGGCGCCTTTTTTGTGCTCGCCACCTGGCTGTGGCCGGTACTGGCAGACGACTGCGCACCGCCCGCCGATGCCCGTACGGTCAAGGTACGCTTCGTCCACGACGGTGACACGCTGGTGCTCACCGACGATACCCGGGTGCGGGTCATCGGCATCAATACCCCGGAAGTCGCCCGCGACGGCCGGCCGGCCGAACCGCTGGCCATCCGCGCCCGCGACCGGTTGCGCCAGCTGGTGTTCCAGAACAGCAACAAGCTGCGCCTGCTGCCAGGTGAACAAAAACGTGACCGGCACGGCCGTACCCTCGCCTACCTGTGGCTCCCCGACGGCACTGATGTTTCGGCCGAACTGCTGCGCCAGGGGCTGGGCTGGCTGGTCGCCATCCCGCCGAACATCCGTCAGGTTGCCTGCCACCAGGCGGCCGAGGCCGAAGCACGGACCGCCCGGCGCGGTGTCTGGCAACTGGATGCCTATAAACCCAGGGCATCCGCCTCGCTCAGCCTGCGCACCGAGGGTTTTCAGCGGATACGCGGGAAAGTGGTGCGCGTCAACCACGGTGGCGGTGCCACCTGGATCAACCTGGAGGGCCGCTTCGCCATCCGCATCCGCGACAAGGACCTGCCATTGTTCACCTCTCCACCCAACCGGACGTGGGTC
>CBEUNK010000198.1:0-3002 GCA_965544455.1 uncultured Thiogranum sp.
GACCAAGCCGGTTCCGGATCGGGTGACGGGGTAACGACCAATGAAAAAACAACTGATAGCTGTTCTGTTGCTTGTTTCACCGGCGTTGGTCCTTGCCAGTAGCGGCAATGTCCACCTCGACAAGGCCAATATCGATCCCACCAACAAGGAATCGCTGCAGCGCGGTGCGCGCACCTTTGTCAACTACTGCATGGGTTGCCACTCGGCCAAGTACCAGCGTTATAACCGGCTGGCACGCGACCTGGAGATCCCGGAAGCGGACGTCATCGACAATCTGATGTTTACCGGTGAAAAAATCGGGGGCCATATGGCGATCGCCATGAGTCCCGCCGCGGGCAAGCAGTACTTCGGTGCAGCCCCCCCCGACCTGACCCTGGTGGCCAGGGTGCGTGGCGTGGACTGGTTGTATACTTACCTGCGGACGTTCTACCAGGACGCATCACGACCATTCGGCGTGAATAACCAGGTGTTCCCCAACGTCGGCATGCCGAACGTACTGTGGCAGCTGCAGGGTCTGCAGGAGCCGGTTTATAAAGTCGAAAAAGATCACGAAGGCCATGAGCACAAGGTGCTGGAAGCCGTCGAGCTGAAACAGGCCGGCAGCCAGACCACGGCCGAGTTCGACCGCACGGTACGCGACCTGGTGAACTTCCTGGCGTATATGGGTGAGCCCATCAAACAGCAGCGCATGGCGCTGGGTGTCAAGGTGCTGTTGTTCCTGCTGGTATTCTTCGTAGTCGCCTACCTGCTCAAGAAAGAGTACTGGAAGGACGTGCACTGAGACGTCCGGACCGGCCTTAGTAACTGGAGATAATTCATGGCTGTAATCGCCAATCGCCGTTCGGTGATGACGCTGTTTTCCGATGCCACCTGCCCGCAGAGTCACCGCGTGCGGATGGTGTTGGCCGAGAAGGGGATTACCGTCGAGATCGTCAACGTCGACCCGGACAACCTGCCGGAGGACCTGATTGATCTGAATCCTTATCAGAGTGTGCCGACCCTGGTCGACCGGGAACTGGTGCTGTACGACCCGCAGGTCGTGACCGAGTATCTGGACGAGCGTTTCCCGCACCCGCCCTTGATGCCGGTGGACCCGGTGTCGCGGGCACGCAGCCGCCTGGCCCTGTACCGTATCGAAAAGGACTGGTACTCGCTGGTCGGCGACCTCGAGTCGAAAACCGAGAAGGTGGCAACGAAGGCACGCAAGACCCTGCGCGACAGCCTGGCGTCCAGCGCCGAGGTGTTCGGTGCCAAGCCGTTTTTCCTCAGTGATGAATTTTCGCTGGTCGACGCCAGCATCGCGCCCATACTCTGGCGTCTCAAGCACTACAGGA
Source organism: uncultured Thiogranum sp. (assembly GCA_965544455.1). GTDB lineage: Bacteria > Pseudomonadota > Gammaproteobacteria > DSM-19610 > DSM-19610 > Thiogranum. The sequence continues at coordinate 1,335 of CBEUNK010000198.1, forward strand.
TCGAGTTGCCGGCACAGGCCAGGGCGGTCAATGATTACGCCGAACGTCTGTTCGCGCGCGAATCTTTCCAGGCCAGCCTGACCGAAGCCGAAAGGGAAATGAGCGAGTAAAGCTGCGTCGGCAGTGTTTTACCGTCATGACACCCAACCGGCCCTACCTGATTCGCGCAGTCAATGAATGGCTGCTGGATAATCAGTGCACGCCCCACCTGCTGGTTAACGCCGAGGCGCCCGGCGTGGACGTACCGCGTCAGTACATCCAGGACGGCAAGATCGTACTGAACATCGGCCCCAACGCGGCCGAGGGTTTGCGCGTAAGTAACGATGAAGTGACGTTTCTGGCGCGTTTCAGCGGTGTCTCACGGCTGGTTTCGCTACCGATCAACGCCGTGCTGGCGATCTATGCCAAGGAAAACGGCCGTGGCATGATGTTCAACGAGGAAGAGGACAGCGGGCCGGAGCCCGAAGGTCCCGACGACAAACCGCAGCGTCCGTCGCTCAAGGTCGTGAAGTAGCTGTAACTCGCCAGTCCTTGCTTATTACGTGTAAAATCAACAGCATTTCTTTTAAAGTGCAGGTTATCAGCCCCGTTATGAGGCGTTTTCGCCAACAGGGGCTATACTGTCGCCCATACAACCAACGCGTGGAAAGGTATCAATTATGAGTTCGTCTTGTGTTCTGGTGGCCGATGATAATCCGGAGGACCTGCATGCTATCAGCGATGGTCTGAAGGCGGCCGGTTTCGAGATTCTGCAGGCTACCGACGGCGAGCAGGCGGAACGCCTGGCCCAGGAACATCGTCCGGACCTGACTATCCTGGACCTGCGCATGCCGCTGAAAGATGGTTTCGAAGTGGCGGCTACCCTGCGCACCGCTGACCTGCCGTTTATTTCTCTCACCTCTTACGGTGACGAGGAAATGGTACAGCGTGCCACCGATGCGGGGGCACTGGCGTATCTCGTCAAGCCCCTCGACGTGGAACAACTGGTGCCCGCCGTGCAATCGGCCTTGACCCGCGCCGAGGAAATGCGCCAGCTGAAAGAATCCATGGAGCAGATGGACAAGGCGCTGTCCCAGGGCCGGGAAATCAGCATGGTGGTCGGTATCCTCATGGAGCGCTGCAACCTCACGGCCATCCAGGCGTTCGACGCCGTGCGTGACGAGGCGCGTTCCCAGCGGCGTAAAATCGCCGAGGTAGCCAGGGAATACCTTGCCGCCGCGGAAACGCTGCACGCCATGTCCAGCCGCCTGGCCGAGCGCGCCCGGGAAAAGACCCAGCGCGCCAGCAAGCGGGTCAGCAAGCGTTTTCCGACACGTGTCGCCCAGTAATCGCGTTGCATGTCAGCGGCATCTGGTATACCCTGCCGCGTTCTCCGGAGAAGTGTCCGAGTGGTTGAAGGAGCACGCCTGGAAAGTGTGTATACGGTAATACCGTATCGAGGGTTCGAATCCCTCCTTCTCCGCCAATTAACCCCGCCCGTCCGCTGTTTCCCGCATTTCCTTGCTGCTTAGCCTGGCACTCGGTTTCATTGTCCTGGCCGTGCTGGCGCTGCTGTTCCGGCCGGCGCTGCGCGAATCGCCCCGCTGGCGGGCGACGGTCACGCCGCTGGCATCCATTATCGGCAGTGGCTTCCTGGTGGTCGTGCCGCTGCTGGGTCACACCATGGGG
>CBEUNK010000199.1:0-2934 GCA_965544455.1 uncultured Thiogranum sp.
CCCTGTTTTATTTGCCCAGGGGCTTGCCCGAGCCTGCCGCCGCCGACTTTACCGACCGCATGCTGGATGAAGCCGAGCGCCTCATCCAGGCTTCACGTGGCAGGACGTTTATACTGTTTACCAGTTACCGGGCGCTGCACATCGCCCACCGCCGCCTGAAGCGGAGCTGCGACTACCCGCTGCTGGTACAGGGCAGCGCACCCCGTAACGAGTTGCTCGAGCGATTCCGCGAAACGGGTAACGCGGTGCTGCTGGGTACCAGCAGTTTCTGGGAAGGCGTCGATGTGCGGGGTGAAGCCCTGTCCTGTGTGATTATCGACAAGCTGCCATTCGCATCGCCTGGTGACCCGGTCTGGCAGGCACGCATCGATGCCCTCAAGTCGCGTGGCGGCAATCCGTTCATGGATGAGCAGCTGCCGCACGCGGTCATCACACTCAAACAGGGCGTGGGTCGGCTGATACGTGATGTCAATGATCGCGGCGTGCTGGTGGTCTGCGATTCGCGCCTGGTCGGCAAGGCTTACGGCAGGGGCTTTCTCAACAGCCTGCCGGACATGAAGCGGACCCGCGACTTCGCCGACGTGGAGGCGTTTTTTCATGACCTCGACGTGGCGGACCTGTCATGAGCGAGTTGCGGCTGCTGGCCCTGGAAGCCGCCACCGATGCCTGTTCGGCGGCGTTGCTGATTGGTGACGAGGTGCAGGAACGCTTTGAAGTCGCACCGCGTCGCCACGTTGCCCTGCTGTTACCGTTTATTGATCGACTGCTGGCCGATGCCGGTCTGGCGCCCGGCCAGCTTGACGCGCTCGCCTTCGGCTGCGGGCCGGGCTCTTTTACCGGCCTGCGAATCGCCGCCGGCATGGCGCAGGGTATCGCTTTCGGTGCCGATCTGCCGGTGGTGCCGGTGTCGACCCTGGCTGCACTGGCCCAGGGTTGCGTACGGGCGCAGGGTGTCGGCGCCGTTCTGGCGGCCCTGGACGCGCGTATGCAGGAGGTGTATTTCGGGGCCTTCCGCACAGGCAGCGACGGGCTGGTGGTGTTGCAGGGCGAGGAGGTCGTGTGCGCGCCAGGCAGTATCCCGGTGCCCGGCGTGGCCGACTGGTATGCCGCCGGCGAAGGCTGGGCCCGCTACCCGGAGCAGCTGCAGGCCTGTCTGCCGTGCCCCCTCGCCGGGGTGAAGGACTCGGCGCGACCGCATGCCGCCGATGTCGCCGTGCTGGGTGCCGCGGATTTCCGGCGGGGCGGCGCGCTGTCGCCGGAAAAAGCGGCGCCCGTGTATCTGCGTAATAATGTCGCCGCCAAACCGGGAGGGTAAAATGAGCGAGGATGTCCTGCAGCAGGTCGTCGATCTGATCCGGGCTGATCCCCACAATGGTGCCAGCCTGAATCTCTATGCGCTGGTGAGTACGCTGCGTATGGAAAAGGGCGGCTACATGTACATGCTGCGCAAGCTGCGTGACCTGGGTCCGGAACACCGGCAACTGGCGTATGGCCTGATGGAACTGATGGCCGTGCACGGCAACCGGGGCGAGGCCTGGGAGGCTGCGCTGGCGACCATGGACGAGGCGCTGCGCCGGGCTTGAGACGTCTGGCCCGCCACGTTGCCCGCGATTTCGATGAACAGAGATTAAACCCGATGAAAGCTCCCGAACTACTGGCCCCGGCCGGTACCCTGCGCAACCTGCGTTATGCCGTCGCCTATGGCGCCGATGCCGTTTACGCCGGCATGCCGCGCTACAGCCTGCGGGTGCGCAATAATGATTTCAGCCGCCTCGATAATCTGGCTGAGGGTATCGAGCATGCGCACGCCCATGGCAAACAGTTTTTTCTGGCGACCAATGTCCTGCCACACAACAGCAAGGTAAAGACCTTCCTGGCGGATATGGCACCGATGATGGCGTTACGGCCGGATGCGCTGATCATGGCCGATCCGGGCCTGATTATGCTGGTGCGCGAGCACTGGCCTGATATGCCCATTCACCTGTCGGTACAGGCGAATACCATGAATTACGCCAGTGTCCGGTTCTGGCAGCAACTGGGTATCAGGCGCATCATTCTGTCGCGTGAGTTGTCGCTCGACCAGGTTGCCGAAATCCGCGAGGCGTGCCCGGACATGGAACTGGAGGTATTTGTGCACGGCGCGTTGTGCATCGCTTACTCGGGACGCTGCCTGCTGTCCGGCTATTTCAACCACCGCGACGCCAACCAGGGAACCTGTACCAACGCCTGTCGCTGGGACTACAAGGTCATGGACGCGGAGCAGGATGTCAGTGGTGACATCCGCTTGATCGAGGAAGCCAAACGGCCGGGTGAACTGATGCCCATCGAGGAAGACGAGCACGGCACCTACATCATGAATTCAAAGGACCTGCGCGCCGTCGAGCACATCGGGCGCCTGGTTGAAATCGGCGTTGACAGTCTGAAGATCGAGGGTCGCACCAAGTCCCATTACTACACGGCGCGCACGGCACAGGTCTATCGCCAGGCTATCGACGACGCGGTGGCGGGACGTGCGTTCGATACCGGTCTGCTGGGTACACTGGAAAACCTGGCCAATCGTGGTTATACCGACGGCTTCTTCCAGCGTCATCATGATGCGGAAACGCAGAACTACCTGGACAACCATTCCACCAGTGTCCGGCAGCGCTTTGTCGGCGAACTGGTCGCGTATGACGGCGATACCGGGCTGGCCGAGGTCGATGTCAAAAACCGGTTTGCCGTCGGTGATGAGCTGGAACTGATCATGCCCGGCGGCAACCGCCGTTTCAGGCTGGAAACCATGCATGATCTGGAGGGCCGGCCGACTGACGTGGCGCCCGGCAGCGGGCATCGTGTCCGCATTCCCCTGCCCGGGGCGGCGGGGGCCATGGGTCTGCTGGCGGTCAACCTGGCCGGCTGAAGGCGCCTGCGTCAGCGGCCGCCGATTATCGAGCC
>CBEUNK010000200.1:0-2899 GCA_965544455.1 uncultured Thiogranum sp.
TTCTGGATGGCGGATTCGCTGCAGGAGCTGGAGCGCCACGACGAAGCCGCTTACCTGTATCTCAAGTCGGCCACGCTCGCCGACCCCACGGCCATGGATCCCTGGGCGCAGACGGCACGCTACCGCGCCGCCAAGGCGCTGGTCGATGCCGGCCTGGTGGAGGATGCCCGGCAGATCTACACGACCCTGCTGCGCGCGACCAGGGATGCCAGCCGCAAGGCGGTACTGCAGAACGAGTTACAGCGCCTGCACCTGCTCAGCAGCACCCGGCGGCAGGGTGGCCGGGAGACCGGCGGCGGGAGTTGAAAACCGGCAGCGGCATCCCCATGTATGACCTGATCCGGCCCTGCCCGGAAAGTAAAAATCATTCTGTAGGAGCGGCCTCATTGGCCGCGATAGCGCGGTGAAAATTTCATCGCGGCCGATGAGGCCGCTCCTACAGGCGGAACAGTTATCTCGAACCCAATGAAAGTTTGAAAGGCCAAGCATCGTCATGACTACAGAAACCAGTAAAGAAACCCTTGAATTTCAAACCGAAGTGCGTCAGCTGCTGCAGCTGATGATCCATTCGCTGTATTCCAACAAGGAAATCTTCCTGCGCGAACTGATTTCCAACGCCTCCGACGCCTGCGACAAGCTGCGCTTCGAGGCCCTGTCGGACGACAGCCTCTACGCGGGGGACAGCGACCTGAAAATCCGCGTCAGCTTCGACAAGGAGGCGCGCACCGTCACCGTCAGCGACAACGGTATCGGCATGTCGCGCGACGAGGTAGTGGACAACATCGGCACCATCGCCAAGTCCGGTACCCGCCAGTTCTTCGAATCGCTGACCGGCGACCAGAGCAGGGACCTGGAACTGATCGGCCAGTTCGGCGTCGGTTTCTACTCCGCCTTTATCGTCGCCGACAAGGTCACCCTGACGACGCGCCGCGCCGGCAGTGACGAGGCCGTGCAGTGGGCGTCCGACGGCGAGGGCAGTTACACCCTGGAAAACGTCGACAAGGATGGCCGCGGCACCGAGGTCGTGCTGCACCTGCGCGAGGGCGAGGACGAGTTCCTCGAGGGTTACCGCCTGCGTTCCATCATCACCCGCTATTCCGACCATATCTCCCTGCCGATCGAGATGCCGTCGCTGGAAGAGGGCAAGGAAAACGAGTTCGAGGCGGTCAACAGCGCCTCGGCCCTGTGGCGGCTGCCGAAGAAGGACATCAGCGAAGACGAGTACAAGGAGTTCTACAAGCACGTCGCCCACGATTTCGGCGAACCCATGGCTTGGACCCACAACCAGGTGGAGGGCACGCAGTCCTCCACCACGCTGTTGTACATACCCGCCCAGGCGCCCTTCGACCTGTGGGACCGCGATCACCGTCACGGCATCAAGCTGTACGTGCGCCGCGTGTTCATCATGGACGACGCCGAAAACCTGATGCCGCAGTACCTGCGCTTCGTGCGCGGCCTGGTGGATTCCGACGACCTGCCGCTGAACGTGTCGCGCGAAATCCTGCAGAAAAACAAGTTCATCGACGGCATCCGCTCGGCCTCGGTGAAAAAGATCCTCGGCCTGCTGGAGTCCATGGCCAAAAACGAGCCCGACAAGTACGCCGGGTTCTGGACCCAGTTCGGCAAAGTGTTGAAAGAAGGGCCGGCCGAGGATTTCGCCAACCGCGAGCGCATCGCCAAACTGCTGCGTTTCGCCTCGACGCACAACGACACTGACGAGCAGACCGTCACACTGGAAGATTATATCGCCCGCATGCAGGAGGGGCAGGACAAGATCTACTACATCACCGCCGACAGTTTCGCGGCGGCGAAAAACAGCCCGCACCTTGAAGTATTCCGGAAAAAGGGCATCGAGGTGCTGCTGCTGCACGACCGCGTCGACGAATGGATGGTGTCGCACTTCACCGAGTTCGACGGCAAGTCGCTGGTGTCCGTCGCCAAGGGCGACCTCGACCTGGGCAAGCTGGCGGACGAAGGTGAAGAAGAAGCCGCGAAAAAAGCCGAGGGCGAGTACAAGGACCTGGTCGAACACATGCAGAACGTACTGGGTGAAGATGTGAAGGAGGTGCGTATCAGTCACCGCCTGACGGATTCGCCCAGCTGCCTGGTGCTGGAAACCAACGAAATGCCCATCCACCTGCAGCAGATGATGAAGCAGGCCGGGCACGAAATGCCCGAGACCAAACCGATCCTGGAGATCAACCCGGATCACGTGCTGGTCGAACGCCTGCGCGAAGAAAGCGACGACGAACGCTTCAGCGAGTGGTCACGGCTGCTGTTCGAACAGGCCATGCTCAGCGAGGGCGCCCAGCTGGAAGACCCGGCCGCCTTCGTCCGGCGCACCAACAGCCTGCTGATCGGCGCCGCAAGCGGCTGAGTGCCGAGGGGGACAGATTTCAAATCTGTCCCCCTTTTATTACATGACCGACACCACCCGCATCGACAAATGGCTCTGGGCCGCGCGCTTCTTCAAAACCCGCAGCCTCGCCGCCCAGGCGGTCACCGGCGGCAAGGTGCAGCTCAACGGCAACCGCGTCAAACCGGCGCGCGCACTCAAGACGGGCGACCGGTTACAGATCCACAAGGCCGGCTTCGAATACCGCGTCACAGTCCTGGACCTGTCCGAACGCCGCGGCCCGGCCATGGTGGCGCAGACCCTGTACAGCGAGTCCGAGGACAGCATCCAGCGGCGCGAAGCGCTCAAGGAGCAGCACCGCCTGGCCGCCGCCAGCGCCCCCCGGCCCCGGCACAAACCCGATAAAAAAGCCCGCCGCCAACTGCGTGGCCTCAAACATTAACGAAAGCCAGGTTGTCCGTCATTCCGGCGAATGCCGGAATCCAGTACGCTGAACGTCCCGGCCCCGTCCCTAGCGAGGACCTAATGTGACCAAACCAACCA
>CBEUNK010000201.1:0-2870 GCA_965544455.1 uncultured Thiogranum sp.
GCTACCCGGCGCGCGACCGCCGCAGCCGCGACACCCTGCTGGGCGATTCCGCCATTATGCAGACCATCCGCTCGACCATCGCCAAGCTGGCACGCAGCCAGGCGCCGGTCTACATCAGTGGCGAATCCGGCACTGGCAAGGAGCTGGTCGCCCGGCTGATCCACGCCAAGGGACCGCGTAACGACAACGATTTTGTACCGGTCAACTGCGGCGCCATTCCCTCGGAACTGATGGAGAGCGAATTCTTCGGCCACAAAAAGGGCAGCTTCACCGGCGCGGTCAGCGACAAGGAAGGTCTGTTCCAGGCGGCCCATGGCGGCACCCTGTTCCTCGACGAAGTCGCCGAGCTGCCGATGCACATGCAGGTCAAACTGCTGCGCGCCATCCAGGAAAAAGCCGTGCGCCCCGTCGGGGAACAGAAGGAAATTCCGGTCGACGTGCGCGTCCTGTCCGCCACCCACAAGGACCTGGCCCAACTGGTGGAAAGCGGCGACTTCCGCCAGGACCTCTACTATCGCATCAACGTCATCGAGCTCAAGGTGCCCAGCCTGCGCCAGCGCCGCGAGGACATCCCGCAACTGGCGACCCACGTGCTGGAGAAGCTCGCCAGGGAACAGGGCAACGAAACCCCGGGCCTCAGCCCGGATGCCCTGGCCGCCCTGCAGCGTTACAGCTTCCCCGGCAATGTCCGCGAGCTGGAGAACATCCTGGAGCGCGCGCTGACACTGAGCGATGGCCACGAAATACAGGTTGATGACCTGGCGCTACCGACCGACAACAGCATCGAATCACAACCGCAAGACCTCGCACAACCACCACCCCCCGAAGGTGTACAGTTGGAGGAGTACCTGGAAGACATCGAGCGACAGGCCATACTCAAGGCGCTCGAACAGACCAATAATAATAAGACTGCGGCCGCCAAACTGCTGGGCATAACGTTTCGGGCCATGCGCTACCGGCTGAAAAAACTGGGCCTGGAATGAGGGTCCGGCCCCGTCTGGCAGAGCCTGTACAGGGCATACGAAAAGTGACACTCTACGTCACCTGACTATCGCTGCACGTCAGACTGACGCACCTGATCACGGAAGATCAGCCACGCACATCAAGGAGGAAACCGCCATGCCTTACCAGATTCCCGTCAGAAAGCCACCCCCAACATCCTGTTTCAAAAAGCGTTTAAGAATTCCTTGCAGATTGCCGCCATAAGCAGCGCATAGCGAAGGGAAACTGGCACGCATGCTGCTTTAACCAGGGTAGCCATCAAATTCGGCTCTTGATCCACAACGCTATTTATACCCCCGGGTATTTGACAAACGTTAACGTTAGTAAGAGGACTTCACCATGAAGAAAGTACAACAGGGCTTCACCCTTATCGAACTGATGATCGTGGTTGCGATCATCGGTATTCTGGCAGCCATCGCACTGCCGGCCTACCAGGACTACACCGTGCGCGCTCGCGTGAGTGAGGGCATGGCCGCCGCCGCCGCTGCCAAGATCAACGTCGCGGACATCCTGTCTTCCGGCAACCCGCAGGGTCTGGCGACCGGTTACAATACCGGCTACACCACGCCCACTGCCACGCCCAACGTGACGAGCGTAGCAATTACTCCTGCCACCGGTGCTATCACAGTGACCATGCCCGCCAACGCCGGTGGTGGTACGCTGACCTTCACGCCTAACTCGCCTGTTGGTACGGCTCTGCCGGTCGGTACCGCCGCGTTCACGCCGCCGAACGACTCCGTGGCCTGGCGTTGTGGCGCTGCGGGTGCAGCGGCTGCAGGTTTCAACGGCTTTGCAGCCGGCTCACTGCCCGCACGCTTCGCTCCGTCCGAGTGTAAGTAAGCCGGCTGGATTTACCATCCAGGGAAAAGAGGCCGCTGTTGCGGCCTCTTTTTTTTGCCTGCTGACACCAGCCCGGCCTGGCGACCAATCCCCTGCTCCAAAAAGTTAAGTTTCCCCCCGATCTGACGAAAACCTCTACTGAATATATAGCCCCGGGGTCGCCGAGACAGCGAGACCGGTAAACGCTTTGACCTGATCGACTGGACACGATAAATTGTGTAACGGATCACGGAAGTCCGTATGAGATAAGGATATTTTTCTACAATGGTTGCTTCTACCCCGATATCGCATTTAAGTGGCCTGGCCAAGCGGCTGGTTATCGATGGCCTGCTGGCTGAAGAGCTGGCCGGCGAAGCCCAGGAAAAGGCCCTGAAAAGCCGCGAGCCCTTTGTTTCCTACCTGGTCGAAAACAAGATCCTGTCGAGCAGTGCGATCGCCTCCTCGGCCTGCCAGGAATTCGGGGTCCCCCTGTTTGACCTGTCCGCTGCCGAGCTCGAAAACGCCCCGGTATCGCTGGTCGATGAGAAACTGATTCGCCAGCATCACGCCTTGCCGCTGTTCAGGCGCGGCAATCGTCTGTTTGTGGCGGTTTCCGACCCGACCAACCTGCAGGCCCTGGATGAAATCAAGTTCCATACCGGGATCAGCACCGAAACCATCCTGGTCGAGGAAGACAAGCTCACCCGGGCTATCGATGCCGCACTGGATTCCGCCGACACCTCGATGGCGGATCTGCTTGACGAGGATCTGGATAACCTGGAAGTCACCGCCGGCGACGATGACAACGTCAATGATGACAACATGGACGCGGACATCGATGACACGCCGGTTGTGCGTTTCGTCAACAAGGTGCTGCTGGACGCCATCAACAAGGGCGCGTCCGATATTCATATCGAGCCCTACGAAAAATCGTTTCGTATCCGCTTCCGCCAGGATGGCGTCTTGCACGAAGTCGCCACACCGCCCCAATCCATGGCCAATCGCCTGATTGCACGCCTGAAGGTCATGAGCAAAATGGATATTGCCGA
>CBEUNK010000202.1:0-2837 GCA_965544455.1 uncultured Thiogranum sp.
GCCTCGAACAGGGCGCCGGTCAGCCTTGCCACAATACCCGGCTGATCCTTGCCGATCAGCGTCAACATGTACCAGTTGGACATGAGTGCCCCCTGCTGTGTCAAAGCACCACTATAAGCAGCCTGGCGCTGGCGGCGCAAGCCGGGACGATTCAGGAATGCAGTGTTGAATGGGTTACAAAGATCAGCAGGACGCCGGCACCGATAAGCACGACCTGTTTGAGCGTGGCACTGAACTCGACCCGCTTGTGCAGCCCGGGAATCAGGTCGGCAACCGCCACGTAGATAAAGCTCGACGCCGCCACCGCCAGCACGTAGGGCAGTATCGGTGCCAGGTCCCTGAAACTGTAATATGCCAGCAGGCCGCCGATGACCGTCGCCAGGCTGGACAGCAGGTTGTACACGAAGGCCTTGCCGGTACTGAAGCCACTGTGCAGCAGGACGGCGAAATCACCGACCTCCTGGGGAATTTCGTGCGCGGCTACCGCCAGGCTGGTGACAATACCCAGGTGGATGTCGGTGAGAAAGGCGGCACTGATCAGGACGCCGTCGATAAAGTTATGCAGACCGTCACCGATCAGGATCAGCGTACCGGCCGCGGTGTGCCGGTGATTGGTATCGTCCGGCGTATGGACTTCGCAGTGCTCGTGGTGACAGTGGCGCCACAACACCAGCTTTTCCAGCAGGAAAAAGCCGAACAGGCCGAGCAGTACCGCGCCGGTGATGGCATGAAAATCATGCCCCTCGACCCCGGCCAGGGCATGCGGCAACAACCCCAGCAGGGCGGCACCCAGCAGGGCGCCGATGGCGAAACTCACCGCATGGGGTAACAGGCGGATGCGCAACCCTTCCGGCAGCAGCAGAAATACCGCGGCCGCGATAACACTGAGGGCCCCCCCCAGGAAGCAGAACAACAGGATCCAGGCCAGTAACGACATTCAGCGCGGTCCGCTCGGGAAAACGGCGGAGTATACGGGATGGCGGCCGGCCGCACAGCAGTTTATTGCAGCCAGATCAGTGACGCCATGCGCCCCGTTATCTTGTCGCGGCGAAACGAATAAAAGCGCTCCCGGTCCGTCAGGGTACAAAAACCACCGCCATGGACCGCCCCGACCCCGGCTGCCCGCAAGCGTATGCGGGCAAGCCGATAGAGATCCGCCAGCCATCGACCGTTCACCCGGGCAGTAAAGGCCGCACCGGCTGCGCTGTGCTTCGCCACGAAAGCCTCGCGCACCTCGGCACCGACCTCGAAAGCCGCCGGACCGATGGCCGGTCCCAGCCACGCCAGCAGCTGTTGCGGCTCGGTTCCCAATGCTTCGACGGTTGATTCCAGCACGCCCGATACCAGCCCACGCCAGCCAGCATGCGCCGCGGCGATCGCAGAACCGTCGCGCGTGCACAGCAGCACCGGCAGGCAATCCGCGGTCAGCACGGCGCATACCACGCCGGCCCGGCGGCTGAAACTGGCATCCGCGGGCGGCCGTTCGCCGCAGGTGGCCGCATCAACCGCAGTGTTGCCGTGGACCTGGTCCAGCCACCGTGGCTCGGCCGGCAGGTCGAGCTGCTTCCCCAGGTGCCGGCGGTTGGCCAATACGGCTGCAGCACTGTCACCGACGTGATCCGCCAGGTTCAGGCTGTCGTAGGGCGGCAGACTGACACCGCCCTCGCGCGTGGTGGTAACCGCCCTTACGTTGGGCGGTGCCGGCCAGTCCGGAACAATCACGGCTCCTCCCGCAGCACGTTCAGCAATGCTGCCAGATCATCGGGCATATCGACCTCCCACCCGACCAGCTCATCGCTGGCCGGGTGATGAAACTCCAGGCGCCGCGCATGCAGCGCCTGGCGCCGGAAGCCGCCCAGTGCGGCCTGCAGGCGCGACGACGCGCCCCGTGGCAGACGCAGGCGTCCGCCGTAGAGCGGATCACCGACCAGCGGGTGATGAATAGAAGCCATGTGCACCCGGATCTGGTGAGTACGGCCGGTTTCCAGGCGGACCTGCAGCAAGGTATAGGCGGGAAAGCGCTCCAGAACCCGGTAATGGGTGATCGCCGGCTTGCCCGATGGCACCACCGCCATGCGCAGACGGTCGCGGGGATGACGTCCGATCGGGGCATCGACACTGTCACCGGCGGTTACTTCGCCCTGCACCAGGGCAAGATACTCGCGGTGAACCTGCCGCGCCTGTAACTGCCCGACCAGTGATTTGTGTGCCATCAGCGTCCGCGCCACTACCATCAGGCCGCTGGTATCCTTGTCCAGGCGGTGCACGATACCCGCGCGCGGCAGGGCCGCCAGCCCGGCGTCATAATGCAACAGGGCATTCTGCAGCGTGCCGTCGGGATTCCCGGCGGCCGGGTGCACGACCAGGCCGGCCGGTTTGTTGATGACCAGCAGATGCTCGTCCTGGTAGCGAATGTCGAGCGGGATTGCCTGCGGCTGCACATCGCTTTCGGCGGGTAAGCGTGCGCCGATATCCACCCGCTCTCCGCCGGCAACCTTGTAACGGGCAGCGACCACCTCGCCATCCAACAGCACGTCGCCGGCCTTCACCCACTGCTGCAGGCGGCTGCGTGAAAAATCCGGAAACAGCTCGGCCAGCACCTGGTCAAGGCGGCGGCCGGCGGCGGAAGCGGGGATGCGCGCACTGCGCTGTATGTCTTCTGTCATGGCTTCAACAGGCGGGGACGGATTTCAAATCTGCCCCGTGACTCGGGTATAACCGGAAGAATATCAGGAAAAACGGTGCCCTGACCTCGATTTGGCTTTACAATTCGGGTTTGCTGACTGGATACCGATAGACAGGCCGATGCGCTGGTTACGCCTAATCCCCCTACTCAC
>CBEUNK010000203.1:0-2800 GCA_965544455.1 uncultured Thiogranum sp.
GAGCTGCCCATTCTCCGCAAGTGGTACATCATGCACCGCGCGGGCAAGCGGCTGTCGACAGTCACCAGGGAGTTCAAGGAATTCGTGCTGAAGGAGTCGCACGCGATATTGAGTTTACCAACCTTGCCGACACGGGATTGAACCATGCTGGGCGTATTCGTTTTCAACAGTATTCTCGTCACGTTTGCCGTCGTGATTCACTACGAGTTCCTTTACAGGCTGTCCGCGCTTATTCCCCGTATACCCATCATTCCGCGCTTTCGAATCGTGCTGGGCGTCATTGGCGCACTGGTCGCACATACCCTGGAGATCTGGCTGTTCGCCTTCGGTTTTTACTTCATGGATAACGTCAAGGGGTGGGGGCACCTGACGGGTAATATTACCCATCATATTATGGACTACGCTTATTTTTCCTTTACCACGTATACCACGCTGGGGTTCGGCGATATCGAACCGCTCGGTGATCTGCGTTTTCTGACCGGCCTGGAAGCGCTGACGGGGCTGGTGCTGATCACCTGGACCGCTTCCTTCCTCTATTACGAAATGCAGCGTTACTGGACTGTCCGCTGACGGCCGGTACGGATCAGCTGATAGCGCCGCGTATCTGTTCGGCCAGACGTAGCGCTTCCTCGACATCATCGGCCAGGCAGTTGTAGTGCCCCATTTTCCGGCCGATGCGGGGTTCGTGTTTGCCGTAAAGATGCAGTTTGGCCCGGTCATGCTGCAACAGCCTGTCCCATGGCGGCGCACCGCTCTGCCACAGGTCACCGAGAATGTTCACCATGACAACGGGGGACAGCAGCCGTGTGGACCCGGGGGGCAGGCCGCACAGCGTACGCACCTGTTGTTCGAACTGTGTCGTCAACGCCGCGTCGAGTGTGTAGTGGCCGCTGTTATGCGGGCGGGGCGCCATTTCATTGATCAGCAGTTCGCCGCCCGTGGTAACGAAAAACTCGACCGCGAGCACGCCACAGTACTGCATGGCTTCGGCCAGGTTGACCGCCATGCTGCTGGCCTGTTCGGCGGTGGTGTCGGTGATGGCAGCCGGTACACAGGTGGTGTCGAGAATACCATTGACGTGAACGTTTTCGCCGACAGGATAGACGGCGGTAACGCCGTCTGCGCTGCGTGCCAGGATAACCGAGACTTCCTTTGCCAGGTCGACCCGTTCTTCGAGAACACAAGGTGTTTCTTCCAGTTCCGCGAAGCCCCGGCGGGCATCTTCCAGGTTGTTCACAGCCACCTGGCCCTTGCCGTCGTAACCCAGTTGTGCGGTTTTCAACAGTGCCGGCAGTCGCAGGCGGGCGCAGGCGTTGTCGAGATCCGCACTGTTCCTGATGGCGAAAAACGGTGCGGTGGGCAGGCCCTGCTCGCGGATAAAGGTTTTTTCCAGGATACGGTCCCGGGCGATGGAAACGGCGCGCGAGCCGGGCCGCACGGTTACCCGGCTTTCCAGGAATTCCAGGGTCTCGGCCGGGACGTTTTCGAACTCGGTGGTGACCGCCGCGCAGTGTTTGCCCATGTCATCCAGGGCTGTGTGGTCGTGATAGTCGGCCTGCAGGTGGCGGTTGGCAACGGCGCCGGCCGGGCTGTTCGGGTCCGGGTCCAGCACCCACACCTGGTAACCCATGGTGCGGGCGGCCATGCAGAACATGCGGCCAAGCTGCCCGCCGCCGAGCACGCCGAGAATCGCTTCCGGAATAATCACGACCGGGGTGGCAGCTCCATGTTCAGCGCCATTTCGGTCTGTGCGGCGCGGAACTCGTCCAGCCGGGCGGCCAGCGCCGGGTCGTGCAGCGCCAGCAGGCTGACGGCATAGAGCGCGGCATTGGCGGCGCCGGCGGCGCCGATGGCGAAGGTGGCCACCGGCACGCCTTTCGGCATCTGCACAATCGACAGCAGGGAATCCATACCTTTCAGGTGGCGGGACGGAACCGGCACACCGAGTACCGGCAGGGTGGTCTTGGCGGCGAGCATGCCCGGCAGGTGGGCGGCACCGCCGGCGCCGGCAATGATGCAGGCCAGGCCGCGGTCGCGTGCCGTGGCGGCGTACTCGAACAGCAGGTCGGGCGTGCGGTGCGCCGAAACGACGCGGGCCTCGAAGTCGACGCCGAAGTGTTCCAGCTGTTCGGCGGCGGCCTGCATGACCTCCCAGTCGCTGTTGCTGCCCATGACCAGGCCGACTTTTGTGGCGCTCATACGCTGTCCCGGAATCGAGGAAAACGCGGATTGTACCATTGTCACCGGCGGCGGGCATTCCGGTGTCCGGTCGGCGCCGGTACAATGCCCCCTGGCGGAAAATTCCCCGTATACCACCGGAATGGCGCGATGCTGGACACCCTGTACGAATCAAACCTGAGCTCCCTGCCGCTGCTGGCGCGCGGCAAGGTGCGCGATATCTATGCCGTGGGCGAGGATCACCTGCTGATTGTCACTACCGACCGTCTGTCGGCCTTCGACGTGGTGCTGCCGGACCCGATTCCCGGCAAGGGAGCGGTCCTGACCGCGGTGTCCAACTTCTGGTTCGAGCGCACCCGCTCGCTGGTGCCCAACCATTTGGCGTCGTTGTCGCTGGAAGCGGTGCTGCCCGACGCCGCGGAACGGGCACAGGTACAGGGTCGTGCCATCGTGGTGCGCAAACTGAAGGCCCTGCCGGTCGAGGCCATCGTGCGCGGCTACCTGATCGGTTCGGGCTGGAAGGACTACCAGGCCAGCGGGGCGGTGTGTGGCATTACCCTGCCGCCGGGCCTGCAAATGGCCGACCGTCTGCCCGAGGCGATTTTTACGCCCTCCACCAAGG
>CBEUNK010000204.1:0-2707 GCA_965544455.1 uncultured Thiogranum sp.
CTGGTGTCCGAGCAATATCGAGTTCATCCGGCGCATCAACGGCCTGGCATCCATCGACGCAGTCAGGGACATTGTCTTCAATGCCAGCTACCTGGTCATGGGGCTGGGCGACGTCTACCTGGGCGCGCCGGTGGCCACGCCGCTGGACCCGCGCCACCGGCTGGTCACCACCAAGTACAACCCGGCGCGCACCTGGACACCGGAGAACGCCGTCGGCATCGGCGGTGCCTATTTGTGTGTCTACGGCATGGAGGGGCCCGGCGGTTACCAGTTCGTCGGCCGCACCCTGCAGATGTGGAACCGCTACCGGCAGACCGCGGATTTCCGCGACGGCCGCCAGTGGCTGCTGCGTTTCTTCGACCAGATCCGCTTCTACCCGGTGTCCGGCGACGAACTGCTGCGCATGCGCGATGCTTTCATTCACGGCCGGCTGAAACTCGACATCGAGGAAACGGTGTTGAAGCTGCGCGACTACAACGCCTTTCTGGCCGACAATAACGCCAGTATCACGGCTTTCAAGCAGGCCCAGCAGGCCGCGTTCGACGCCGAGCGCGAACGCTGGGAAGCCAGCGGCCAGGCGCACTTCAAGGCCGAGCTGCCCGACGAGGCCGCCGGCAGCGATGCGCCCTTCGACCTGCCCGCCGGTTGCATCGCGGTGGCATCGCCGGTGACCGGCAGCGTCTGGGACATTCCGGTCAAGGTCGGGGACCGGATCGATAGCGGCGATAACCTGGTGGTGATCGAAGCCATGAAAATGGAAATCGCCATCGAGGCGGACGAGGCGGGCACGGTGAAGGAACTGCTGTGCGCCCAGGGCAGCCCGGTCAAGGCGGGGCAGGCGCTGTTGATCCTGCAGCTGGATGAGTCGGCATGAGTATCCGGATTGACAGCCTGGACATCGGTACCCTGTTACAGGGTTACCGTGAGGCGCGTTTCACCCCGCAGGATGTGCTGGCCGGCGTGCAGGCGCGTATCGATGCGTCAGCCGATCCGGCTGTCTGGATCAGCCGGCTGGACAGTACCCAGCTGCAACCTTACCTGGATGCGCTGCAGGACAGGTCGGTGGATGAGCTGCCGCTGTACGGGATCCCGTTCGCCATCAAGGACAACATCGACCTGGCCGGCGTGCCGACGACGGCCGCCTGCCCGGACTATGCCTACACCCCGGACGCAAGCGCGTTTGCCGTTCAGTGCCTGATCGATGCCGGCGCGATCCCCGTCGGCAAGACCAACCTCGACCAGTTCGCCACCGGCCTGGTCGGCACGCGCTCGCCCTACGGGGCCTGCCGCAATCCCTTCGATGCGGACTATATTGCCGGGGGCTCGAGTTCCGGCTCGGCAGTGGCAGTGGCCACCGGGCAGGTGAGTTTTGCGCTGGGTACCGATACGGCAGGCTCGGGCCGGGTGCCGGCGGCCTTCACCAATATCGTCGGTCTCAAGCCGACCCGCGGCCTGCTCAGCACCCGCGGCGTGGTACCGGCCTGCCGCTCGCTCGACTGCGTGTCGGTGTTCGCCCTGACCCTGGACGATGCCGACCGCGTGCTGCGCAGCGCGGCGCGCTTCGATACCGCGGACGCGTACGCTCGCCGGTCGCCGGCCGGGGTACCGACGTTCGGCACGCACCGCTTCCGCTTCGGCGTGCCCCGCGCCGAACAGCTGGCCTTCTTCGGCAACCGTGATGCCGAGGCCCTGTTTCAGAAGGCCGTGGCACACCTGACCGAACTGGGCGGCGAGGCGGTGACGCTGGACTTCGAGCCCTTCCTGGCGGCTGCGCGCCTGTTGTACGAAGGGCCATGGGTGAGTGAACGCTATGCCGCCATCGAAACCTTTATCGCGGGGCAGCCGGAGGCGTTGTTTCCGGTGACCCGCGAGATCATCGCCGCGGGCCGACAGGCGGGTGCGGTGGAGGCCTTCAAGGCGCAGTACCGGTTGATGGATTACCGCCGGCAGAGCGAGCGGGCCTGGGAAGCGGTCGACGTCATACTTACGCCGACGGCGGCTACGATTTATCGCACAGACGCGGTCAATGCCGATCCCGTGCGCCTCAACAGCAACCTGGGCTACTACACCAATTTCATGAACCTGCTCGACCTGGCCGCCGTCGCCGTGCCGGCCGGTTTCCAGGCTGACGGCCTGCCGTTCGGCGTGACCCTGATGGCGCCGGCGTTTGCCGATGCCGCGCTGGTGGCGCTCGGTAACCGCCTGCATCGCAGCCAGGCATTGACAGCCGGGGCGACCGGTCTGCCGCTACCGCCCGAGTCCGCCCCGGAACGCCTGCCCGACGGCGTGGTGCCGCTGGTGGTGTGCGGTGCCCACCTGTCGGGCGCGTGGCGAATGGAAACCACCCGGACCGCACCCCATTACCGGCTGTACGCGCTGCCGGGCGGGCCGCCGTTGCGACCGGGGCTGGTGCGCGAACCCGACAGCGGCACCATCGAGGTCGAGGTGTGGGCCGTGCCGGCAGACCGGCTCGGTGGCTTTTTACAGGCTGTCCCGGCGCCGCTGGGCCTGGGCAAGGTCGAGCTGGAAGACGGCCGCTGGGAAACCGGGTTCATCTGCGAGCCCTGCGGCATCGAGGGTGCCGTGGACGTCACCGGCTTCGGCGGCTGGCGTGCCTACCTGGAAAGCCGGGCATAAAAAAACCGGGGCCATACGGCCCCGGCCCCACGCGGCTATCCTGTGTCTGTGTCAGCCGGTGCGGGAAATC
>CBEUNK010000205.1:0-2677 GCA_965544455.1 uncultured Thiogranum sp.
GACACACCGCGACGCCAGCTCACCCGGCGACCCCGTCAGTTGCCGTATTCGCCAGCGCGTTGCCCGTATGCCGCTGCCGCAGTGCATGACACTGAGCCTGATCGATGTTGCCCGGCTCAGCTACCGGGAGACGGCTGGCGTGATGGGTATCAGCCTGTTTGAAGTGCAGTACCATATCGTGACGGCACGACGGGAGTTGCTCGACGAGATATCTGCGCACGGCAATGAACACGCCAGCCTTGACCCTGCCGAATCCTGTTAGTCCTGATTTCTCCAGCGCGCGGCCAGCAGTGATCCACTGAGGTTGTGCCAGATACTGAACACCGCACCGGGCAGTGCTGCCAGCGGTGCAAAATATTTCACTGCCAGCGCCACGGCCAGACCCGAGTTCTGCATCCCCACCTCGATCGCCAGCGTACGGCAGGTCCGACGGTCATGTTTCAGCAGCCGCGGCACCAGGTAACCGGCCAGCAGGCCGAGCGCATTGTGGGCGATAACCGCCCCGGCCAGCAGCAGCCCGAGCTCGCCGAAGCGCGGCTGGTTGAGGGCGACAATGATGGCGATAATCCACACAATGGCACCCACCGACAACAGCGGAAACAGGTGCTGCACCGGCAACAGCTGGCGGTGATAAAAATGATTGGCCGCGATACCCAGCAGCACCGGCGCAAGCACGATTTTCACGATGCTGAACAGCATGTCCCCGGCCGGCACGGCGACCGTGGCATCGACATAAAGCAGGCACAGCAGCGGTGTCATCACGATTGACAGCAGGGTCGAAACGGCGGTCAGCGTGATCGACAGCGCAACGTCACCTTCGGCCAGGTAACAGATCACGTTGGAAGCGGTGCCCCCCGGGCTGGCGCCGACCAGGATCATGCCGGCCGTCAGCAAGGGGTCGAGCCCCAGCGTGTGTGCCACCGTCCAGGCAAATAACGGCATGCAGAGATACTGCAGCAGCACCCCGAGACCGACCACCGCCGGCCGTTCCAGCACCCGCTGGAAATCAGCCGGGGTCAACGTCAACCCCATGCCGAACATGACCACGGCCAGCAGGGGCACGATGGCGGCTTTCTGCGTGACAAACCAGGACGGATACAGCCAGGCCAGACCCGATAACAGCACCGCCCACAATGGAAACGCCCGCGTCAGCCAGGCAATCACGACAACTGCCGCTGGCAGCGCTGCAGGTGTTTTTCCAACACTCTCGAGACGGCAACGAAAGCAATCGTCGCCGTCACGAAACTGGCCGATCCGTAACCCATGCTGCAATCCAGGTGGACACCGTGGATACCCGGTTTCTGGTGACCGATGCTGCCGTCCTTTTTCGGGTAGACCTGCTGCTGCGCTGAAAACACGCACTCCACGCCGAAGTAGCGCCGGGTGTTACGCGTGTAGCCGTGTTGCGCCCGCAACTGGGCACGCACCTTGGCGGCCAATGGATCGTTATAGGTGCGTGTCAGGTCCTTGATCATGATCTGTGTCGGGTCGGTCAGGCCCCCGGCCGCACCGGTGGTGATGACGGGAATTTTGTTGCGCTTGCAGTAATAGATCAGCGCCGCCTTGAACTTGATGCTGTCGATGGCATCGATTACATAATCGATACCGCTGTCCGCCGGCAGGTAATCGAACAGATTACGGTCATTGATGAAGTCATCGATGACATCCACCTGGCAGTCCGGGTTGATGTCCGCCACGCGCTGTTTCAGGACGCCGGTCTTTTTGTGGCCAAGGCTGCTGTCCAGGGCATGAATCTGGCGATTGATATTGGACAGGGCAACGGCGTCATAGTCGATCAGCAGCAACTGGCCGACACCGCTGCGCGCCAGGGCCTCCACCGCCCAGGAGCCGACACCGCCGAGGCCTATCACGCACACCCGCATGTTGCGCAGCCACCCGCCGGCCTGCCTGCCGTAGAGGCGCTCGATGCCGCCGAAGCGCTGCCGGTAGTCTTCTTCGTTCATACCTTACCCGCCAAGGTTCAGGACATCGCGTGCATTGGCCGTGCTTTGCCGGGCCAGCAGACCGGGATCTTCGTCGCGCACCTCGGCCAGTGCCTGCAGGCACTCGGGCAGGTACTCCGGGCTGTTGCGTTCGCCGTGGTGCGAGGCCACCGTCATGTCCGGGGCATCGGTTTCCAGCACGATGGCCGCCAGCGGCAGCTGACGAGCGAGGGCACGGAGCTTGCGCGAACGTTCGTAGGTCAGCATGCCGCCGAAACCGAGTCTGAAACCGAGCTGCTGGTAATGCTGCGCCTGCTGCAGGCTGCCGTTGAAAGCGTGGACGATACCGCCGGCGACGCCGTGTCGCTTCAGCAACTGCAATACCTCGTCGTGGGCCTTGCGCACGTGCAGGATCACCGGCAAGCCCGCGTCGCGCGCCACATCGAGTTGCGCCTCGAACAAGGTACGCTGTGCGCGGCGGTCACTGTCTTCGATAAAATAATCCAGGCCGATTTCACCTACCGCCACCGGCCGGTACCGGTCGATGGCCTCTGTCAGCAGGCGCAGGTGGGTGCTGTCGTGACGCTCCAGAAACACGGGGTGCATGCCCAGGGCGGGATAAAGGCCCGGCTGGCTGGCGCACAGCTCGACCAGTGCCGCCCAGTGGTCCGCATCGATAGCGGGCACGACCATTTGCCGGACACCCGCCGCCCGGGCACGCGCGATGACCGCGG
>CBEUNK010000206.1:0-2673 GCA_965544455.1 uncultured Thiogranum sp.
TCGTCTAGATGCCTGCAGGTGCCCGCCAATGCCAGACCTGCGCTATTCCCACTCTATTATCAATAAGCCATTTTTAGCTGTTAGTTTCAGTGACTTATTTTACTGCTAATTGAGAATACCATGAAAAATAACATGCTCAGAAAATCCTTCAAAATGCTCGAGAAAATTGCCGATCGAGCACCACCACATGGCACCCCAGGTTACCTTCCGGACTTTGACTTCCAGGTATACCCCCTTGCTCCTGCAGGTAATGGATCACCGTAAACAGGCGACATCTGGCTAATTGATAATGACATTGACAATTAGCCATTATCCCGCATAATGTAGGCATGTTAAGCAACCAGAAACCACCGTGACCTACATCCCCCGAAGCGCGGAACCCACACTTCGCCAACGGCTATCCAGTGCTTGTCGTCACGGGTCCACGTCAATCCGGCAAGTCCACCCTGGTGCGGCATGCCTTTCCCGAACACCGCTATGTTTCGCTTGAGGATCTCGACCAGAGGGAATTTGCCGAAACAGACCCTCGGGGGTTTTTAAACCAGTTTACCGGGGGAGCCATCCTGGATGAGGCGCAACGCTGCCCTGCCCTGTTTTCCTATCTTCAGACACGCATCGATGAAAGGCAGCAACCCGGCGAATTTATCCTGACGGGTTCCCAGCATTTTGGCCTGTTGTCAGGCATCACACAAAGTCTGGCAGGCAGGGCCGCTTTGCTGACGCTGTTACCCATGAGCTACGACGAGTTACAGCGTGCAGAAAAAGTTGGCCGGAATCTCGATAAAATACTCTTCGATGGCGCGTACCCTCCCATCTTCGACCGCGGACTTGAACCTCATCCCTGGTATGGAAACTATGTGCGCACATACCTGGAACGAGACGTCCGGCAATTGATCAAGGTACAGGACCTGGGCACATTTCGACGCTTTCTGAAATTATGCGCAGGCCGGACCGGGCAACTCCTCAATCTTTCCTCGCTGGCTAACGACTGCGGTATTACGCATAACACAGCCAAGACCTGGGTATCCGTCTTGGAAGCCAGTTATATCGTGCATCTGTTGCCACCGCATCACCAGAATTTCAACAAACGCCTGGTCAAAACGCCCAAACTCTATTTTCTGGATACCGGTATTGCCACCTGGCTGCTCGGCATCCAAAACAGCGAGCAACTGACCACCCACGTTCAACGAGGCGCCTTGTTCGAAACCTGGGTCATCAGTGAATTGCTTAAGGCCCGTTATAACGCGGGTGAAACCTCGAATCTTTATTTCTGGCGTGATCGTTCGGGACACGAGGTGGACCTGCTGATTGACCATGGAACTCACCTGTCACCGCTGGAAATCAAATCGGGGCAAACCATCAACAAGGATTACTTCAAGGGGCTGGAGTTTTGGAAAAACCTGGCAGGTGATGACGCCGGAAAGGCCTGGCTGGTTTACGGTGGTGACAGTCGACAGACACGTTCCGATGTCACTATACTGCCGTGGTGTGAAATCGATTCCGAGCAGATTGTGATATGAAAACACCGGGCACCGGACGCAATGATCCCTGTCCTTGCGGCAGCGGAAAGAAATATAAACACTGCTGCATGGGCAAGGAGGACAGCACGCTAGCCGGTCAGGGCGCGGCAGGCATGTCCGAACACTTGCGTAAAGCGCTCGAAGGCCGGCAATTCCACTCACTGGAAGAAGCGCAGGCATTTGTCGACCAGGTTACCCAACAGCAGAACCGGCGGCCACGGGGCGAGTTTCACGGTTTATCGCCGGAGCAGATGCATCAGATGCTGAATTTCCCGTTCGCATCACCGGGACTGGTCCACTTTCCGGAGGTGCTCGATGCCAACCCGACAGCACCGATACTGACCCTGTTCGGGCTATTGACGGACGCCATCGGCGAACAGGGCCTCAAACCGACCGCCAAGGGAAATCTGCCGCGCAACTTCTGCCGCGAGGCCGCGCTGGCCTATTGGGGTGAGCAGCGGTATCAGGAAAAAACCCGTTATGGTGGCATCAATCGGGAGGAGGATTTTGACGATCTGCATGTCACCCGCCTTGTGGCCGAACTGGCGGGGCTGATTCGTAAATACAAGGGGCGGTTCATCCTCAGCCGCGACTGCCGCCGACTGCTGGCCGGGGACGGCATGAGCGCCATCTATCCCAGGCTGTTCAGGGCCTATGTCGAGCAGTTCAACTGGGCATACCGGGACGGCTATCCCGAGTTGCGATTCATGCAGAGCGCCTTCCTGTTCACACTTTATCTGCTTACCCGCTACGGTGACACCTGGCGGCCACAGGTATTTTATGAAGATGCCTTCTTACGCGCCTTTCCCATGCTGCTGGATGAAGTGCCTCCGAGCCAGGTCTTTTCCCCCGATGAGTCTGTTCGCAACTGCTACACCTGGCGCTCGCTGGTGCATTTCGCGGGCTTCCTGGGATTGGCGACGGTGGAGCCGGCTTCCGACGAATTCCTGTGTCGCGAGTACCGGGTGAAGGCCCTGCCGTTGCTGGGCCAGATCGTTCAATTTCAGCTCACCAAGTAAAGCTACATGGCGAGAACACGCAAAAAAAATGATCCGCTGGCCACTTTGCTAGAGACCGCGTCGAAAGCAAAACTGGTCGATCTGCTCGTCCGCGTGGCAGGCACGCGCCCCGATGTCCGCCGCGAATGCCTCGA
>CBEUNK010000207.1:0-2660 GCA_965544455.1 uncultured Thiogranum sp.
ACGGCCATTGGCAAACACCAGCCGATGCGCCTCCAGGCCCTGAATTTGCAGTTCGTCGACATCCAGGTCCTGCAGCGCCTCAAAGGATTCGCTGACCGGCTTGAAACGATGTTCGAGCAGTTTGTCGGCACCGCTGTATCGCCAGGCTTCCATCTGACGCGTCGGGAAAGCCAGCGTCTCGAACGCATCGATCGCACGGTCTCGCTGTCGGGCGAGCCAGGGCAAGGTGCGCCCCGCGAGCTGGGGCTGAATACCTGTTATACCCTCGAGGTAATGCTGCCGGCTCAGGGGTTCCGTAGCGTTCATGCCGCCGCCCCTGTGAGCCAGCCGTAGCCTTTTTCCTCGAGCGCCAGGGCCAGCCGTTTGTCACCCGAACGTATCATTTTGCCCGCCGCCAGCACATGCACCTGATCCGGCTCGATATAATCCAGCAAGCGCTGATAATGGGTCACCAGGATCACAGCGCGTTCGGGGCTGCGCAGCGCGTTGACCCCATCGGCGACGATGCGCAGGGCATCGATATCCAGCCCGGAGTCGGTTTCATCCAGAATCGCCAGCTTCGGTTGCAGCAGTGCCATTTGCAGGATTTCGTTGCGCTTCTTTTCGCCACCGGAGAAACCACTGTTGACGTTTCGCTTCAGCAGCTTTTCGTCCATGTTGACGAGTGCGACTTGCTGCTTCATGTATTTCATGAAACTCACCGCATCCAGTTCCTCCTCGCCGCGCGCACTGCGCACCGCATTAACCGCCGTTCTGAGGAATACCGTATTATTAACGCCCGGCAACTCCACCGGGTACTGCATCGCCAGAAATACTCCCGCGTGGGCACGCTCTTCGGTTGCCATCGCCAGCAGGTCACTGCCCTCGAACTGTACCCGACCGCCAGTTACCTGGTAACCCTCACGGCCGGCTAGAACGTGCGCCAGGGTGCTTTTTCCCGAGCCGTTCGGGCCCATGATGGCGTGCACCTCGCCCGGTTTTACCTGCAGAGACAAGCCGTTGAGAATCGGCTTGTCATCGACACTGACGTGTAGCTCGTCTATGTTCAACATGTTATGTCTCCTGATTGATTGCCCGCGTCGCTCAACCCACCGCGCCTTCGAGTGTAATATTGAGTAACTTTTGCGCTTCCACCGCGAATTCCATCGGCAGTTCATTGAATACTTCCTTGCAGAAACCATTGACGATCATGGAAACCGCATCCTCTTCCGACAGGCCACGCTGGCGGCAGTAGAACAACTGGTCCTCGCCGATTTTGGACGTGGTCGCCTCGTGTTCGACTTTTGCGCTCGGATTACGCACTTCCATGTACGGGAAGGTGTGGGCCCCGCAACGGTCACCAATCAGCAACGAGTCGCACTGGGTATGATTGCGTGCCAGCTCGGCACGCTGGGCCATGCGCACCAGACCGCGGTAGGCGTTTTGGCCCTGCCCCGCCGATATCCCCTTGGATACGATGGTGCTACGCGTATTGCGTCCCAGGTGGATCATCTTGGTGCCGGTATCCGCCTGCTGCCGACCCTTGGTCACCGCCACCGAGTAAAACTCACCTACCGAGTCGTTGCCGCGCAGGATACAACTGGGGTACTTCCAGGTGATGGCCGAGCCGGTTTCCACCTGTGTCCAGGAGATGCGTGACCGATCGCCACGGCACTCGCCACGCTTGGTGACGAAATTATAGATACCGCCACGTCCCTGTTCGTCGCCCGGATACCAGTTCTGTACAGTGGAATATTTAATCTGTGCGTCTTCCATCGCGATCAACTCGACCACGGCAGCGTGCAACTGATTCTCATCGCGCATGGGCGCCGTGCACCCTTCCAGATAGCTGACATAGCTGCCGGCTTCGGCGACAATCAGGGTGCGCTCGAACTGCCCGGTGTTGGACGCATTTATACGGAAATACGTCGACAGCTCCATAGGGCAACGAACACCCTTGGGGACATAGACAAAGGTACCGTCACTGAAGACCGCCGCGTTCAGCGACGCGTAGAAATTGTCGGTGTGGGGCACCACGGCGCCCAGGTACTGCTGAATCAGCTCCGGGTGCTGCTGAACAGCTTCCGAGATGGAACAGAAAATCACACCCGCATCGGCCAGCGTTTCGCGAAAGGTGGTCGCAACCGAAACGCTGTCGAACACAGCATCGACGGCGACACCCGCCAGGGCTTTCTGCTCTTCCAGCGGGATACCCAGCTTATTGTAGGTTTCCAGCAGCGCGGGATCGACTTCATCCAGACTTTTTGGCCCATCTTCCTTCCGTTTGGGCGCCGAGTAGTATGAAATCGCATGGTAATCAATCGGGGGATAATGGAGGTGCGCCCAGTCAGGAAGCGGCATGGTCATCCAGTGACGGTAGGCGTCGAGCCTGCGTTCGAGCATCCACTGCGGTTCGCTCTTTTTTGCGGAAATAGCGCGTATCACTTCCTCATTCAGCCCCGCTGGCAACGTGTCCGACTCGATGTCAGTCACAAAGCCGTGCTGATACTCGTCTCTTAGAAACGGGTCCGCCGCGTTGTTGATGGCGCTCATAAACTGCACTCCAACATCTGCGTAGGCGCAAAATGATCTCGGTACCCGGTTACCGGCATTTCCGGCCTTGCGGCCAGGCGGCAGCCGTCAGCATCCAGCGTCAGTCCCAAATATTCCGCACTTGTCTT
>CBEUNK010000208.1:0-2578 GCA_965544455.1 uncultured Thiogranum sp.
GTGGCCAGTTCATCGAAATCCAGGGCACTGCCGAGGGCCAACCCTTCAGCGACACCGAAATGCAGCAGATGCTGGCGCTGGCCCGCAAGGGCATTACCGAGCTGAGCGCACAGCAGCAGGCCGTGCTGGCGCAGGAGACGGCATGAGCCGCATCGTTCTGGCCAGCAACAACGCCGGCAAGGTCCGCGAGATCAATCAGCTGCTGCAGGGGCACGACCTCGAGGTCGTGCCGCAGTCCCGGTTCGATGTCAGCGAGGTTGAAGAGACCGGCCTGACCTTTGTTGAAAACGCGATCCTCAAGGCCCGCCATGCCGCGGCGCACACCGGCCTGCCGGCGATCGCCGACGACTCCGGCCTGGAAGTCGACGCGCTCGACGGCGCACCGGGCATTTATTCGGCGCGCTATGCCGGTGCCGGCGCCAGCGACCTGGAGAACCTGCAGAAACTGCTGCACGATATCGAGGACGTACCGGACGAACAGCGCACGGCGCGCTTCCAGTGCCTGATGGTCTACCTGCGTCACGCCGGGGACCCCACGCCGCGTATTTTCCAGGGCACCTGGGAAGGCCGCATCCTGCACGCACCGCAGGGTGACAACGGTTTCGGCTATGACCCGGTGTTTTATGTACCCGATCAGCAGTGTTCGTCGGCGCAGCTGGCGCCGGAAGTCAAAAACCGCCTCAGCCACCGCGGCCAGGCTTTACGGAAACTGGTCGCCGCCTTGTCGTAAAATGCACCTACACAGGTACATTTTTTCTCGATCCCGGTCATGTTCAATTTCAACGCCACACCCCCCCTGTCCCTCTACATCCATTTCCCGTGGTGCCTGCGCAAGTGCCCTTACTGCGACTTCAATTCGCACGCGCTTAAAGACGAGCTGCCGGAACAGGACTACGTCGACGCCCTGCTGGCCGATCTCGAGCAGGAACTGCCGGCCGTGTGGGGGCGCACCGTGCAGACGGTCTTCATGGGCGGCGGCACGCCCAGCCTGTTTTCGGCGGCCGCCATCGACCGGCTTCTGAGTGGCGTGCGGGCACGCCTGCCGCTCAGCCCGGACGCCGAGGTCACCCTGGAGGCCAACCCCGGCACCTTCGAGCAGGGCAAGTTTGCCGGTTACCGTGCGGCCGGGGTCAATCGCCTGTCCATCGGCGTCCAGAGCCTCAGCGATACGCAGCTCCTCGCGCTGGGCCGTGTCCACGACGCGGCCGAGGCCCGCGCGGCCGTGCAGGCCGCCCGCCTGGCCGGGTTCGACAACATCAACCTCGACCTGATGTTCGGCCTGCCGGCCCAGTCCGTCGACCAGGCAGTCGAGGACCTGTACGCCGCCATCGAACTGCAACCCCAACACCTGTCCTGGTACCAGCTCACCCTGGAGCCGAATACGCTGTTTCATGCGCAGCCCCCGCCACTGCCGGACGAAGACCGGAAATGGACCATGCAGGAAGCGGGGCAGTCGCGGCTGTCCACCGGGGGCTATACTCAATATGAAGTGTCGGCCTGGGCGCAGGCGGGACGGCAATGTCGCCACAATCTGAATTACTGGCGTTTCGGCGACTATATCGGCATCGGTGCGGGCGCCCACGGCAAGCTCACCGACGGCGGTCACGGCGTCATCCGGCGGCGCTGGAAAAAACGCCACCCGCGCGACTACCTGGCAGCGGCCGGCGGTGAGGGCGGCCTCGAGGGACAGCGTGAACTGGACGCCGCCGGCGCCGTGTTCGAGTTCGCTCTCAACCGCCTGCGGCTACGCGAAGGTTTCACGCTGACCGACTTCAGTGCCGCCTGCGGCCTGACGCCGGAACAGATCGAACCCATCCTGGCACAGGCGGCCGGCGACGGCCTGCTGAGCCTGGATAACGGCCGGGTCAACCATACCCCGCGCGGCTGGCGCTTTCTGGACGACCTGGTCGAGTGTTTCCTGGCAGAGGAGGACCAACATGCTCGAGGCGACGCAGATTGACTGCCCCTACTGCGGCGAAAACTTCGATCTCGAAATCGACTGCTCGGCGGGCGACCAGCAGTACGTCGAGGATTGCCCGGCGTGCTGCCAGCCGATAGAAATCAGTACCGCCGTCGACCTCGACGGCAACCTGCAGGGGGTCCGCGCCCGGCGTAACGATGACTGACTACACTCCCATCGACTGCGGTCTGTACAGCGAATATGAACTCGCCATCCTGCAACAGCGACGCCTGCGCATCACCTGGTGTGCCGATGACGGCCAGTCCCGAATCGATGCCCTGACGCCGGTCGACCTGCTGACCCGCAATCATGCAGAATTTCTCATTGCCGAAAACGGTACCGGGCAGCGGCTGGAGCTGCGGCTGGTTTACATCGTCAAAACCGAGGCACTCTGAAACCACGCTCACTGTAGCGGGTGCTGCCCGGCCGGCTCACGGCAGGCAAACAGGTTTGCTACCATTACGCCGCATGGAAAACAGCGTTAACGACCTGGCAGTCCTCATCCATTCCCGGGTGCCCATCATCCTGCTCGAGACCACCGACGAACGGCGCGCCCTCGATGTCTTCCGGCGCCTGGCCGTACGCGTTGGCCGGCCTGTCATGCGCTGGTCGGTCACC
>CBEUNK010000209.1:0-2538 GCA_965544455.1 uncultured Thiogranum sp.
ATCCGCCACCGCCTTCGCCCACCTGGAAAACTGCGGCACCTGGAACAGGTCCTGGCCGATGGCGCGGTGCATGTCGGAAATCAGCATGACGCCCATTTCGCGCTGCGGGAAGCTGCCGGCGTAATCGATAATGTGGCCGTACACCGTGTTGGTGTTGGCGTCGCCGTGGCCGCTGGCACGGATCGCGCGGCCGACCAGCGCCGAGGCCACGGCGTACTGCAGGTCGGTTTCTTTCGGCACCGGCACCTTTTCCCCGCGGGTGATGGCGTCGATGTCGGGCAGCTTGTCGAGGTTGTCGACAAAGGCGTGCAGTTCGATGCCGGCGGCCGGGCCGACACAGGCCTGCAGGGCCTCGACCAGCACGTCCGACCGGTCGTTGAACTTCTGCAGCGCCCGGTGGGCGAATTCCCAGGACCGCGGTGACGGGAAAGCCACCGGGTTGTGCGCCGGGTCGAACTCGAACAGCAGCTCGGGGCGGAAACGCAGAAAGGCGATCAGGCGTTCGTCGATGCCGTTGGCATAGGCCCAGGCGACCCAGTCGTCCAGGTTGACGTCCAGCTCGTAGTGCGAAAAGCGGTTGGCCAGCGGCGCCGGCATGCTGTAGGTCACGCCGCGGTCGCCCTGGCGGTTACCGGCGGCGAAAATCGCCCAGCCGTCCGGCACCTCGTAGGCACCCAGGCGGCGATCCAGGATCAACTGGTAAGCGGCCGCGGACACGCTCGGCGGCACCGAGGTGATTTCATCCAGGAACAGCACGCCGTTGGGGCCGTGGCGTGCGGCGTCGGGCAGCATGGCGGGCACCGCCCACTCGACCTGTTCACCGACGCGGAACGGAATACCGCGCAGGTCGGTCGGTTCCATCTGCGACAGGCGGATATCGATCACCGGTACCTGGTGTTTGCCGGCCACCTGGGCGACGATCTGCGACTTGCCGACACCCGGCGGCCCCCACAGCATCACCGGCGTGTGCTGGCCGTGCTGCACGCTCTGGAATTCGGTTTCAAGTACTGTCAACAACTGGGATGGGCGCATCTCTCCTCCAAAAACCGGCCTCGCCGCCGGCCCCGGTTTGCCGGCCCGCGAACGTTCCCCTTAAACCCTCCATACTACGCAAATCACCGGAAAATTGCATGGCGACGCGCTGAAAACCACCAAAACACAACGGGTTAAAAACCGGCGGTGGAAAGTGCCGCAAAGCCCACCGGTAGCGCTCAATAAAACCACCCCCCCGCCGCTACTTACTGGCAGTACACGGACCATAACCCAGTAGCCAGATGTCAACGACCGCAACCAGTATTTCACGCCTGCTTTTGTGCTCAAGTGATACCAGCAAACTCGAACCCCTGCGCCAACGGCTCAATGCGGCCGGCGTCGAGGTCGACTGCGCCACGCGGGCTGAGGATGCACGCGCGCTGCTGTGGCAGGAGCACTACGACGGCGTCGCCATCGACCTGTTGCTGGCCGACCGCGACGGTATCTCCTTCGCCATGGAACTGCGGGATGAACACCCCTGGGCGTCGATCCTGGTGATTTCCACCACCGTGAATATGCCCGATGACGCAGCCGGCCCGGACTGGCTGAACCGCACGGCCGACCACGCCCGCCTGGTGTTCGCCCTGAAACAGGCCGGGCAACGCACCGCCGGCCGCGCGCCGAGCATCCTGCACGTCGAGGACGACGACGGCCTGGCGGAACTGGTGCAGAACACCATCGGCAAACAGGCCAGCCTGTTCCGCGCCCGCTCGGCCCAGGAAGCGAAAATCGCCATGGCCCTGCGCAACTATGACCTGGCGCTGGTCCGCACCCAGGTGTCGGCCCTGTCCGACCAGTGGAAAGGCCACCTCGGCGCGGCGCAGTCCACACTGTGCGTCAGCACCGACGCCGCGGCCGACCCCTTTGTCACCATTCTGAACAACCTGCGGCGCAGCGCGTTTATGCATGAGCCGGCGTATTGCTGATGCCGGTTTCGCACGCGTTGCTCATTGTCTGATTTTTTGCGCTAACGATTGAATTGAACCGCGCTGATTTTTAGTATCGGTTCGAATGATTGGTTATGCCGCAGACTCCTGGCGGACATCCCAACCCGGAAAGACGAGCACTGCGGGATGACACTTAAGCGCCCTGGCAAGAATCTTGGCCCGCTCCACTCCCAGGTTGACCCGATCATTTTCAATGGCAGAAATGGTGGATTGCGGAATGCCCGTTAGCTCAGAAAGCTCGTTCTGACTCATTTCCTGTAATTCACGAAGAATCCGAACCGACTCCCCGACAGAGACATCCACCAACTTCTTTGCTTTTCGATAATTTTTCATCTTACTTCCTCCGATAATCGTGCGGAGTCACGTTAACCACCTGAACTAAAACAAGATCCTTCTCGATTTTGTAGATGACGCGATACTGAATGTTTAGACGGGATGAACGATGCCCTTTCCATTCACCACGAAGAGCCTCATCCCTAAAGCCTTTAATTTGCTTCAACCCATCAGGGCCACTTATCAATATGATATCTTTCCATTTTTCATATCGTTTGAGCACGTC
>CBEUNK010000210.1:0-2524 GCA_965544455.1 uncultured Thiogranum sp.
GTCGGCGGCATACCACAACGGTGTCCGGCCATTGGCGTCAGCGCAATCCAGACAGGCCCCCTGTTTAAGCAGCACTCCGGCAGCAGCCCGGTTGCCACTGCGGGCCACGGCGATCAGCGGATTGTCGTCAGTGCCGGTAAGCGCGGTGCCATCGCCCCCCTGTGCCAGTATCAGGCTGACAATACGGTTATGACCTGACTCGATGGCGGCACCGAGCGCACTGACGCCGTTTTCAGCCGCGCGGTCGCTGGCACCGGCGATCAGTAACTGGCGCACGACCCGTTCGTGGCCGTACTTCGCCGCGAGCCATAATGGTGTCTCACCATCGGTGTTGCCGGCGTTGACATCGGCGCCGGCCGCAATCAGATCCTGCACGATCGCTTCGTGCCCGTGCCAGGCGGCACGCGCCAGGGCCGTGTAACCCTGCGCGTCACGGCTTTCCACCGGGGCACCCTGTGACATCAGGACCTGGACCACATCCCGCTGCCCGCGCCACGACGCTTCGACAATCAAAGGTATAGCGTCATCGTCACGCGCCCTTTCCACCTGGTGGACCCGCCGCGCACTTTTTTCCGCACTGCTATCAGCAATCCCGGCCTTACGCGTGGCGCCGGCAAGTTTCAGTTTCTCCGCCAGCGCCTCGTAACCATTGCGATCGGCTATATCCAGCGCCATGTCACCCTGGCGGTTGGCATGATTAACGGCGGCCCCGTGCTTTAACAGGGTAGCAACCGTGGCGGAGCGATTGGCACGCACCGCGCGCATCAGCGCGGTGTTACCCTGGCGGTCGGCGTCGTTGATGCGCGCACCCTGCTGCAGCAGCGCCTTCACACAATCGGCCTGGCCGGCCGCGGCAGCTTTCATCAACGCCGTATCACCATAACGTTCCCGCGCCTTGACATCGGCGCCGGCACCCAGCAGCACGGCAACCGTATCGGCATGCCCCTGTTCAGCCGCCAGCATCAAGGCCGTGGCCTTGTAAGCATCGGGCATATCGACACCGACACCCTGATCGAGCAGCGCCCGTACCGCCCGGGTGTCGCCTTTCAGTGCGGCGCGGTGCAGGCGTTTGCCCGCTGTCGATCCGTCGTCTCCGGCGCTAACCGCCGCTGCTGTTCCGGTGCCATTTTCGACTTTTGCCAGGGCCTTCTTGTGGCCCTGGTCAGCCGCCTTGCGGTACCAGTTCATGGCCCGGGCTTCGTCCTGCGCCACACCCCAGCCGTTTTCGTACAAGACCCCCAGGTTGTACTGTGCCTTGACGTGTCCCTGTTCGGCGGCCCTGGCATACCAGAATGCCGCCTTCTCATGGTCCTTGGCGATACCCCGCCCGGAACGGTACATCGCCGCCACCTGGTACTGCGCATCGACGTGCCCTTCCCGCGCCAGTTTTATCAACAGCGTGTAGGCCTGCTGGTAATCCCGCGTGCGGATAGCAAGTTGGGCGTCGCTGTAATCGTCCGCCAACGACACCCCGGTGGACAGCAGCAGCACGCACAGCACCAGGCCGCGCAGAACGGTTCGGCGATCAGGCCGTGCCATGTTTGGTTTCCACCTCGATACCGATCTTTTTAAGGAACGGCGTGGGCAACACGCCACCGGCTGATACAATCAGTGCATCATTGGGCAGGGTCACTGACTCGCCCTCCTGATCGAGCACCACGTGTTTATCGGCGATTTCGGTAACATTGGATTTGAACAGCACTTTAAGGCGTCCCTCGGCCTCGGCCTGCTCGACCTTCTGACGGTTTTTTTCCTTGGCGCGTGAAAACGCCCCGGAGCGGTAGGACAGCGTGACGCGGGTATCGGGTTGTTCTGCGATACTGGTCGCGGCCTCCAGCGCACTGTCGCCACCGCCAACCACCAGCACCTGCTGACCGGCATACTGGGCGGCATCAATCAGACGGTAGACGACCTTGGAAGCATCCTCCCCCGGCACACCCAGTTTCCGCGGGGTACCGCGGCGGCCGATCGCCAGTAACACGGTACGGGCGCGGTACGTCTGTTTCGACGTTGTCACGGTATAAAAACCCTCTTCGGGCACAATATCTTCCAGGCGTTCCCGGTACCGGATCTGCAAACCGGTTTTTTTCTCGACCGTTTCCCAGAAACTCAGCAGTTCTTCCTTGGTCGTTTCGGTGAAATTCACCTTCCCCACGACGGGCAGTTTCACCGGTGCCGTCATGACCAGCTTGCCGCGGGGAAAATGGCTGACGGTCCCGCCCAGCGTTTCCTGTTCGATGGTGACCGACTTCAGGCCGTGTTCCATGGCGCCGAGCGTTGCCGCAAAACCGGCAGGGCCGGCGCCGACAATCAGCACGTCGAGCATGTCGTCACCCGGCTGGCCCACGCCCGGGTGCCTGCGGATACTTTCCAGTGCCTGACGGCCCTGCTCCACCGCATTGCGTATCAGCCCCATGCCACCCAGCTCGCCGGCGATAAAAATGCCGTCGAGGTTGGTCTCGAAGTTCGGCTTGACGGTGGGAATATCCACACCGCGTTTTTCCGTACCGAACACCAGCGTGAT
>CBEUNK010000211.1:0-2485 GCA_965544455.1 uncultured Thiogranum sp.
CCCGCGCGGACAATGCCGCCATAAACGGCCTGGAAGACCTGAAAGGCCGAAGCTTCATGGCCGTGAGCGCCGATGCCTTCGGTGGCTTCCAGATGGCCTGGCGCGAACTGGCTGACCACGGCATCGACCCGTTCAGGGATTTAAGTGAACTGCGCTTCGCCGGATTCCCGCAGGACCGGATCGTGCTCGCGGTCGAGCGCGGGACGGTCGATGCCGCCACGGTGCGTGCCGAGACGTTCGCCCGCATGGTGGAATCCGGCACGGTCGACCGGGAGGCGTTCCGCGTGCTCAACCCGCAATACGATTCTTACAGTCCGTTTCCCCTGAGTACGCGCCTCTATCCCGAGTGGCCCTTCGCCACCCTCAAGGGCACTCCCCGCGACCTGGCCACCCGGGTGACACAGGCGCTGCTGTCCATGCCCGGCGACCATCCGGCCGCACTGGCGGCGCGCAGCGCCGGCTGGACCATTCCACTCGACTATTCACCGGTGACAGACCTGATGCGCAGCCTGAAGATCGGGCCTTACGAGATGCTGCGTGAAACCTCGCCGTGGTCCCTGGTGCAGCGTTACGCCTGGTGGTTCATCGGCGCCGGGCTGGCGCTGGTGTCACTGATCGGCCTGAACGGTTATATCACCCGCACCAATCACCGCCTGCGCGAAACCGAACGCAACCTGCGCTCGGAAATCAGCCAGCGCGAAGCGTCACAGGAAGCCCTGGCGCGTTACCGCGACACGCTCGAGGAACAGGTCATGGAGCGCACCCGCGATCTGCGGCTGACCAACCAGGCACTGGAAAAAAGCCGCGTGGCATTACGCAAGCTGGTCGAGATCACCAGCGCGCCGGAGCTCGATCACGAACAGCGCCTGGAACAGCTGCTGGAAACCGGGCGAAAATATTTCGGGCTGGATGTTGCCGTGCTGGCCAGCGTCGACGGCGACGAGCACAAGGTCTGCAAGACCTCGGGCGACCCGGGCCTGGTGCCGGCGGCCAGCGGCCCGATCAATCAGCGCTGCGCGGCACACCTGGTCGAGCATTCGGGCGAGCCCCTGGATGTCCCCGACGTCAGCCGTTACGCCGCGGCCGATTCGGCCTGCCGCCAGCAGGGCTGGAAAAGCTACCTCGGTGTCGGCGTCATGCTGGAAGGCCGTATTCATTGCACGCTGGAATTCGCCGGCACCCGGGTGCGCAAAGCGCACCTCGGCCAGTGGGACCACGAGCTGCTCAAGGTCATGGCGCAGTGGATCGCCGACGAACTGGAGCGGCAGATGGCCTTCGAGGCACAACGCCGCCACGAAACGGAATTCGCCCGCGTGTCGCGCATGAGTACCATCGGGGAAATGGCCGCCAGCCTGGCGCACGAGCTGAACCAGCCGCTGACCGGCACCATTAATTACAGCAACGGCTGCCTGCGCATGCTCAGGGACCGGCAACCGGACAAGGCGAGGCTGATCCAGGGGCTGGAACAAGCCGTGGACGGCGCCACCCTCGCCGCCGACATTATTCGCCATATCCGCCAGTTCGTGCAGAAGGGCGACGACGGCCACGGCCTGATCGACCTCAACCAGGCGGTGCGCAACGTCACCGCGCTGGTCAGCCATGACATCCAGCGCCACGGCGTCGAGCTGCAGCTGGATCTCGACCCGGCGATTCCCGCGGTCGAGGGTAATCTTATTCAGATCGAACAGGTGATCCTGAATTTCATCCGTAACGGTATCGAGGCCATGGACCGGGTAGACAAAAACCATCGGCGGCTGACCATCGCAAGCGGGCTCATAGCCACCGATGACGGCGTGCGCCTGGCGGTGATGGATAGCGGCGAAGGCATAACGGACGACGCATTGCCGAAGATTTTTGATGCCTTTTTCACCACCAAGGCGGACGGCATGGGTATCGGTCTGTCGATCAGCCGCTCGATCGTCGAGTCCCACGAAGGCCGTATCAGTGCCCGTACCCTGGACGGCGGGGGCGCCGAATTTGCTTTTGAACTGCCAGTCACGGTGGAAACCTAGACTGATGACAAGCGCCACCGTGTATATCATCGACGACGACCGCCTGGCACGCGAGTCGCTCAAGTGGCTGATCGAGTCGGCCGGCCTGCCGGTGCAGGTCTACGACAGCGGCCTGGCCTTTCTCGACGAGGTCGATACCGGCATGGCCGGCTGCGTGCTGCTCGATGTGCGCATGCCGGACATCAACGGCATGGAACTCTATACCCGGCTCAAGCAGCGCGGCGTTCTCATGCCGGTGATTATCGTTACCGGTCATGCCGACGTCGCCATGGCGGTACGCGCCATGAAAGCCGGTGCCTACGATTTCATCGAAAAGCCCTACAACGATGCGCTGATGCTGGAACGCGTACAGAGCGCCATTACCTTCGACCTGGACAACCGCCGCAGCCATCAGCGGGTCGCCGCCATCAAGTCCTGTGCCGAGCAGCTGACGCCGCGCGAGCAGGAGGTGATGCACTACGTGCTCAACGCGA
>CBEUNK010000212.1:0-2437 GCA_965544455.1 uncultured Thiogranum sp.
TCGAATGCCTCGAAATCACGATAGAAACATTCGCTGATTTCCGCCATTTCAACCAGGGTGGTCGCGCGTTCGTGCTGGGCCTTGACCACCTCGTGCAGCGCCGGCCCTTCGGTCGGGTCAATATCGAGCAGACCGAGATGATGGGACAGGTGCCGTCCCAGGTGCTCGACCTCGGTTTTCATAATGTACTGCTGGTTGAGCCAGCGCAGCTTGTCGGGATTGAACACGGAAGCCGCCCGGTTGACATCACCGATGTCGAACAGCTCGACCATTTCATCCACCGAGAACAATTCCCGGTCGCCGTGCGACCAGCCGAGGCGCACCAGGTAGTTCAGCAGCGCCTCGGGCAGGTAGCCCTCATCGCGGTACTGGATAACACTGACGGCGCCGTGGCGCTTCGACAGGCGCTTGCCGTCACTGCCGAGGATCATCGGTGTGTGTGCATACACCGGCACGTCCAGGTCCAGTGCCTTGAGAATATTGATCTGGCGCGGCGTGTTGTTGATATGGTCGTCGCCGCGAATGACGTGGGTAATGTCCATGTCACTGTCGTCCACCACCACGGTCAAGTTGTAGGTCGGCGAACCGTCGCTGCGGGCGATAATCAGGTCGTCGAGCTCACTGTTACTGATACTGATGCGGCCGCGCACCAGGTCATCGAAGACCACCTCGCCGTCCTGCGGGTTTTTAAAACGGATGACAAAGGGGGCGTCGGCCGACGGTGGTTCGGCGCCGTGGCGGCAGTGACCGTCATAGCGCGGCTTGATTTTCTGCGCCATCTGCTCCTCGCGCAGCTTGTCCAGACGTTCTTTCGAGCAGTAACACTTGTAAGCATGCCCGCTGTCCAGCAGCTGTTGAATCACCTCGGCGTAGCGGTCGAAGCGCTTCGTCTGGTAGAACGGGCCCTCGTCGTAGTCCAGCGCCAGCCAGGTCATGCCCTCGAGGATGGCGTTCACCGATTCGGCGGTGGAGCGCTCCAGGTCGGTGTCCTCGATACGCAGCACGAACTGGCCGCCGTGCTTGCGCGCGTACAACCAGGAAAACAGCGCAGTGCGGGCGCCACCGATGTGCAGGTAACCGGTAGGACTGGGGGCAAAACGGGTACGGACTGTCATGACAACCTTTGTTCGCGCTCGCGGCAAAGCGCGCATTGTAGCCCGAACCGGGCCGGCTGCCTATGCGGCTCAGTGCTCGAAGCGCCTGGCGAAGAAATGCCGGCGCAAATCGGACACGGCACTCACGCCGTTGCTGCTGACATCATAGATGAGCCAGCCCCGCGGTGTCAGGTAAAAATAAAATGACAGGCGGATGGTCGGGCCACCGGGGTGATAAAACTCGCCACCGGCCCGCCAGGTGCTATTGCCGGTGGCCACCGGCATGACGGGCCGGAATCGCGGCATACGCACGTCGTACATGCCCATTTTACGGGCCAGCGACTCGAACAGGCGGTCGCGGACACGGTTCTGGAAATGGCTGCGCTCCAGCACGTCCAGCCGGCTGTATTCCGGCCCGGCGATCAGGTAAGCCATGTAGGCGAAGTCGAAATAGCGCGCGGCCTGGTCTTCCATCAGGCTGACGATCGACGCCGGGTCGCGCGGATCGTAAGCCGAGGTCATGTCCTGCATCCAGTAGAGGGCCGACTCCATCAGGTCGACGGCGGTCGGCAGGGAACGCCGCACCGGCACGTCGCCGGGACCGGAAGAATAGTAGGCCGTCGCATCCAGCGGTGTCAGCAACACCGCAAGCAAGGTGCCAGTCAGCAGGAGATTATGCCGCCAGCCCGCCATCCGCGCACCTCAGGCCGTTTCCTCGCGCGGAACGATTTCGCCACTGACGACGCGGGGAGGCACCTCCTCAGTCGCTTCGTCACCGCTGGGGCGCCGGTTGCCGGACGGATCGGTGAAGCGGTCGTTCAGGGTCTGCACCAGGCGGTTGGCACCGCTGACGATGTTTTTCAGTGCCCGACGGTTACGCCCCGACCAGCCGGCCGGATCCGGATCGAAGATACTGCGCCAGGGACGGATATTGCGCTTGAAAGCGCGCGTCAGGCGTTCGGCCTCTTCGCCCACGAACTGCTGGGCGATTTCACGCATTACCCGGGTGGCAGCCCAGCGACGCACACGGAAGTGCAGATACAACGCCAGGATCACCAGCAACACGCCGGCGCCCGTCAGCAGGGGTGTGCTGGCCATCAGTTGTTGCACACCGTTACCCATGGTTTCTGCCATTGCCGGTGGCAGGAAGCGGCTGCCGATAGCGACCAGCCCGGCCAACAGCAACCAGCCCGCATCCCAGACCAGCACCTGGCGACGCCAGCGGGCAATCAGCTCACGGATCTGCGGGACGTAATAGTCTTCGATTTCCTGGGCGTGTTTTTCCAGAGCACCGACGATACGGTAGGCCCGTTCCACGCTGACCTGTTCGATACGGTTCAGAA
>CBEUNK010000213.1:0-2429 GCA_965544455.1 uncultured Thiogranum sp.
GCCTGCTTCGACCTGTGCATCGTGCCGCGGCACGACGATGCAACGCCGCCAGCCGACGTCATCAGTACCAGTGGCGTACTCAACCGTATCCGACCGGGCGGAGAACACCGGGCCGATTACGGGCTGATCGCTATCGGTGGTCCATCACGCCACGTTCTCTGGGATAATGACGCCATGTTCAACCAGGTAGAACAATTGCAGCAGCAACGCCCCGGCATGCGCTGGTGCCTGACCACGTCGAGGCGAACACCGGCTGCGCTGGTCGAGCGCTGGCGCCGGCAGACGGATTTATGCTGCGTACCCTTTGACGAAACCGGCCCTGACTGGTGGGCCTCGCAGCTGGCCGACGCCGGCGAAGTCTGGGTCAGCCAGGACAGTATCTCGATGATCTACGAGGCGCTGAGTTCGGGAGCCGCCGTGGGTCTGTTGTCGGTTGACGCAAAAGGCCACAACCGAATCAGTGCCGCCATTGAGCAACTGGTAGAAGCAGGCCGGGTCGGTGCCCCCGGTGAATGGCAACCGGCGGCAGTTTCTCCACAGCCGTTCGACGAAGCGGCCCGTTGCGCGGACTGGATGGTACAGCAATGGCTGAACGCAGCTTAACCGTTCTGCAGCTGTTGCCGGCGCTGGAATCCGGTGGCGTGGAACGTGGCACGCTCGAGCTCGGCGCCGGGCTGGTCAAGGCCGGGCACCGCTCGCTGGTTGTTTCCAACGGCGGTCAGCTGGTGAGTCGCCTTACCGGCCAGGGCAGCGAGCACATACAGTGGCCGATCGGTAAAAAGTCCCTGTGGACACTGCGCCTGGTCAAGCGCCTGCGACGCCTGGTGCTGGATGAGCGCATCGATATACTGCACGCACGCTCGCGTCTGCCGGCGTGGATTGCCTACCTGGCGTGGAAAGGTTTCCCCGGGGAAACCCGGCCGCGCTTTGTCACCACCGTGCACGGTCTCTACTCGGTAAACCGCTACAGCCGGATCATGACACGGGGCGAGGCGGTGATTGCCGTGTCGGAGGCCAGTCGCCGCTATATCCTGGAGAATTACCCGGCTACCGACGCCCAGCGGATTCACCTGATCGAGCGGGGCATCGACCCCAGGGTGTTCCCGTTCGGCTACCGTCCCGGTGATGCGTGGATGGCACGCTGGTACCAGGACTTCCCCTTTCTGCTCGAACGGCAGGTGCTCACCCTGCCCGGACGCATTACCCGTCTCAAGGGTCACCTGGATTTCCTGCAATTACTGTCGCGCCTGATAAAGGCCGGCCTGCCGGTCTATGGCCTGATTGTCGGTGGCGAAGATCCACTGCGGAAAAAATACATGCGCGAGGTACAGGCGACGGTGCAGCGGCTCGGCCTGGAAGGTTCCGTGACCTTTACCGGGCACCGCATGGATGTGCGGGATATCCTGTCGGTGTCCAACCTGGTGTACTCCCTGTCCGGCAAACCGGAGTCTTTCGGTCGAACGGTGCGCGAAGCCCTGAGTCTGGGTGTGCCGGTGGTTGGCTATGACCACGGCGGCGTCGGCGATACGCTCAGCCAGGCTTACCCCCACGGCCGTGTTAAACCGGGTGACCTGGATGCGCTGGAGGCCGTCAGCCGGGAACTGCTGGAACATCCGGTGGAAGTAACGCCTCAGCCGTTCGCCAGTGTACAGTCCATGGTGGATGATACCCTGGCGCTGTACCAGCGCCTGGTACGCCGGTGACATTTACAGTTGCGGCGGTTGTCCTGGGCCTGCTGTGGTTTTCGCTGGGCTACGCCTGGTGGCGGCCCACAGCCGATGATGCCTGGCCGCGTATCCTGATGTATCACATGATCGCCGAGCCGCGTGCGGGAGCCCGCTTCAACGGGCTGCGCGTGTCCCCGGCGATGTTCGAGCGGCAGTTGCGCTGGCTCCGGCAAAACGGCTGGCAGAGCTTTACCGTCAGCGAACTGGTGGAGTCGGCCGGCAAGCTGCCGGCAAAGTCGTTCGCCATCACGTTTGACGACGGCTATGCCGATAACCTGCTGCAGGCGCTGCCGCTGCTGAAAAAGTATCACTGCAAGGCAACGCTCTACCTGGTGGTCGATCGCTTCAACCGCGACTGGTCGGTAGTGCGCAAGTAGCACCACGACAGTGGCGAACTGTTGCAGGAGCCTAAACTCAGTGACGCGCAGGTCCAGACCCTGCTGGACTCGGGTTGTTTTGAACTGGGTTCACACAGCATGACGCACCCGGATTTTTCGCGGCTGGATGCGGTGACTGCCCGGCACGAACTGGCTGATTCGCGGCAGGTGCTGAGCCGTCGCTTCGGCGTGGAGGTTAGCAGTTTTGCCTGGCCCTTCGGCCTGTACCGGCCCGAGCAGGTGGCGATGGTGCGGGAGGCGGGCTATGCCAGCGCCGTGACGACTGCCGAAGGTATCGAGTCCAGCAAGAGCTGGCGGCCGCTGC
>CBEUNK010000214.1:0-2285 GCA_965544455.1 uncultured Thiogranum sp.
GACCTGGTGCAGCTCATGGATGAGTTGTCTGCCGGTCTGGACGATGCGCATTTATTCAGCCTGGCGCACATGGGCGGCATCCCTTCGATAGAGCTTGGCTTTCGCGGTGAACCGTCCGCAGTTGAGGCGGCATTCTCACGCCTTGTCGCTGCGTTGAGCACGCGTGGTCTGGAATTTGAGGACCTGCAGGAAGCAGAAGAGACAAGCGCGCTCAGGCAGACTGTCGTTTAACACGGTCCCAGGCAGCCAGTGCCTGTTGACGGCTGGTCTTCAGATCGACCACCGGCTCGGGGTATTCTCTGCCGAGACGGATACCCGCCTTTGCCAGGGTCTCCGGTTCGGCCGACCAGGGTTGATGAATGTATTTATTCTCCAGGCCTGCGAGCTCGGGTACCCAGCGACGAACATAGACGCCCGCCTTGTCGAATTTTTCGCCCTGTAGCACTGGATTGAAAATGCGAAAAAAGGGTGCGGCATCGGCGCCACTGCCGGCGATCCATTGCCAGCCCATGGTGTTGTTCGCCAGGTCAGCATCTACCAGGGTATCCCAGAACCAGCGTGCACCTTCCTGCCAGGGTATGCGCAGGTTCTTGGTCAGCAATGATGCGGCGATCATGCGTACCCGGTTATGCATGTAACCGGTCGACCATAATTCGCGCATGCCGGCATCCACGATCGGAATGCCGGTCCGGCCTTTCTGCCAGCGCGTCAGTGACGCTGCGTAGTCAGTGTGCCAGGGAAAGCGTTCAAAACGTGTATCGAGTGGTTGCAGGGCGGTGTAGGGAAAGTGATAGAGCAGGTGATGGCTGAATTCGCGCCAGCCCAGTTGGCGCAACCAGGCTTCTACTGCGGTCAGTGTGCCGGGCGATGTTTCTGATGTTCCCCATTGCAAAAGATAATGCCATAACTGCAGGGGGCTGATTTCTCCGAAATGCAGGTGTGCGGACAAGTGCGATGTGCCGGATACTTCCGGGATATCGCGGTCGGTCTTGTAGCCGTTCAATCGGGCGTCGCAGAAGTCCTTTAAGGCATTCCAGGCGCCGTCTTCCCCCGGTTGCCAGTACTGGTAAAACGCCTTGTCCCAGTGCAGGGCCGGCAACAGTTTCAGTGATTCGATGGGTAGGCTCGTCGGCAGTTTGCCTTTTGGGGGTGCTGGAAGATGGTCGGGTATGGTCACGGTGTCACGTGACGGGCCGATTTTATACAGCGATTTCCAGAAGGGGGTAAACACGCGGTAGGGTGTGCCATCCTTTTTAAGGTGCTGCCAGGGTTCGCGCAACAAATTGGCTCCGAAGCTGCAGGCGCTGATACCCTGTTGCTTGAATTGCCTTTTCAGCGCTTCATCACGTTTGATAAATGCCGGCTCGTAGCAGCGATTCCAGTAGACCGCTTGGGCGCCGGTTTGCTTAATGAGTGATGATAACTGCTGTCGAGCGTCACCGCTGAGGATTAGCAGGTCACTGCCCTGCTGTTGCAGCGATTGTTTAAGCGCATCCAGGCTATGGTGTAACCACCAGGCGCTCGCCCCACCCGACGGCCAGTCAGGGTCAGGTTCGTCATAAATGAAGACCGGCACAGGAACATGCCCATCCTGCAGTAATGCCTGTAAAGCCGGATTATCAGCAAGACGCAAATCCCTGCGAAACCAGAGTATCGCCGTGGACACGTGGTTAAACGCTACTTGCCGGTTTTGAGTAGTTGACTCATTGACCTGAGCCCCGCGCTGATCGATTCGCCCAGGCAAACAGCGCCGCTGGCTTCAATTTTCTGCTGATGTCTGGCTGCGGTTCTGCCGCCGATAAATACAGGAATCGGGCATTTTCCAACCAGCTCAGGCAGTTCACTTTCAAACAGGCCGCGCGAAGGTCGGGCTGAACCTGACAGGACGATGCCGTCACAGGGTCGCTGCTCGAGGACATGGGGTATCTGATCCAGCGGGGTGTTGGCGCCCAGTATCAGCACACGATAGCCAAAGTTGACAGTCGCCAATGCAAACAGCAGCAAACCGATCTCATGGTACTCACCCGGCAGGCAGGCCAGGATTAACAGCGGTCCACGGCTGCGTTGGTTCAAATGGTGTATTCGGGCGCCCAGTTTGTTGCGTAAATAAACCGAAAAGAAGTGTTCTTCGGCAATACCGGTCTCGCGTTCCTTCCAGCGTTCACCGATGATCCTGAGTAACGGGGAAACCAGGCGCTGATTGACGACATCGACGGGATACAGGGACAGCGCGTCGTTATAAGTGCTGTCCAGCAGGTGTTCGTCAAACCTCTCGACCGCGCCGA
>CBEUNK010000215.1:0-2265 GCA_965544455.1 uncultured Thiogranum sp.
GGCTCAGCGGTTCGAGAAATTTATCGTAATGTTTCCAGCGCCCCACCGATGTCGCGTAGATCGGTGTGCGCACCTGGAAATCGCTGGAGGTGCGCACGGCTCGCCGGGCCTTGAAAAATTCGAGACAGGCAGCGTCCCAGGGCAGGTCGAGAAAGGCCAGCAGCCGGCGGATTTCCGCTTCGTTGTCGG
This sequence comes from uncultured Thiogranum sp., assembly GCA_965544455.1. GTDB lineage: Bacteria > Pseudomonadota > Gammaproteobacteria > DSM-19610 > DSM-19610 > Thiogranum. Next base: position 190 of record CBEUNK010000215.1, read on the forward strand.
CCACCAGCTTTTCGTAGTCGATATCGAGGATCTGCCCGGTCAGGCACTGGTGCCAGTGGGCCATCAGACGCCGGTACTCGGCGTAGCGGGTACCGAGGTTGTACAGGTCGTGACTGTATTCCAGGTTGCCCTGGAACAGTAGGCAGAATTGCGACACGGCGTTATCCAGCGGGTCACGCCGGCAGTGGATAATCCGGGCACGCGGGAACAGCGCGGCGATCAGGCCGAGGCGTTCATAGTTGGCGGGCATCTTGTCGCTGATGTAGCGGTAGTCGCCGTGGTCCGCAAGCGTGGCCAGGTAGGCCAGGTATTTTTCCGACAGTGTTTCGAGGTGCGTTTTCTGCAGTGCCCGGACGCAGTCCGGGTAGGGCTGCGACGAACCGAGAAAGGCGGGCAGGTCCTGTTCGGTTTTGCTGAACCAGGACAATTCTCCCGCCCCGTAAACCGCCGGGTGCGCGGCGAGGATCTGTTCGACCAGCGTCGTGCCCGAGCGCGGCAGCCCGACAATGAACAGGGGAGTCTCGCTGGCCGAACCCTGATCACGCAGGCCGGCAATAAAGTCGCAGGACCAGGTCGCCATGAGGGCGTCGACAGCGGCGTGGTAGTCCGCGGGCCGGTAGTCATAGTGGGCATTTTCCAGGCGGTTGCCGGCGGTGAAATGTTCAAATGCCGCATCGTAGTTTGCGCAGTCCTCGTACAGCTTGCCCAGCGCAAAATGCAGATACGCGCGGTCGTCATCCGGCAGGTCGGGGCGCGCCAGCAGGCTTTCCAGCTGTTGCAGCCGCGCGTCATCCGGCGAGCCGCAGCGGTCGAGCCGCGCCAGCATCCAGTGTGCCTGTGCATGGTCCGGCTGCGCAGCGACGATGCGCTGCAGCAGCGCCCGTGCCGGTTCCTTTTCACCGAGTCCGACGTGGCTGACAGCGCAGGCGAACTGCCGCTTGAAGTCGCCGGGCGCGAGTTCGGCGGCGCGCCGGTAGTGCGCGTGGGCCTGCCGGTGCTGACCGAAGCGTTCATACGACAGCGCCAGGCTGCTGTGGGCGCGCGGGTCGGCGGGTTTGAGGTCGACGGCGTGGCGGCCGGCCTCGATGGATTTGTCGAGCAGGCCCATCTCGCGGTTGACCTTGCAGAGATCCAGGTAGGCGGGATAACAGGCGGGGTCGAGCCGCAGCGCACGGTTGAGGCAGTCCGCAGCACGGGGAAACTGTGCCTGCGTGGCATAGACCACCGCCAGCTTGTTCAGCACCGCGACGTTGTCGGGCCGGGTGGCCAGCGCGGTTTCCAGCAGCCGCGCCGCGGCTGCCAGGTCGCCCTGGCGAAACGACAGCTCGGCCAGGAGTGCCAGTGCTTCGCCATGCTGTGGCTTGCGGGCGAGCAGTTTCTGCAACAGGGCGGCCGCCTCGCGGGGCCGGCCTGCTTTGAGCAGGGCGCGCGCCTTGTTGAGCGGGGCGGTGGATTTCGGTGGCTTGGACTTCGGCATACGGGCGGGGCGGGTTTCGCCGGGGATTGGCCGGCCGCTTCAGGGATTTCTCGCTGTGCAGTCTAAGGGATATCCCTGCTGTGTTGAAGCAGGGTGCTCGCAATGACGGATTAGTCAGCGTTTCTCCAGGGCGCTCGCCTTATCCAGGCAACGGTAACCGATGGCCTCCTGCAGGTCGGGCGGGGCGATGGTGTCGCGGCCGGCGAGGTCGGCGATGCTGCGCGCGACTTTGAGAATCCTGAATACCGCGCGCGGTGACAGCAGAAAACGCTGCGTGGCCTTGTCGAGTAACTGTTGCATCCGGTCGTCCAGGCGGCAATAGCGGGCGATCTGTTCGGTCGTCAGTCGGTCGTTCAGTACACCGCGCCGCGCCTGCGCCGCACGCGCACGCACGACACGGCCACGAACCGTTTCGCTGTCTTCGCCGGCCGGTAGCTGTAATGGATTCTGCGGCAGGCGGGGTACTTCGACCTGGAGGTCGATACGGTCAAGCAACGGGCCCGAGAGACGGCTGCGGTAACGGTCGACCTGGTCCGGGGTGCAGGTGCAGCGGCCGGCGGGATCGCCGAAGTAGCCGCAGGGACAGGGGGTCATGGCGG
>CBEUNK010000216.1:0-2264 GCA_965544455.1 uncultured Thiogranum sp.
CTGGTCCGGCCTTTCAGGGTACGGAGTAAAAGTGACTGCCGTCTCGCTAAATATATAAAGGTATACCGGGACCGGGTGTCAGTGCAGACCCTGGACGTAAGAGGCAACTGCCCGGATTTCCTTTTCCGTCATCTTCCCGGCGATATTGCGCATCATCTTGCCGGCATCGTTATCGCGTTCGCCAGCGGCGAAGGCGTGCAGCTGGTTTTCCACGTACTTGGTGTGCTGCCCACCGAGGGCCGGGAACTTGGCGGCCGGGTTTCCGGCGCCGCTGGGACCATGACAGCCGATGCAGGCAGACACGCCACTGGCCGGGTTGCCGCCACGGTAGATCTTCTGGCCCAGTTCAACGAGTTTTTCATTGGCGGCGCCCTGGGCGACCGTCTGGCCCGCAAAGTAAGCTGCCAGGTTGTCCATATCCTGTTCACTCAGAGCCATGGCCATGGGTGCCATGGTGGCGTTTTTGCGTGTACCGCCCTTGAAGTCGTGCAGCTGCTTGGCCAGGTAGGAAGCACCCTGTCCGGCCAGTTTCGGCCACTCCGGGTTGGCACTGTTACCGTCAGCACCGTGACAACCGGCACAGGTCGCCGACGCAGCCTTGCCGGCAGCGGCATCACCTGCTGCAAACGCCGGTGAGGCACTACTGACCAGGGTAAAAACTGCTGCAAAAACAAGCCACTTATTCATCTTGGTTCAATCTCCAGAAATACTTCGGACAGGGCACCGCCGACAACTACCGGGCGACGCCCAAAAAAGAGCCCAACTGTATACCAGCGAGGCGACTGCCGGTCAACAAAAACGCCCGGGAAAACTGTGAGAAAATAATAAAATGAGTATCAATTTCCAGAGTGCCCGCTTCCTCACCAGTGTCCCGCAAACGCACCTGGCCCCGCCGGACGAGGGCGCCGAAGTGGCGTTTGCAGGGCGCTCCAACGCCGGCAAATCCAGCGCCCTCAACAGCATTACCCGGCAACGCAGCCTGGCACGCACCAGCAAGACGCCGGGGCGCACCCAGCAGATCAACTTTTTCGGCCTGGACGCTGAACGTCGCCTGGTCGATCTGCCCGGTTACGGCTACGCCAGGGTGCCACAGGCCATGAAAGCACAGTGGCAGCGTAACCTTGCCGAGTACCTGCGCGTGCGCCGGTCATTGCGCGGGCTGATCCTGCTGATGGATTGCCGTCACCCGCTGACGGAGTACGACCGGCAGATGCTGGTGTGGAGTGCGGAGGTCGGCCTGCCGGTGCACATCCTGCTGACCAAGGCCGACAAGCTGAAACGCGGGCCCGCCGCCAACACGCTGCTGGCGGTGCGTAAACAGCTGGCGGACCTGCACCCGCAAGCCAGTGTACAGTTGTTCTCGGCGCTGAAAAATACCGGGGTGGACGAGGCTCGCGACATCATCAGCGACTGGCTGCTGGCCGGGTGATATACATCGGCATTCAGCACCCGGCAAAAAAAAAAACCCCGGAGTGCAAGGGGGGGAAGCACCGGGGTTAAGAATACCCGGCTTGGGGAAACCGGGTTGGAGGAATTCCCGTTCTGTCTGTCTACGAACGGGGAGCGTCAGCCAACAACACTCCATGGTTGGGGCGACCTGCTATGTCGAAATAACTGCTGTTCCAGTATGCCTCGCTCGTAGTAACAGACCTGCAACGCTCGCTACCTGACACTATAGACCATTTTCGGGTCCCATGTGTAGTGGAGCGTCTGAAATAATATATATGCCCCCTCTGTAAAACGCTTGCTAAACCATTGACCACGCTGGTTAGATATCAATCTTAGACACTCGTTCAGTGTGCCTCGTCCCAGTTGTTGCCTGCGCCGATATCCACAACCAGCGGCACCGACAAATCCGCAGCCGATTCCATGCGTTCGCGGATCGCCTGCTCTGCAGTCCGGCGAAATGCCGACGGCACTTCGAACACCAGTTCGTCATGCACCTGCATAATCATAAAGACGAGAGGGGCCTCGTTTTTAATCCATTCAGCCACCAACAGCATGGCTTTTTTTATGATGTCGGCCGCGCTGCCCTGCATCGGCGCATTGATGGCGGTGCGTTCCGCCGCCTGGCGACGCTGCGCGTTACGCGCCCTGATCTCGGGCAGGTATAAACGCCGTCCAAACAGGGTCTCGACATAACCCTGCTCGCGGGCCTGTTCACGCGTGGTTTCCATGTAGGCCCTGACACCCGGGTAGCGTTCGAAATAGAGGTCCACGTAAGCCTGTGCCTGACCCCGGTCGATGCCCAGCTGTTTCGCCAG
>CBEUNK010000217.1:0-2251 GCA_965544455.1 uncultured Thiogranum sp.
GTCTGAAGATCGATCAGCTGAAAGCCTACCAGCTGAGAAGTACCGATATCGTCATGAAGCTGGTGGCCGATAACGGCCTGATCCGCGTTCATCCCGCCCAGGCGAAAATGTACGACGGCAGTTACGACGGCGACCTGACACTCGACGCGCGCAACCGGCAACCGAAAATTTCCATGAACGAGAAACTGGCCGGGGTCCAGGTTGGGCCGTTGCTCAAGGACCTTGCCGGCAAGGACACGCTGTCGGGAACGACACGCGCCAGCGCCACGCTGGTCGCTACCGGCCAGACACCGGAGGCCTTGAAGAAAAGCCTGAACGGCAAACTCGATTTCGCTTTCGAGAACGGCGCCGTGAAGGGCTTTAACCTGGCGGCGCTGATCCGCAAGGCCCAGGCCGCCCTGAATGGCCAGCCGGCGCCCAGGGAAGAAGGGCCCAACCAGACGGATTTTTCCGAACTCACGGGCACGGCGAGCGTGACCAATGGCGTGATACGCAACCGTGACCTGATGGCCAAGAGTCCGCTGCTGCGAGTGCAGGGTGAGGGTGACGTGGATCTGCCCGCCGAGACGCTGGACTACCTGCTCACGGCAAAGATTGTCGGCAGCCTCGAGGGGCAGGGGGGCAAGGGGCTGACGGACCTGCAGGGTCTTTCCATCCCGGTGCAGGTCAGCGGTACTTTCGCCGAACCGCAATACAAGGTCCGGCTGGACAGCGCCGTCAAGCAGAAGGCGGAAAAGAAAATCAAGAAAAAGCTGGAAAAGAAACTGGAGAAAAAATTCGGTGATCAGTTCAAGGGGATCTTTCAATAAGGTGGAGCGGGCAGTGGCGCCGGCAGCTGTTAGGCACCCATGAGTCTGCATGATTTAAAAGGCCGGTTTCTGCCCGGCCTGTTAACAATAGGTCTGCTCGTCCCGTTGCCTGCAGCACTGCTCGCTGGAAAGGTTTACACGGCATCGGCGAATCACGAAAACGGGGTCTATTTTGTCGAGGTCGATGCCCGGGTCAATGTGCCGGAGCCGCGAGTGCGTGAACTGCTGACCGATTACAATAACCTGGGGCGCGTTAACAAGGCCATCGAGATCAGTGAAGTGCTCAAGACCCGTAAGCCCGGTGATTACCAGGTGCGTACCGTCACGGAGGCCTGTATCTGGTTTTACTGCAAGCGTATCCACCAGGTGCAGGATGTCATCGAGTCGGATGACGGTTCGGTGACCGCAACCGTCATTCCCGCACAGAGTGATTTCCGCCATGGCTACGCCCGCCTCAATCTCTGGCAGGAACCCGGTGGCACGCGTGTGCTGATCCGTTCCGAGGTGGAGCCCGATTTCTGGATCCCGCCGATCATCGGCCCCTGGTTGATCAAGCGCAAGCTGCGCAGTGAAGCACTGGAGACGGTGCGGAACCTGGAGCGGGTGGCGCCGAAATGAAACGGTAGACAGACTGTGCTGACTATTGACGAAGTGAAGATCGCCGTGATCGGCCTGGGCTATGTCGGTTTGCCGCTGGCGGTGGAATTCGGCAGGGTTGTGCCCACCATCGGTTTCGACATCAACCGGAGACGTGTTGATGAACTCGAAGCGGGTAACGACAGTACGCTGGAGGTCGACCGGAAGGCATTGACCGACGCGGTCCACCTGGGGTTGTCCTGCGAGCCGGCCGATCTCGCCGACTGTAATGTCTTTATCGTAACCGTGCCGACGCCGGTCGACCGTTACAAACGCCCGGACCTGTCGCACCTGGAAGCGGCCAGCCGCCTGCTGGGCGACAGGCTCAAGCCGGGCGACGTGGCGATATTCGAATCCACCGTCTACCCGGGGGCAACCGAAGAAGTCTGCGTACCCATCCTGGAACAGGTTTCCGGGCTCGCCTTCAACCAGGATTTTTTTGTCGGTTACAGCCCCGAGCGCATCAACCAGGGCGACCCGCAGCACTGCCTGACGAGCATCACCAAAGTGACTTCAGGGTCGACCCCGGAAACGGCCGACTTCGTCGACGCCCTGTACCGGAAAATCATCCGGGCCGGGACACACAAGGTCAGCAGTATCCGCGTCGCCGAGGCGGCCAAGGTGATCGAGAATACCCAGCGCGACGTCAATATCGCCTTGATCAACGAGCTGGCGCTGATTTTCAACCGCCTGGATATCGATACGCTGGAAGTGCTGGAAGCGGCCGGTACCAAGTGGAACTTCCTGCCGTTCCGCCCCGGCCTGGTGGGCGGCCACTGTATCGGTGTCGACCCCTACTACCTGAC
>CBEUNK010000218.1:0-2244 GCA_965544455.1 uncultured Thiogranum sp.
ATAAATGCGCATCGTCCAGACCGGCAGACAACTCATCCATGAGCTGCACCAGGTCTGATTCGCGGGCATGACATACCCTGACTGACTTCTCCATTTCCTGTGCTGCGTGGTGCGGATAATAATGATCCAGCACCCAGTCAAGCATGGGCCAGGCCATGGACGGAAATCCGGGAAAAAAATGATGGTCGTACAGGGTAAAACCCGGAATCCGGTTATGCGGATTAGGGATTAACAGGCAATCTTCTGGCAGATCTGCCATGCATATACGGTTGGGATAAGCTTCCTCGCCGAACTGGTCTTCAATCATGATAGCGGCATCCGGGTGCCTGGCCAGACGGATGCCGAATGCCTCGGCGGCAGCCTGACGGGTCTGATCGTCGGGCGTGGCACCGATGCCGCCAAAGCATAATACCGGCAGGTCATCCAGTTGGCTCAGCTGTAATTCATGCACCAGGCGCCGCCGGTGATCGCCCACCATTCTCGACCAGGCGACCTGCAAACCACGCGCCTGCAGTGCCCGGATAACATGGGGAAAGTGTTTGTCGGTGCGCTTGCCACGGAGAATTTCGTCGCCGATAATGACCACACCAAACTGCATGACATCGCTCATAACTCAGGCCCTATAAACTGTTTCTCAGCAGCAACGCCTGCGGGTGGGGGTTCAAATACACCTGTTGACTGATATAGGGATGAGGATGCACGCTGAAATGATGCTGTAGCATGCGGATCGGTACCACCAGGGGGAACTCACCGCGCCGATAGGCATCGATAGTTTCATTCAGATCTGTCCGGTGGGCAGAATCCAGGTCACGTTTCAAATAACCGAGTAAATGCTGCAGTACATTGGTATGGCGCTTGCGCGTGGCCGGCTTGCTCAGCGTCTGCATGAGTCTGGCGATGTAGCGGTCGGCAATATCGTCGAGTGACGCCCGGGTTAAATCCGATAACAGCTGACCCAACTGCTTGAACACGACCGTACTGTGCGACATGAGAAGGTATTTGTGGTCGGCATGGAATTCAAGCAGCCCGGAGTTACTTAACCCGGCAGCAAGCAGTGCTTTCCAACGCGCGTAGACATACACCCGGGTTATATAATTATCACGCAGGTCGGCGTCATTGAGGCGACCTTCTTCTTCCACTGGCAACAGCGGATGCGCCTTGATGATCTCACGGGCGAAAAGCCCCGTTCCGGAACGCTCCGGCATACCCTTGTCGTTGTAGACTTTCACGCGTTCCATGCCACAACTGGGCGAGTCTTTCTTGAGGATAAACCCGCACAGATCGGTAATATCGCCGGCGACTTTTCTGCCATAGTCTCGCAAAGGCTGGCTTACGTCGAGTTCCGGCATTTTTACGCCGACGGCTTGTGGATTCCGCACGTCACCGACCAGGCGAATGGGTTGCCGTGGGGTACCCATGCCAATCGCCACTTCCGGACAAAAGGCGACAAACTCGAAATGATCGGCCAGCGCGTCGGTGATGAAGCGGCTGCGTTTGTGACCGCCATCGAATCTGACTTTCCTGCCCAACAGACAGGCACTCACACCGATCTTTATCGTGTCTTTGGCTCCGGTATCGCAATGGGGCGTATTCATAACAACTCCTCTATGCTGTCTATTAGTCGTTTGTCTTCAGGCGCGACCTGGCTGGGGAAACTGGCCACCACACGACCCTCCCGGTCAAGAAGATATTTGTGGAAGTTCCAGCGGGGTTGCTCACCCGTGACGCCGGCCAGATGCTTATAAAACGGGTCGGCCGATGCGCCCTTGACCCGCACTTTTTCAAACATGGGGAACTCGATTGCATAGGTAAGACGGCAGAAATCCTGTATCTGCTTTTCCGTACCCGGTTCCTGGCCGGCAAAATCGTTGGAGGGGAAACCGGCTACCACCAGCCCCCGTTCGCGATACCGGTCGTAGAGTTTTTCCAGTCCATCGTACTGTGGTGTATAGGCACATTGACTGGCGGTGTTTACCACCAGCACAACCTTTCCACGCATTACGTCGCACAGGTGCACCGGCTGCTCTTCCGTCAGTGGCCGCTTGTGGTAGTCGAGCGCCGGCGGGCAAGCGGAGTGAGCGCCTTTTGCAGCGGTCAGCAACAGGAGAAATGCGATACTTTTGAGTAAACCGTCGTTCGGTGACATGAGCGCATCCATTTAGTGGTAATTGTTGTACAAAGCTATCCGATTTCATTTATATGTACAACTATTTTTCTCTGGCAAATTTCGATCAGAGACAAAAA
>CBEUNK010000219.1:0-2228 GCA_965544455.1 uncultured Thiogranum sp.
AGAGGGCTTGCGGACGCGGGTTCGATTCCCGCCGCCTCCACCAATACGGGCCCCGGCAACTGCCGGGGCCCTCTTTATTTCCGAGGGAACAAGGTGCACCCATGCATTACTCAGAAGAACAAATTGCCGAACTCAACATCCTGATTTATTACAGCCTCGACACCAATAGCCAGGGCATTAAGGTTCATTCGACGGCGGACCCGAAGAAGATCGCCGCCGTACAACGGCTGTTCGACAAGGGCCTGGTCACCCATAAAGACGGCGGTTACCTGACGGAACTGGGCAAGAAAGCAGCCGAACATGCCCAGGCACTCATTCTCATGCTGGCACCGCACCATCACAGCATTGCAAGCTAGGCGGATAGAAGTGGCGTAAAGAACCGGTCGCCGAACTCTACAGCCTCCTGCAGGCTGAACACTTCCCTGTTATCCGGATTGGTTATTGTCTTCCCCGACTGACTAGGTCCTGACTACCCGCAAGGCCCCATTACCGGGATATTTTTCATTTTGAAATACCTCTGATACCGGCTTCGGTTTTTCAACCCAGTATCCCTGTGCATAGTCAATGCCGATTGACTGCAGCAACTTGAAGCTTTTCTCGTTTTCCACAAATTCCGCGATCGTTTGCATACCCATGACATTCGAGACTTCCACGATTGCCTTTACCATCGCCTGATCCACTTCGTTATTATGGATGGCGCGTATGAATACCCCGTCGATTTTTACATAATCGACAGGCAGGTTTTTCAGGTATCCGAAAGAACTGACCCCTGCGCCAAAATCATCCAGCGAAAATTTACACCCGTACCGTTTTATCGCTTCGATAAATTTCAGCGCCACACCCAGATTGTTGACGGCCATTGTTTCCGTGATTTCAAAGCAGATCTGGCTCGCACAGGCGCCGATCCGGTCGAGTCGCTTGATCATATAGCCAAGAAACCCTTCCTCGCCGAGGGACTGGCCGGACAGGTTTATCGATATCTGTACGTCCCTGCCAAGCCGCTCCTGTTCCAGTAGCAGTTCCATTGCCGCCTTGACAACCCAGCGATCGATATCCGACATCAGCTGGTAACGCTCGGCAGCGGGAATAAATGCTCCGGGTGAAATATAGCCGCAGTCCTCGTCACGCATCCGGATGAGGAGTTCGTAGTGTCTATTCTTTTCACCCCGGGTACTGACAATGGGCTGGGCGAACAGCTCGAAGCGGTCTTCCGCCAGCGCCCTGCGCACCGCGGACACCATACTCATTTCGTTACGTCGGCGGTGCATGTTTTCATCATCCAGCTGGTAGACATGCACACGGTTCCTGCCCTGTTCCTTGGCCACGTAACAGGCCATATCCGCCGCCGACAGTATTTCCGCGGCACAGCTTTGTTCATGTGTCACCGGCACCAGCCCTATACTGGCACCGATCTGGAAGGATTTGTCTCCCCATACAAAGCGGAATTCCTTGATCAGCATTCTCAGGCTTTCGGCCACCTCGATGGCGCGCTCGATCGGGCAGTGCGCCAGCAACACACCAAATTCGTCTCCGCCAAGGCGGGCCAGAGTATCGGCCTTGCGCAATTTGCCGCGCAGGTCGGCGGTCAATTTCTGCAGCAGCTGGTCGCCTGCCGCATGTCCACAGGTATCATTGATAATCTTGAACTGGTCAAGATCGAGATAACAGAGTGCATGCTCTTCGTTATCGCGCTTGGTATGCTCCAGTGCCCGCTGTAATTCACGATCGAATTCCCGCCTGTTGTACAAACCTGTCAGCGGATCATGGCTCGCCTGGTAGGACAGCTCCCGCTGTAAAGCACGTGCTTCGCGCACGTCATGCAACACAATGACGGCCCCGTGAACCTCTCCGCCTTTGGCTGAGATCGGCGAAACAGCAATCTCCACCGGGCATTCCTCACCACCCTCTATCTGAATGATGCAATTGCCATCAAGTTCAATTGCCCGGTTTTCATACAGACACCGGGTAACCGGGTTTTCCAGTTCCTTCCCGGTCTCTTCGTCCACGATCAACATGATGTCCCGCAGCTGCCGGCCCCTCACGTCCGCGAGTGAAACTTCAAGCATGCGCTCCATAACCGGATTCATGAACACGATCGTCCCGTCACGCCGCGTTGTCACGACGCCATCACCAATGGAATCCAGGGTCACCTCGGCAAGCTCTTTGGCGTCCCAGGCAGCTTCCTGCGATTCCTGGATTTTCTGCACAGCCTGATTAATGAAGCGGGC
>CBEUNK010000220.1:0-2214 GCA_965544455.1 uncultured Thiogranum sp.
CCTGTCGCCACAGGTCTATAAAGACCTGGTGCTGCCCGAGTGGTTTGACCGGATCAAGGATGCCTGGCTGATTACACCGCTGGTTTTCCATGACCGCCTGCTCGGACTGGTGGTACTGACGCGGCCGCAGGTTGCGCATTCACTCAACTGGGAGGATTACGACCTGCTGCGTATTGTCGGCCGCCAGTCGGCCGCGCACCTCGCCCAGCTGGATGCCGCCCAGGCTCTGTCCCAGGCCCAGCAGTTCGAAGCCACCAACCGCCTGTCGGCTTACGTGATGCACGATCTGAAAAACCTGATCGCCCAGTTGTCACTGGTGGTGTCCAACGCCGCCCGGCACAAGAACAATCCGCAGTTCATGGAAGACACCATCCAGACGGTTGATAACTCGGTTAACAAAATGAACCGTCTGCTGGCGCACCTGCGCAGCGGCCAGGATCCGGAGGACCAGCAGGTCGAACTGGATATCTGCGACATGCTGGAGGATGTCATCATCACCATGTCGGCGGGCACCCCCCAACCGTCACTGGATTGCCAGGCCACGGGGCTGCTGGTCAAGGCCGACCATGACCGCCTGTCGGCGGTGGTCGGCCACGTCATCCGCAATGCCCAGGACGCGACGCCGGCGGACGGGCGCATTATTGTTCGACTCTTCAAGCAGAACGACCAGGCCGTTATCGAGGTGCAGGACACCGGGGCGGGCATGGCGGCGGACTTCATCCGCGATGACCTGTTCAAGCCCTTTACCAGTACCAAGGGAAATTCCGGAATGGGGATAGGGGCTTACGAGACCCGCGAACTCATTCGCAAGCTGGGTGGCGACGTCGAGGTCATCAGCCGGGTGGGTGAAGGCACGACGTTCAGAATGCGTATTCCGATTAGCGCTGAGCGGAAAAATAGTGTAAAGTCCTCCGACAATACTAAGAACGGAAGTACAGATGACCACCGATTCGAGGAAACTGCTGGTTGTAGAGGATGACCCTGGGCTGCAGACCCAGCTGAAGTGGTGTTTCGAAGGCTACGACGTCCTTATCGCGGGTGATCGCGAAACCGCCCTTAACGAGCTCGAGAAATACCGTCCGCCCGTCGTTACCCTGGATCTCGGCTTGCCGCCCGATGCCGACGGCACCAGCGAAGGCTTCCAGACGCTGGAGGCGATCCTGAGCCGCTCGCCCGCGACCAAGGTCATCGTCGTCACCGGCAACAACGACCGCGCCCACGCGCTGCAGGCCGTGGGTATGGGCGCCTACGACTTCTTCTATAAACCCATTGACGCCGAACTCCTCGGCTTCATTGTCAACCGCGCCTACCGCCTGCGTGAAATCGAGGAAGAGAACCAGCGCCTGCACGTGACCGGCGGCAATTCCCCGCTCGAGGGTGTGATTACCGGCAGTCCGGAAATGCTCAAGGTCTGCCGCACGGTGGAAAAGGTTGCGCCGGCCGACGCCACGGTACTGGTCCTGGGCGAGTCGGGTACCGGCAAGGAAGTCATCGCCCGCGCCATTCACTCGCTGAGTGGCCGCGCCGATGCCAAATTTGTCGCCATCAACTGTGCGGCCATCCCGGAAAACCTGCTCGAAAGCGAACTGTTCGGCTATGAAAAAGGCGCCTTTACCGGCGCGGCCAAGCAGACGCCGGGTAAAATCGAAACGGCCAGCGGCGGTACCCTGTTCCTCGACGAGGTGGGGGATATGCCGCTGTCGTTACAGGCCAAGCTGCTGCGTTTCCTGCAGGAACGGGTCATCGAGCGCGTCGGTGGCCGGCAGGAGATCCCGGTCGACGTGCGGGTGATCTGCGCCACGCACAAGGACCTGCCGCAACTGGCGCGCGAAAACGAATTCCGCGAAGACCTCTATTACCGCATCAGCGAAATCACCATCCGCATTCCGCCGCTGCGCGAACGCGAGGGCGACATGCTGTTGCTGGCGCGCGTGTTCCTGGAAAAATTCAGCAAGCAGATGGGCAAGGCGCAGCACCGTTTCAGCAAGGATGCGCTGGCCGCCATCGAGGCCTACCCCTGGCCGGGCAACGTGCGCGAGCTGGAAAACCGCGTCAAGCGCGCGGTGATCATGGCCGAGCACAAGCAGATTTCGGTCTCTGACCTGGAGCTGGGCGGTGCGGGTGACGAGGATGTGCGCACCTTCAACCTGCGGGAAATCCGTGAACAGGCCGAACGTCAGGCTATCGTTCGGGCCATGGGGCACGTGGGCGGCA
>CBEUNK010000221.1:0-2129 GCA_965544455.1 uncultured Thiogranum sp.
CGACCCGATTATCGCCAAGCGTCTGGAAGACATGGGTTGTGTCGCCGTCATGCCGCTGGCCGCACCGATCGGTTCCGGTCTCGGTATCCGCAATCCCTACAACATTCTCACCATTGTCGAGAACGCCTCTGTGCCGATCCTGGTCGACGCCGGTGTCGGTTGCGCCTCCGATGCGTCCATTGCCATGGAACTGGGTTGTGACGGTGTACTGATGAATACCGCCATCGCCGCTGCCGGCAACCCGGTACTGATGGCCTCGGCGATGAAGAAGGCGATCGAAGCCGGCCGCGAATCCTTCCTGGCGGGCCGCATTCCCAGAAAACGGTTTGCCAGCGCGTCGTCGCCGCTGGACGGGACATTTTTCTAGGAGCCTGTCGGATTTAGGCCGGCGTTGCCGGGAGTTCCTTGACGTAGAGATCCTGCTGCGGATAGGGGATGGTGATGCCGGCTTCCTGGAAGCGCTTCCAGATGGCGACATTGATATCCGAACGCACGTTGGCGACGCCCTCCTGCGGGTCGCGTATCCACACCCGCAGTTCCAGGTCGATGCCATTGTCACCGAAACCAATCAGGCGGGCTGCCGGTGCCGGCTCATGCAATACCCGATCGGAAACGTTCGCGCACTCGAGCAGGATCTGCATGGCCGCTTCCGGGTCATCGTCGTAGCTGATCTGCACCGCCAGCTTCAAACGCACGCGTGGATCGCTGTAGCTCCAGTTGATGACTTCGGTAGTGATCAGGTTCTCGTTGGGGATCAGCGTCTCCACACCGTCGCGATCACGGACCACGATGTAGCGGGCGCGCAATTCCTGCACCCAGCCGAACTTGTCGTTGATGCTGATGACATCGCCGGGCCGGATGGAACCGTCGAACACCAGGATAAAACCGCTGATAAAGTTACTGGCAATGCGCTGCAGGCCAAAGCCGATACCGACACCCAGCGCCCCGCCAAATACCGTCAGCGCGCTTAGATCGATACCCACGGCCTTGAGCGACAACAGGCCGGCGAGCGTGTACAACAGGAACTTGAAGGTCTTGCCGAGGCCGACCTTGAGCCCCGGGCTCAGGTGGGTGGAACGCGACAGGCCCTGCTCGATGACCTTGGTCAGCCAGGCCGCCATCACCATCAGCACGCCGATGGCAAGAATCAGCTGCAGCAGGGTGAGCAGCGAAACACGCACCGACCCGAAGGTATAACCGACCGCATCGAGCGTACGGCCGACGTCGGGCAGCCAGCCCACCAGGTGCAGCGCGACCAGGATCCAGATCGTGGTGCCGATGGCGTTCTCCCAGGCCTTGACGGCCGGCCCGGGCCGGAAGGTCTTGCGCAACACGTACACCGCCAGCCGGATACCGGCCAGCGACAGCAGCAGGGGTACGGCCAGTTTCAGTAACAGCACCGCCTGGTCGAAGTGCAGCAGGACGGCCTTGCCCGTCACCGCACCCAGTAACATGCTCAGCGGGAAAATGATGCGCTGCAGGCTGCGCAGGGTAATGCGCCGGATATCGTGGCTGCCGATCGCCGAACTGGTTTCGAGCAGGAAGCGCCCAAGGGTACGGTGCACCACCAGCGCCCCGGCAAAGGCCAGCACCAGCACCACCAGTTCCCAGCCCATCGCCACGAAATCCAGCTGGCCGAACCAGGCGCTGACTTTATCCAGATAGTCTTTCAGCAAGTCCGTATAATCCCGTCTCTCAGGAAATCACCCATGCCCGACGTCAAACATAACACAGACCGGCAGACCAGGCGCATCCGCTCCTTCGTGCGGCGCGAGGGCCGGCTGACACCCGGCCAGCAGAAAGCACTGGACACACTCTGGCCCCGCTACGGGCTTGCCGCTGACCGGCGGCTGGACGCGACAGCGGTCTTCGGGCGCCAGGCACCGCTGACGCTCGAAATCGGCTTTGGTAACGGCGACAGCCTGGCGGAAATGGCCGCGCGGGAGCCCGGCACTGATTTTATCGGTATCGAGGTACACCGGCCCGGCGTCGGCCGTCTGTTGCAGCAGCTCGCACAGCGCGAGCTCGGCAATGTGCGCATTTTCTGCCACGATGCGATCGAAATCCTGGAGCACTGCATCGATGACCACAGCCTCGACCGGATCCTGCTGTTTTTCCCCGACCCCTGG
>CBEUNK010000222.1:0-2077 GCA_965544455.1 uncultured Thiogranum sp.
TGGGCTGACTGGATATACCTATCACGAAGAATAATCGCTGTCGGGGCAGCCTTTTTCGCCACCCTCTACGATCCGGGTTATCAAAAATAAGTTTGCACTGCCTTGCTTCTCGATAGGTTGCAAGGGTGTATCTATAAAAGACGCTGAAATTCTGCGTTGATAAACTCAATAAACACGCGGACCTTTGCCTGCTGGTAGCGACGGTCCTGGTAAACGGCGTACATGCCGACGCTGCCGCAATCATAGTCGGGCAGCAGGTGCTCGAGACGGCCGGCCTCGATATCGTCCCTGACGAGGAACCCCGCCTGTGCGGTAATGCCCGCACCGGCAAGCAGTGAGTCGTGTACCGCATCGGCATTGTTGGTCTTGAGCCGGCCTTTCACCTGCACGCGGTACTGGCGGCCATTTTTCGTAAAGGTCCAGTGATAGGGGGTCGGTAACAGGGTGAAAATGATCCACTCATGATCTGCCAGTGCGGTGGGTGAGGCCGGCCGGCCATGACGTTCGATATAATCCGGCGAGGCGCAGAGATAGCGCGGCCAGTCACCGAGCTTGCGGGCAACCAGGCTGGAATCGTGCAGCCAGCCGACGCGGATGCTGACATCGATGCCCTCCTGCACCATGTCAACAACCTGGTCGTCGAGTAGCAATTCCACGTTCAGGCCGCTGTGCTGTTGCATGAATTCCCTGATCAGGGGTGTAATGAACCGGTTGCCCAGACTGATCGGCGCGGCAACCTTCAGGTTGCCCTGCGGTTCCTCCTGCAGTGTGCGGATGTGGCGAGCGGCATTTTCCGCCTCGGCGACAATACGTGCACAGCTTTCGTAGTAGCGTTTACCGGCTTCGGTCAGGCTGAGGCGACGGGTGGTGCGATTCAGCAGGCGTACCCCCGTGCTTTTTTCCAGCAGGGCAATGTGGCGGCTGACGGCGGACCGGGCGATACCCAGCTGGCGCGCTGCGCCCGAAAAGCTCCGTGTTTCCACCACGTGGAAGAAAATAACCATACGTCGGAGGTCGTCCATCGTAATCCTCCATTGTTCTCATATTGATAACACAGTGGTATTAAATGGACCTATTGTTATCTATAACATACAGCACTAGCATCGGCAGTCAATGTTCGGCCTGAACGAGCGCGCCGAATATGTCTCTATCCACTGCCTGGCGAGGTGCTGAAATGTTCAATGCAAGCCGAGTACAACGCGTGTTTTTTTTCAACATGGCTGTCATCAGCCTGATCGGTTTATGGCTGACGGGCTTTGACAAGGTGCACTGGTTCACCTATGTCATACCCGCAGGGCTGCTGTTTGCCGCGGCAACCGGCTTCTGCCTGGGCTTTGTCGTATCCAGGAAAATACTGGAGTTGCTTGGTATCGAGGACAAGCCGGCGTCATCCGGAAGCGTGTCTACCTGATGCCGTCCGGCGTGGGTGTATGAGTATGAATGATATTGAAAATGCAGTGGCCCAACATTACGGTGACGACGGGCTGTTGTCGCGCATTCTCGGTGGCTTGAAGGCGGCGGGTGCAGACATGGATCGTCTGCAGCCAGACGACCTGGCGCCCGTCGAGGAGTTCCATATCGGCGGGCGCGATGCGACCGAGCACGCGGTGGCGCAGATGGCGTTGTGCGAAGGTCAGTGCGTGCTCGATATCGGTTGCGGTATCGGTGGTGCCGCGCGTTACATCGCCACCCGCACCGGGTGCCGCGTCACCGGCATCGACCTGACGCCGGAGTATATCTCGGTTGCGCGCACACTGACGCAACTGACCGGCCTGGACGGGAGCGTCAGCTTCGAAGTCGGCAGCGCGCTGGCCATGCCGTTCGAGGCAGCGGCGTTCGACGCCGCCATCACGTTGCATGTGGCCATGAACATCCGGGAGCGCGACGCGCTCTACCACGAGATGGCACGCGTGCTGAAGCCCGGGGCGATGCTGTATATCTTCGATGTCATGAAGAAAAACGATGCGGCGCTTACCTTTCCCGTGCCATGGGCAACTTCCGGCGAAACCAGTCATCTGACGACCCCCGAAGAAATGCGCCCGCTGCTGGACGACGCCGGGTTCAGCGTCGCCGCAAC
>CBEUNK010000223.1:0-2021 GCA_965544455.1 uncultured Thiogranum sp.
TAATTTCCTCCAGGCTGCGAAAGCACCCCAGGCAGATATCGTTATCGTCAAGGCAGCAGTTGCGTACGCAGGGAGAGGGTACGGAGGTGGCGGTTTGCTGTCCGGGCGGCAAAGGCCGGTCAGGCATACAGGTTGATGCGGGTACGGGCGACCGGCTGCCGGTCCTGTGCCGCATCCGCTCGCCGGCGGTTTTCGATACCCCGGCGATCATGGTTGCTGCGCGTGTCCAGCATGACCGGTACCTGTTTACGCCGACGGTCGCCACCGCCACGGCGGTCGCCCTGGCGGCGGTCACGGTTGGTGGCCTGGTGCTTCACCGAGCCATCGCCGATTTTCACCGCGTGGGTCGACGGGTAGGCGGAAAGCGCATCGACGTCACGCGTCACCGCGGGGCGACGGTTGTCGGCTTTCAGGCGCTGGACGCCGGCATCTTCGGGTACGAGCGTTAACCATTGCATATGTATATTATACGAAATCAGGCGGCCAGGCGGCTAGATGGCTTGTAACAGTTTGTAATATTTACCGATTAATTCGTCATTGCGAGGAACGAAGTGCCCTAAAGGATACCCTGCGGTAACGCGGCAATCTCTAACCGATTGATTCCATTGCATGAGATTGCCGCGTCACTTCGTTCCTCGCAATGACCAAATTAATATCAATTATTCTTATGGCTTTGTATGCAGCTGCACGACGTTACCGTCGCCGGCCAGCGGTTCCGGCTTGCTGAAGTGGTAGCCCTGGGCAAAATCGACGCCGATTTCCAGCAGCTGGTTGACGATTTCCTGGTTTTCCACGAACTCGGCAATGGTGCGGATGCTGAGGGAATGTCCGACCTGGTGGATGGCTTCAACGATGGCGCGGTTCATCGGGTCAGTGTTCATGTCCTTGACAAAGCTGCCGTCGATTTTAAGAAAGTCGACCGGCAGGTTCTTGAGGTAGCCGAAGGAACTGAGGCCACTGCCGAAATCGTCCAGGGAAAACCGGCAGCCCAGTTTTTTCAGCGAATTGATCATGCGGCTGGCTTTTTCCAGGTTGAAGACCGCCGCGGTTTCCGTGACTTCGAAGCACAGCTGCCCCGGGTTGATACCGTACTCGCCGATTTTGCCCTGGATGTAAACGGGCAGATCGTCGTCATTCAGCGAGTTGCCCGAAAGATTGATCGAATAGATGCCCGTGTCACCCTGCTGCTGCGCCAGCTGCAGGTGACTGAAGGCGGCCTCGATTACCCAGCGGTCCAGTGCATTCATCAGGTTGTAGCGTTCCGCGGCCGGGATGAAGGCGCCCGGCGGTACCAGGTTGCCGTCCTTTTCGCGCATGCGTACCAGCAGTTCGTAGTGGGGCGTCGGGTCATCACCATTCAGCGCGGTGATGGTCTGTCTGAAAATGACAAAGCGGTTGTTTTCCAGCGCTTCCTTGATGCGGGACACCCAGTGCATCTCGTTGTGGCGTTCACCAAGATCGATATCACTGTCCTGGTAGACGTGCACCCGGTTGCGGCCGGATTCCTTGGCGACATAACAGGCCACGTCCGCGGCACTGAGGACGTACGTGGCGCTGGGCGTCTCACGGGTAATAGGCACCATGCCGATACTGACACCGACGTCGAAGCGGCGCTCGTGCCACTGGAAGGTGAAATCGGCAAATGCCTGCAGCAGCCGGTTGGCGTTTTCCACCGCCTGTTCCAGGCTGATGTTTTCCAGCAGGATGCCGAATTCATCACCCCCGAGTCGCGCCAGGGAGGCGCTGGCAGGCACATTGGCGCGCAGCGTGCGGCTCAGTTGCTTGAGCAGTTCATCGCCCGCATCGTGACCACAGGTGTCGTTGACCACCTTGAACTGGTCCAGGTCGAGGTACAGCAGGGCGTGCTGGCTCGCCGCGTTACCGGCAAGACTGCCCAGCAGATTGGCCAGCCGGTCGGCGAACTCGTTGCGGTTGGCCAGGCCGGTAAGGCTGTCGTGGGTCGCCTGCCAGGTCATCTGGTGGGCCATGCGGCGTTCCCGGGTGACGTCGTGGAACACCAG
>CBEUNK010000224.1:0-2005 GCA_965544455.1 uncultured Thiogranum sp.
TGCGGGTTTGCTCGGTCTGTTGCGAAAGTGTGTTTGACATATACCTGCCTCCATTAGTAAGAAAACAAACTAACAATTATATTAAATAAAAAGCGTTGGTTACAGGGCTTCAATCCAGCGACGGGTCTGCTCAACCATCTCCGTGATGACTTTCGGGTCATCCAGGGTGTTGGCAATCAGGCTCATGCCCTGCAACTGGCTGACAAACTGTAATCCCAGTGAACGGGCATCCGGCTTCCCCAGTTGCTCGAACTGTTCGATGCTCCAGTCCAGCACGATCTGGATCAGTGCCCGGGAGGAATCGCGCAGGAAACCGTCCGCCCGCGAAAGTTCATACGCCAGCGTCCCGAGCGGGCAGCCGTTTTTGGTCAGGTCGTCACGAATGCTGACCGGGTAGTCGAGAAAGGCCAGTAATCTCGCCCTGGGCGACGTTTCGGTGGAGCACTTCTGCAGTAACTGCCGCAGGTTGGCGAGACGATTTTCGATGACTGTCTCGCCTATGGCTTCCTTGGTCCTGAAGTAATAGTAGACATTACCCAGGGGTACCCCCGAGTCTTCCGCGATATCCGCCAGTGTCGTCTGCTTGAAGCCCTGTTGCAGAATCAACTGGTCTGCCGAGCGGAGCAGGCGTTCGCGTTTATCGCTGGATCGGGGCATGTGATACTACCATGAAATTAAGTTAAATAACTTACTAAGTATAGCCCATGAGGCCGCGGGGTCAAGGCCCCTGCTGTCGGTGTTGCCGGGGTGTCGGCACCCGGTTGCCAATGTATTTCCTTTTCCGGGGACTGTACATATACTTTTGTTCATAATGATGGTGCGCCGGACCGGTAGTCCGCGGCGGATAGTGCAGTGAAACGGAGGAGGTGGATGGACGCCACGAATTGCATCGATGTGATCGACGCGGTTTCCGCGGCCGAAAGCGTTGATTGCCTGCATGGAATCTGCGCCGATGTCTGCCAGGATCACGGCTTTGACCGCTTTATCTATGGCGCGCGTATCCCGACGTCGTTTGTAAAACCCTATTTCATTTTTATCAGTGGTTATCCCAAGGCGTGGCGGGACCGCTACACGGCTAAAAATTACATGGTTGTGGATCCGACCGTTCAGTATTGCGCGCAGAATATCACGCCGATGTCCTGGGATGGCGACCGGTTACGGCAGGAAGAAAACAGCGAAATACGGCGTTTCATGAGCGAGGCGCAGGACTTCGGTATTCAAAGCGGCGTGAGCTTTCCCGTACACACCGCCCAGGGCGATTTCGCCATGCTGAGTTTTTCCAGCGCACAGACACAATCCCCATCTTCCCGGCGTATTCAGCGGGTGTTGCCGATGGGGCAGCTGTTTACCGCTTACCTGCACGAAGCGGTGCGGCGGATTTTTGATCAGGATGTGCTGGCCTTGTCCCGGGTCGAACTCACCCGGCGGGAAAAGCAATGCCTGCTGTGGGCTACCGAGGGCAAGACAGCCTGGGAAACGTCGCAGATTCTGAATATCTCCGAGCGCACGGTGACCTTCCATTTGCAGAACGTGCAGGGCAAGCTGGGCGTCGGAAACCGTCAGCAGGCGGTGGCACGTGCCGTCTCTCTCGGCATTATCGAGCCTCAATTCAGCCAGTAAATACAATAAATAAAATACCCACCTGTAACATCTTACAGTTACCCTGAAAATCGATAAGCGCTTTACTCGCCACCGTCTATTGCACGGAGGGCGAGTCATGAGCGAAATCGTTTTGGGTGGCGGTGAGTTTCCCGGGTTTGATGCGAGAACCCTGCGGGGCATGTTCGCATTCGGGCACCAGGATTTTTCAACAAGCTGAAGTGGGATGTTGAAACCCACGATAATCTCGAGTACGACCTGTTCGATACCATGAACCCGGTATACATGCTGGCCCGCAAGCCGCAGGGGACTATTGAAGGCTGCTGGCGACTGATGCCGACCACGGATGCCTACATGCTCAAGGATACCTTCCCTCAATTACTGCGGGGGGAGCCGGTTCCCTGTG
>CBEUNK010000225.1:0-1776 GCA_965544455.1 uncultured Thiogranum sp.
CTGATCATTATCGCCCACCCCAAGAGCGGCAACACCTGGCTGAAGGTCATGCTGACACGCCTCTACGGCAACCGCCACGGCATCGCCGCCGAGGATTTTGCGCGCTACCCCGCGCTGGCCGACCGCAACCCCGCCATCCCCCGCTTTGCCGCCACCAACGGCTGGTACAGCTACGAGCGCGCCATCGGCGACCGGTTGCAGCCGGAGGCACCGGACTCCGACCTGAAGCACAAACCCGTCGTGCTGCTGGCGCGCAACCCGCTGGATATCGCCGTGTCCTGGTTTTTCCAGTTCACCAGGCGCCAGTCGGCCCACAAGCAGGAACTGATCAATGCCGAACTGCAGCACCCGGTCGACCGCAGCAACGTCGAGATGTGGGATTTCGTGCGCCACAGCGATATCGGCCTGCCCTCGCTGATCGATTTCCTGAACTACTGGGACAAGGCACTGGCCAGCCTGGATAACACCCTGGTCACCAGCTACGAGGCCCTGCGCGCCGACCCGGCAAGCGTACTCAAACAGATCACCACTCTGATGGGCGATACCTTCAGCGATGAGGAAATCCAGGCGGCGGTGGACTTCGGTTCGTTCGACAATCTGCGCAAGCTGGAGAGCGAGGGTTTCTTCCGCTCCGGTGGCCTGACGCTGCGCAACCCGAAGGACCCGGAAAGCTTCAAGGTGCGGCGCGCCAAGGTCGGCGGCTACCGCGATTACTTCACGCCGGCGCAGGCCGATGAACTGGAAGCGCTGGTGCGCGAGCGCCTGTCACCGTCGTTCGGTTACACCCCGGGCGACAGCAAAGCCGACGACAGTGTCGCCGTCTGAATCCCGGCCCCGCATCTGGCTGTTACTGGGCAACAAGAAAGGCGATAACGGCCAGGTTGAAACCATCGCCGACGCGCTGCAGTCACAGCTCGGCTGGCACTGCGAACGCCGGAATATCCAGGTGCGCGAGCCTTTTCTGTTCGGCAAACCCCGGGTCGGGCCGACGCTGTATCATATCGACCCCGACCGGTCCGACCCGCTCGAGGCACCCTGGCCGGACCTGATCATCACCGTGGGCCGCAGCCCCGCCAACGTTGCGCTGTGGGTCAAACAGCAATCCGGCGGTCACAGCAAACTGGTACTGGTCGGCAAGCCGTCGGGCTACATGGAACAGTTCGACCTGATTATCACCAGCGCCGAAACCCTGCCGGCCCCCTACCCCAATGTGCTGCGTATCAACATGCCGCTGATGCGCATCAACCAGGCAGCTATCGACCAGGGAGCGAGCGACTGGAGTGAACGCTTCGCCGCGCTACCGCGGCCGCTGGTCGCCATCATGGTCGGCGGCCCCACCAACCCTTTCGTGTTCACGCCGGCGGTGACACGCCAGCTGGCCGAGGAAGCCGAGCGGGTAATCCGGGAAGGCGGAACACCCTATTTCACGACCTCCCGCCGCACACCGCCGGAAATCACCGCACAGCTCAAACAGCAACTGCCGCCGCAGGCTGTGCTCTACGACTGGAACGACAGCCAGGCGGACAACCCCTACCGTGGCCTGCTGGGCCTGGCCGACCGTTTCGTGGTCACCGGCGACAGCATTTCCATGATGGTAGAGGTCATTCACCTGCACAAACCGCTGCAGATTCTGCCACTGCCTACCGGCCTGCTGGGCAGCCTGGACCAGGCGCGCCGCTCGCTGGCACGCTGGTTATACCAGCCGGACAACGGCAGCCCGGGCGCGCGCCTGCGCATTGCCCTCGCCCGCCTGGTCTACCGCAGTTACCTGATTCG